>JBEKQP010000069.1:0-31541 GCA_049519595.1 Candidatus Korobacteraceae bacterium | reverse complement strand
GTGCGCGAGTCGCTGTCCAAGCTGCTGCAGGAGCTGGCCGGAGAGATGGATGCCGCGCGTACGTCAGAAGCACTGGATGGCCTCGTCCGGCTGCGTGCGGTTCAGGAATGCACGCCGGCCGAGGCTGTTTGCTTTGTCTTTCTGCTGCGGCAGATCATTCGCGAACACGACGCGCGCGATCAGTTTCCGGATCTCGAGCGCCGCATCGACGAACTGGCGTTGATGACCTTCGACCAGTACGTGAGGTGCCGCGAAGATGTGGCCCTGGTCCGGATCAACGAAGCGAAGCGGGCGCTCAGCGTCCGGCAACGCACGAGGGATTGCCTGTGAACGCGGTCTATGCATTGCTGGCGGTGGCTGCGCTGATTTGCGCCGGGATTCTGGCAGGCACATCCACCCTGACGGGCACACTGCTGGGAGTAGCCGTCCCCTACGCGGCGTGCGCCATTTTTCTCGGGGGTATTTGCGCACGAATATGGCGTTGGGCGGCGACGCCAGTGCCCTTCCGCATTCCCACAACCTGCGGACAGCAGAAATCGCTGAGCTGGATCAAGTCCGCAACCTTTGACAATCCCTCGACTGGAATAGCGGCGGCGGTGCGGATGGCGCTGGAGGTGTTGCTGTTTAGGTCCCTATTCCGCAACACGCGCAGCAAGGTAGCCGAAGGCAAGGCGTCGTTTGGCGAGAGCAAGTTTCTCTGGCTCGGGGCGTTGGGGTTTCATTGGTCGCTGCTCATGATCTTGCTTAGACATGTGCGACTGCTGGTGGAGCCGGTGCCGGCGTTTGTACTTTTGCTGCAGCGAGTCGACGGCTTTTTCCAGGTTGGCGTTCCGGTCGTATACGCCTCCGACGTGATTGTCGTCGCATCGCTGGCGTATTTGCTGCTGCGTAGAATGCGCGAACCGATGGTTCGCTACATTTCACTGTTTACCGATTATTTTGCACTCTTTCTGCTTCTGGGAATCGCGCTTTCCGGGGTACTGATGCGCCACGCGGCTAGAGTGGACGTTGCCGCCATCAAGCAATTTGCGCTTGGCTTGGCCACCTTCCACCCGGTCATCCCGCAGATTTTGAGCCCGGTGTTCATGGTTCATTTGCTGCTGGTGAGCACGCTGGCAGCGTACCTTCCGTTCAGCAAGCTCATGCATATGGGCGGGATTTTTCTGAGTCCGACGCGCAACCTGGCCAATAACAACCGCAGCGAACGTCATGTCAACCCCTGGAACTATCCGGTAAAAACCCACACCTACCAAGAGTGGGAGGATGAGTTCCGGGACAAGATCATCACCGCGGGGTTGCCGCTCGAGGTCGAAGATGTCCGAAAAACTACTGCAGATTGAACAGAAATCCCCGCAGGGCGACTGGCGTGATACCCGGCCCGAGTTGCGCAAGGGCGTGATCTGTTACAGCGCGCTGCCGAAGAACCTCAAATATCTCGGCATGCCTAATCCGCGTGAGTGGCAGCCGATGGATGCCGACTGGAAGCTGCCGCCTGATTGGAAACGGATCATCCTCGACGGAATGAAGGACCGGCTCAATAAATATCGCTCCTTCAGGCTGTTTATGGATATTTGCGTGCGCTGCGGAGCCTGCGCCGACAAGTGCCACTTCTATATCGGCTCCGGTGATCCAAAGAATATGCCGGTGCTGCGCGCCGAATTGATACGCTCAGTTTACCGGCGCTATTTCACCTTGAGCGGTCGCATTTTCGGGGCGCTTGCGGGCGGGCGCGAGCTGACGGAAGACGTCATTAAGGAATGGTTTTACTACTTTTACCAGTGCACGGAATGCCGGCGGTGCTCGGTCTACTGCCCCTACGGCATTGACACGGCTGAAATCACGATGATTGGCCGCGAGTTGCTGAACCTGCTCGGATGCAACATCAATTGGGTGCTCGAGCCAGCCGCGAACTGCTTCCGCACCGGCAATCACCTGGGTATCCAACCCCACGGCTTCAAGGACAGCCTCGACTTTGCCGCCGAGGAACTGCAAGAGATCACCGGCGTGCCGATCGAAGTTCCGATCAATCGCAAGGGCGCGGAAATCCTTTTCATCATGCCTTCGGCTGACTACTTCGGCACCCCGCACTATTACACCCTGCTCGGTTACCTGATGATCTTTAAGGAGATCGGGCTGGATTATACGGTCAGCGCCTTTGCTTCCGAAGGCGGCAACTTCGGCTTGTTCTCTTCGCACGAACTGATGAAGCGGCTGAACGCCAAGGTCTATGACGAGGCCAAACGGTTGGGTGTGAAGTGGATCATAGGCGGCGAGTGCGGGCACATGTGGCGGGTGCTTCATCAGTACATGGACACCATGAACGGTCCGGCGGATTTCCTCGAAGTTCCGGTTTCGCCGATAACGGGCACGCGCTTCGATAACGCGAAATCAACGAAGATGCTGCATATCTCCGAGTTTACCGCCGACCTGCTCCACCACAACAAACTCAAACTGGACCCGAGCCGCAACGACAACTGGAAGGTTACCTATCACGATTCCTGCAATCCCGCCCGCGGCATGGGCTTGCTGGAGGAGCCTCGCTACATCATCAAGAAGTCGTGCAACCACTTTTACGAAATGCCGGAGAACACCATACGCGAACAGACGTTCTGCTGCGGTAGCGGCTCCGGGCTGGGCACGGACGAAAACATCGAAATGCGGATGCGAGGCGGATTTCCCCGGGCCAATGCCGTGAAGTACGTGAAAGAAAAGCACGGCGTGAATGTGCTGGCGTGCATGTGCGCCATCGACAAGGCAACATTGCCCCCGTTGTTGGAGTATTGGGTGCCGGGCGTGGAGGTTGCCGGAGTTCACGAGTTGCTGGGAAACGCGCTGGTGATGACGGGCGAAACACGCACGACCGATCTTCGCGGGGAGCCGCTCCCGGCGAAAGCGGTGATTCCAGCCGGAGATGCCGGCGGAGCGGAGGTGGCCCATGCGTGAGCGCGTTCTGATTGCCGGTGGGCTGGCGGTGTTCCTGATCCTATTTACCTATCCACTGTGGCACGCCGCGGCGTTGGGAACCCAAGCCAAGCAGCCGCAATTGCAGTTGCCAACGCAGGCGAAGGAGTGCGTCGCACCGATTCCGTACATGCGGACGGCACACATGCGTTTGCTGATCGACTGGCGCGAGGATGTCGTGCGTAACGGCGTACGCCGGATTCATGCGACGAACGGAAAATCCTACGACGCGAGTCTCACGCGAACCTGCCTGGGAGAATGTCATACCGATAGGGCGCAGTTCTGTGACCGCTGCCATACCTATGCCGGCGTCTCCGCTTTGTATTGCTGGGATTGCCACAATAAACCCCAGCTTGTTGCGGCCAGGAGGACACCATGAAAATGACGAGAAAAGATTTCCTCCGGCTTTCGGGATTGTCCTTGCTGGCATTCGCGGGAAGGAAGGCGGTGCGCGCCGTCACCGAGCTTACGGGCTCGCCGGCAACCGCCGCGGGCGGGGCGGCTAAGACTACCCGCTGGGGTATGGCCATTGACCTCGGAAAGTGGCGCAATCGAACAGACTCCGACAAGTGCATCAAGGCCTGTAATGCGGCGCACAACGTCCCTCAAATTCCTGATCCGACCCGCGAGGTGAAATGGATTTGGGAGCAGCCGTTCGAGACAGTATTCCCAGCCGAGCAATCAGACTACACGCGGCAGGCTTACGCAGGACACCCTATTCCAGTCATGTGCAATCACTGCGAGAATCCTGCCTGTGTTCGCGTCTGCCCGACGGGTGCTACCTGGAAACGAGAAGACGGCATCGTCATGATGGACTGGCATCGTTGTATTGGGTGTAAGTACTGCATCGTGGCCTGCCCCTATGGCGCCCGGAGTTTCAACTTTTCCAATCCGGTGCCTTACGTTGCGCAAGTGAATCCGGAATTTCCCACCCGGAGTATGGGTGTGGTGGAGAAGTGTAACTTCTGCGCAGAGCGTCTGGCTGAGGGCAAGCAGCCGGTATGCATCGAGGCCAGCCCTGACAAATCGATGATCTTCGGCAATCTCGCCGATCCGAACTCGGAAATTCGGCAAGTGCTCGGTTCGCGTTTCAGCATCCGGCGGAAACCCGAATTAGGTACGCAGCCCAACGTTTTCTACATTGTGTGAGGGTTGATCGATGTTCATGTTCGAAAAGGCGCTCGTAGGGAGCCGGAAGTATTGGATCTGGATTTGTGTCCTCCTCGCACTCATCTTCCTGGGTTTTTTGGCCTACCTGCGGCAGGCGACGCTTGGGTTGGTCGTTACGGGGCTGAGCCACGACGTCGTGTGGGGCCTGTATATCTCCCAATTTGTGTTCTTTATTGGTTTGGGGGCCTCGGCTGTCGTGGTTGTTCTGCCTTACTACCTGCATGACTGGAAAGCTTTCGGAAAATCCACGATGATGGGCGAAATCCTCGGCATGTGCTCGGTGATCATGGCAATGCTTTTTATTTTCGTAAGCATGGGCCAACCGCAGCGCGTACTGAACGTGCTCCGATACCCGCACCCTAATTCGCTCATCTTTTGGGATATGACGGTCCTGAGCGGCTATGTGCTGCTCAACGCGGTCATTACTGTGACCCTGCTTGGCGCCAAACATGAGGGCGTGCCCCCGCCGAAGTGGATCAAGCCTGTCATCATTTTGTCCATACCGTGGGCCATCAGCATCCATACCGTGACGGCATTCATCCTGAGCGGTCTGGCGGCGCGCCCATTTTGGATGAATCCGATCATGGCTCCCCGCTTTCTGGCTTCGGCATTTTCCTCGGGGCCGGCAGTGCTCATCATTCTGATCCTGATCCTGCGGCGGCTCAAGGTTTTCGATGCCGGCTTGGAAGCCGTGAAGAAGCTCGCCCTGATCATGACGTACTGCATGCTGATCAATGTGTTCTTTGTGTTGATGGAGGTGTTCACCACTTTCTACAGCCGAATCCCCAGCCACATGGAACATTTTGAGTATCTTTTCTTCGGGCTCGACGGCAACTATCAACTTGTGCCTTGGATGTGGTTGTCAGTGCTGCTTTCTCTCGCGGCTCTGGCTTTGCTGTTAGTGCCGCGCTGGCGGACAGACACCCGTTTGCTGACGTGGGCTTGTGTTTTGGTCTTTGTTTCGCTTTGGCTGGATAAAGGATTTGCCTTGCTGATTGGCGGTTTTGTGCCGTCGCCGCTGGGCGCGGTGGCACGATATGTGCCCACCATGAATGAGTGGACGGTCGCCGTTGGCATTTGGGCGACGGGCGCTTTGATGATCACAGTACTTTATAAGATCATGCTTTCTATTCGGGAGGATTAGTAATCCGGTGCGGGAAGTGATTGGGAGCTATTTTAATTCGCAGGTATTACTAAACGAGGTGATTTATGGCTGTTGATACGTCATCGGGCTCATCGACCGACACGCTGGCTAAATCCGGATCGCCGCCTCAGACGGTAGCTGCTCCACCGAGTTTGCACTCGACGCCGCGGCTAACCGAAGACTGGCTGGCAGTTTGCATTGGCCTGCTTGTTTTTGTACTCTCACTTACGCTCCTGTTCGGCGTGGACTCGCTGGGCTGGGGAATTACCACTTCGGTTTGGCTTGATCCCGCGAAGGCGCTGAAGCCAGCCTCCAAAGCTTACGCCAACTTGCCTGCCTTTCTTTCTCTGATAGCGACTTACGTATTCATGTTGGTGGTGTTGCTGGTCGGTGCCAAAGGTCTGGGAGCAGACCTGAAGAAATTTGCCAAAGGATTTACAGGAGTCTTCGCCCTGAGCTATGCCTGCTGGTTTTTGGGTAGCTGGGCTTTTATCGCGGCAACGCCTAACCAGCGAGCTGGATTAAAGATCGGCTGGTCGTTGAACCTGACCAACGAGTCGGGTTTCATCATTGCCCTGATCGCCGGACTCATCGTCGGCAACTTCTTGCCAGGACTCGCGACGATGATGAAGGAAGCGATCCGTCCTGAGTTGTATATCAAGACGGCCATTGTGATCCTTGGCGGATTCCTGGGCATCACGGCTCTCAGCCAGCGATCGCTGGCGGGCGCAATGATGTTTCAGGGCGCTTGCGCCATCGTCTGCGCTTACCTTATCTTCTGGCCTGTGGTTTACTTTGTGGCCCGGCGTTATTTTGGCTTTAGCCGGGAATGGGCGGCGCCTCTTGCCTCGGGCATTTCCATCTGCGGCGTGTCGGCGGCGATTGCAACCGGCGGCGCCATCCGGTCGCGTCCTATCGTTCCGGTAATGGTTTCGTCGCTGGTGGTTATCTTCTCGGTCGTAGAGCTGCTGGTGCTTCCGTTTGCGGCCCAGCACTTTCTTTATCATCAGCCCTTGGTGGCTGGTGCCTGGATGGCTCTGGCGGTGAAAACCGACGGTGCGGCCGTGGCTAGCGGAGCGATCACCGACGCGCTCATCAGGGCTAAGGCTTCCGGGATGGGAATGAATTTCCAGCCGGGCTGGATTATGAGCACCGCAGCTACGGTCAAGGTGTTTATCGACATCATGATCGGCGTGTGGGCTTTCGTGTTGGCGTGGGTATGGTCGGCTAAGTTCGACCGTAAAGAAGGAACTCCGGTTAAAGCCAAGGAGATCTGGCAGCGCTTTCCGAAGTTCGTGCTTGGCTATGTGGCCACTTTCCTAATCGTGCTTGTGATGGGCATTATCGCACCCAACGTCATCGGGCGAGTGCAGGGCGCAATGGGGCAGGCGAACGTGTTCCGCGGCATCTTTTTTGTCATGACCTTCTTCAGCATCGGAGTTGTTTCGAACTTCCGCAAGCTGTGGGAGGAGGGGATTGGCAAACTGGCCGCAGTCTACGTACTCTGTCTGTTCGGCTACATCATCTGGATCGGCCTTGCCATCTCGTGGATATTCTTCCACGGCATGCTACCGCCGTTAATGAAGGGATAATTTATGGCAACTCCAGGAAAGGCTCCGCAGCAGCCGCGGTTTTCGGAAGAGATCCGCAAGATGGAATGTGAACCGATCGATAGCGTCGAGAAGAAGCTAATCTGGTACCCCTTTTTTAGCGGTATCGGATTGCTGATTGTGCTGGTTTTGGTCAGCAAGCTATTGATTCATTGAAGAACGCAACTGAAGAACGCAACGCGGAGTCGCGGGGCCGGACGTGGTCCCGCGACACCGGCGCTTTACAAGCACGCTCGCCAGAGCGGAAGTGAATAGGTGAAGTAGTGGGATTTGAAATGGGAGCTACGGGAAAAGTTTATTTGGTTGGAGCAGGCCCCGGGCATCCTGAGCTGTTGACGATCAAGGCGGCAAACCTGATCAAGGCGGCGGATGTCATTGTTTACGACCGTCTGGTTCAGGAAGACGTGCTGGCGCTGGCGAAACCGACCGCCGAGCGCATTTACATGGGCAAACCGGTCGGCCGTCACGATTCGCGCCAAGACGAGGTCAACGAACTGCTTGTCCACAAAGCGCGCGAAGGCAAGACCGTGGTCCGCCTGAAGGGCGGCGATCCGTTTCTCTTCGGTCGCGGTGGAGAAGAGGCCGAGTATCTGGCGGAACATGGCGTCACCTTCGACGTGATTCCAGGCGTTTCTTCGGCGCTCTCAGCGCCTCTCAGCGCGGGAATTCCGGTAACTCATCGTGATTCTTCTTCAGCGGTGGCGATCGTGACCGGGCATTTTTGTGGCGGCGACGGCGACGACGTCGATTTCAATGCACTGAGCAAGATTCCGACGCTGGTTTTTCTGATGGGCGTTCATGCCGTTGAGCAGATTGCAAAACGGCTGATCAAAGAGGGCCGCGATCCCGGCACGCCGGCGGCCATCATCCAGATGGCGTTCTGGCACGGCGAACAGGTTGCCACCGGGACACTGGAGACGATTGCCGAAGTGGCAAAGCTGCAAGGCATCAAGGCTCCGGCGACGCTTGTGATCGGCGAAGTCGTGAGGCTTCGCGAAAAGTTAAAGAAGGCGGAGCGCGACCTTCAGCGCCGCGGCGAGTCGGATGTGCGTTTTGCTCCCGGACCATCGCCACAGGAACTGTTTCGCCTGGCAACCGCGGGCGTAGGAAGTCAGATGCTGGCGTGGGCGGTCTCGGCGGGCGTATTCGAGGCGCTGGAACATCCGAAAACCGTCTGCAATCTGGCTCTCCAAATCCATGCCGATGCGGACGCGCTGAACGACATGATGCAGGTGCTCGTGGCGCTTGGGTTGGTTGAGGCGCGGCCGGATGGCTATCGCAATTTGGAATTGGCCTCGCTCTATTTGCGGCGAAACTCGCCCCAGTCACTCGTCCCTGCGCTGATGTATGAGGTTGGAGAAAACTGTGACGCTACGGCGCTCGATAGGTTCGCGACCACGGGCCGAAAAACGCTGCGTCCGGATCATGCGGCTCTGCACTACCACGCCTGCGAGTCGCTGGCACGCTACGCTGCGCCGGTCGTGCTCGATCGCGTTGACCTCAGCGGATGCGAGACCGTGCTCATCGCGGGATGGGGAGCAGCAACTTACTCGGAGCTGATTGCGGCGCGATGGCCGCGTGCGAAGGTTATTGGCGTCAATCCGGCATTGGGTGAATCTCTGCCGGCGCATAGCTTCGACGCGGTGATCATTTCCGGGCTTCTCGGTTCGGCATCGCGCGAGGAATGCGAGAATGTCGTTTGCCGTGCCGCAAGCCAACTGAAGGCCGGCGGGATGTTGATGCTGCAAGACGATCTGCTCTCCGTGGGAGCCAGCGTGGCTCCGGAGGTCGCGCTTGCCCGTCTGGCCCGACGGGTTACGAACGGCAACAATGCCGAGTGGTCCGTGGAGCGGGTTACGGCGCTGCTGGAAAAATCAGGGTTAGAGGCCGGTTCAGACCCGCTGGCAGGCGCGGGCATGTTAATCAAGAGTAAGAAGACCAATTCATACACAGTGAAGCCGTGTGCATTAGTGGAATCAGTGCCGGCTGACTG
The DNA here is from genome assembly GCA_049519595.1 of Candidatus Korobacteraceae bacterium. Taxonomy (GTDB): domain Bacteria; phylum Acidobacteriota; class Terriglobia; order Terriglobales; family Acidobacteriaceae; genus CAWBRT01. The sequence goes on along the minus strand of JBEKQP010000069.1, from coordinate 22,663 downwards.
AAAAGGGGGACTTATATGGCTGACCTTACAGTAGAGACAGTTGCGGAAGACATGTTCCAGTTGGTATCCGAGTGCGAGGGAAAGAAGAAACTCAAACCGGGTGACCTGACCAAGGCAATGGTGGCAAAACACGGGGAAGCTTGCTCGAAAGATCTTTGCAAGCTCGCGATCCGACAGTTGATCGAATCCGGCCGTTGCATCTACAGCTATTTGGGAGGCTCCTTTATCCAGATGCCGTCCAAGGAACCGCAAGGCTGAGGTTAAGCGCTCAGATGAATGCGGCCTCGAACGCGCCAAGGATCGTGATTGCAGGGCTTGCCGGCGATTCCGGCAAATCTGTGGTCTCCATGGCGCTGCTCCGGGCATTCCGTGGCGAAGGGGCGCAGGTGCGGGCATTCAAGAAGGGGCCTGACTACATCGATACCGCCTGGCTTTCCTGGGCGTCGGGGGAGCCGGCGAGAAACCTGGATACGTGGTTGATGGGCTTCCCAAGGGCGGTGCAGTTGTTTTGCACGCATGCCATCGCGGGCGGCCTTAACGTGGTCGAAGGCAATCGCGGACTGTTCGACGGGGCTGACGCAGCCGGAACACACAGCACGGCCGAATTAGCGAAGGCGATTCAATCGCCGGTTGTGCTGGTTCTCAATGTCACCAAAATGACGCGCACCGCAGCCGCTGTGGTGTTGGGTTGCAAGCTGTTAGACCCGGATTTGCGAATCGCGGGAGTTGTTCTGAACCACGTCGCCAGCAAACGGCACGAGATGGTCGTGCGCGATGCAATCGAAAGAGCGTGCGGAATCCCGGTGGTCGGAGTTGTCCCTAAACTCGATAGCGATGCCCTGCCCTCGCGGCATCTTGGACTGGTGACTCCCGAAGATCATCCCGCGATGAAGGAATTGCCTTTTCTGTTGGACAAGGTCGCGGCGCGGCTTGACATGGCTCGGATCAAGGAAATCGCCGCTGGCGTGAGCGTGCTTTGTGCGCCGTCTTTATATACAGCGCCCAAAGAGACGGATGAGGTCGCGGTCAGGATTGCCGTAATTCGCGATGCCGCGTTCAGTTTTTACTACGAAGAGAATATTGAGGCGCTGAGGCGAGCCGGCGCGGAAGTTGTGTTCATCTCCGCCTTGCGGTCAGGCGGACTGCCTGAAGATGTGGATGCCGTGTACGTTGGCGGCGGCTTTCCGGAGGTGCATGCCGAGAAGCTCGATGCGAACGCGGGGTTTCTGTATTCGCTTGCCGATGCAGCTACACGCGGCTTGCCTGTTTATGCCGAATGCGGCGGGTTGATGTTGTTGTCGCGGTCGATTCAGTGGCAGGGTAGACGTTTCCGCATGGCGGGCGTCCTGCCTATCGATATCGATGTGGGCAGCGCCCCACAAGGGCACGGATACGTGGAGGCGGAGGTGGACACTCCGAATCCGTTTTACGCAGTTGGAACCATGTTGCGGGGTCATGAGTTCCACTATTCGCGCATCGCGGTCGCCTCTGGGGACCCCGAGATGTTGAAGTCAGAGCCACCGGCGACCGTGTGCTCGGTTCGCCGCGGAACCGGCGCAATTGGGAAGCGCGACGGACTGGTCGTCAACAATGTGTGGGCAAGCTATACGCACCTGCATGCGAGCGCAACGCCGGAATGGGCGGAGGGTGTAGTTAAACTTGCCCGGCGGCATCGTGCGGCAGGAGTGAGTTTGGCGGGGCGAACCGCGTAGTGCTGCGAGCGCGGAACGGTCGGGGCCGGCTGCACTTAAGAAATTTCTGAGCGGTGGGGGAGAAATCCATGGCAACTATGGTGTCTTTGTTTATATATGCAGGTGTACTTGTGTTTGCCGTCGGCTGCGTCGGCCGCGTTATTCAATACGCGCGCGCTCCCATCCATCTCCGTTGGGAGCTGTATCCTGTGCCGCATGAAGCGCCGGAACGGGTGACACACGGGGGGTCGTATTTCGAGCAAGGCGACTGGTGGAAGAAAGAACGCCGCCCGAACCTCGCCGGAGAATTGAGCTTTATGATCCCGGAGATGCTGTTGCTGAAAGGGCTCTGGGAATACAATCGCAAACTCTGGTACCGGTCGTTTCCGTTTCATGCCGGGCTGTATCTGCTGATGGGAGCGGCTGCTCTGTCTGCTCTGGGCGCGGTCTTCGGAGGCATGGGGATTGCAGGCGTGCTGTTTGTGATTGCTCGCGCGGGCGCTTGGGCGGGGTTGATGCTGACGACGTTCGGCGGCCTAGCGTTGTTCTGGCGCAGGCTCACCGATCCGGAGTTGAAAAACTACACCGGAGCCGGCGACTTGTTGAATGTGGGGCTGTTTGCGGCTGCTTGCGTGCTGGTCATCATCGGAGCGCTCAGCGGGTCCATGCCGCCGCTTGCCACGCTAGCTCGTGCGGTGCTTGCATTCGATTCGACGATCAAGCTTCCCGCCGCGACGAGCGCCGGACTCATCCTCGGGTCAGTAATTCTCGGCTACATTCCATATACGCACATGGGGCATTTCGTGGCGAAATATTTCACCTATCACACCGTCCGTTGGGACGACACACCGAATAACAAGCAGATCTCCGCACGAGTTGCCGAGTATCTTACCTATCGTCCCACGTGGTCGGCACCGCACATTGGCGCCGATGGAACAAAAACCTGGGGAGAGATCGCCACAACGAATCCACCCGAAAAGCAGGCGGTGCGCAAATGAAGGAACAGGTAGACATCCGCGACGTTTCGCGGCGGGATGCAGAGCCGCTGACGCAACTGCAAATGAGTGATTTAAAGCCGTTGCCCGCAGGCCTTGGCACCGTGGAAGGTCCTGCGTTTACCCCACTCAGCGCTTCGGTCAAGGAGAGGTGCGAGTGCGGACTCGATGGCACTTGCGCGCTTAATCTGCCCAGACCGAAGTCTCGCGAGGAAGAAGAAGAGCTGGTCAAAAAGTTTTTGGCGGGAGTTGAAAAACTATTCACCAAAGAAAACAACTGGACGTTTCTTCAGCCGTTGCTGCTCACCATGGAGCACTGCACGCGTTGCCAGACCTGCTCCGATGCTTGCCACATCTATGAAGCCAGTGGGCGCAATGAAGTCTACCGGCCGCTGTTTCGCAGCGACATCTTGCGCCGTCTTTACTTCAAGTATGTGAAGTACGGCGGACTGGTCTCGCGCTGGCAGCACGGCGACATTGAACTGAACTGGCCCATGGTGGCGCGTCTTGCCGAGCTTGCCTACCGATGCAACCTCTGCCGCCGCTGTGCGCAGACCTGCCCGATTGGAGCCGACAACGCCCTTGTGGCGCACGAGCTCCGCAAGGTGTTCAGCATGGAGATGGGCATCGCAGCCAAGGAAATTCATGATAACGGCTCGATGAAGCAGTTGAAGACCGGCTCTTCAACCGGCATGAACCCAGCGGCGGTCAGGGACAGCGTGGATTTCATCGACGAGGAGATGAGTGAAAAGACGGGGCTCGACATCCACACGCCGTGGGACGTGGAGGGCGCCGACATCCTTTTGATTCACAATGCTGGAGAGATTCTTGCGTGGCCGGAGAACCCCGGAGCCTTTGCGGTAATACTCAACGCCGCCGGGGTGAGCTGGACGATGTCATCGGAGCTGGTCGCCTACGATTCCATCAATTACGGACTATGGTACGACGACGCACAGTTCGCGCGTGTGGCACTGAAGCACGCAGAAGCAGCGCGCAAGTTGAAAGTGAAGAAGATTGTGATCGGCGAGTGCGGCCACGCGCACAAGGCTCTTAGCGTGATTGCCGACCGCATCCTGCTGGGCGAGATGAACGTCCCGCGGGAAAGCTCGCTGACGCTGTTGCGCGACATCGTCCTGAGCGGCAGGCTCAAGCTGGACCCCTCGCGCAACGATTTCCCCATTACACTTCACGACCCGTGCAACGTCGTGCGCCTGATGGGAGTAGTAGAGCCGCAGCGCGAGATTCTGCGGAAGATCGCTCCCAAGTTCCGCGAGATGGAGCCGCACGGAGTCAATAACTACTGTTGCGGTGGCGGCAGCGGGTTTGCCATTATGTCGCCGAATAACTTTACCGATTGGCGCTTCCAGGTCTCCGGGCGCAAGAAGCTCGAGCAGGTGCTGAACGCCTTTGGCGATTGTCTCGAACCGGAAACTCCGAAATACGTCTGCGCCCCATGCAGCAACTGCAAAGGCCATTGGTTGAACTGATCGCGAATGCCATGACCGACGTGAAGCCCGGATTCCTGGAGTGGGAGTGGCACTAGGTTGACCGGTCCTAAAACGGCCGAAAAATCAGAAAAGGACTATACAGACTTTGGCGCGCGAGTGAGAGGTCCTTACTCGCGCGTTGCTTTTTGCCGGCGTACCTTACTGGGCCATCTGGCAGAAACGGTTGCACCCCGGCGGCGCCTGACGAAATCTAACTGCTTGGGAGGTGAGCATGGCAACCGACGAGAAAGAGAAACTGCGCAAGAGCGAAGATGAATGGCGCCGCGAACTTACGCCGGAGCAGTACCACATCCTGCGCGAGAAAGGCACGGAGCGCGCCTTCAGCGGCGAATACGCGCACAGCAAGGAAAAGGGCGTTTACCGCTGCGCGGCTTGCGGTGAGGAATTGTTCAGCTCGGATACCAAATACGACTCCGGAAGCGGATGGCCCAGCTTCTATGAGCCGGCAGCCCCGGAGCGTGTGGACAATCACGAAGACAATGCTTTCGGCATGCGCCGGGTAGAGGTGACCTGCTCGCGTTGCGGGTCGCACTTGGGGCATGTGTTTGAGGATGGACCGCGGCCAACCGGGTTACGCTATTGCATCAACTCGGCATCGCTGAAGCTGGAACCGAAAAAGTAGCGCCAGAAACCAGTGCGCCAAAATCATCCAGGCCAGGTAACGTGTCTCACGTTTAAGATGGAGAGCACCACAATTCAGTGAGAGTGCGGCGGCTTGCTCAAGTCTATGTTCCGAAAGGCCTGAAATGTTTTTGAGCGAAGAAGCGGTTCGGGAGCGGCTCAGCTACCAGCGGTTGATTCCGGCAATGAGGCAGGCGCTGATTGACTTCTCCTTGCACAAGGTCGTGCAGCCGCTGCGCATGAGGCTGCCAGTTCCGCAACAGCCAGCGCTGTTTCTCGTCATGCCTGCCATCTACGGGGAAGTCATGGGAGTTAAGCTGGTGTCGGTCTTTCCTGACAACGCGGGCCGCGGGTTGGATACACACTTTGCCGTCATTCAGCTGTTCCGCACCGACACTGGCGAGCCGCTCGCTACCATGGAAGCGCGATTGATTACGGAGATGCGCACGGCAGCGGTTTCGGCGGTCGCGACCGATCTGCTTGCCAGGGCGGACGTGCGGGTACTTGCCATTCTGGGCAGCGGCGTACAGGCGCGGGCGCATGTTGCGGCGCTGCGATGCGTGCGCAACTTCGAAGAGGTCCGCATTTGGAGCCGCAACCGGGAAAACGCGCGGAAGCTGGCAGAACAAGTCGGTGCCAGGGTAATGACAGCAGAAGAAGCCGTCCGTGGCGCGGACGTGGTGGTCACCGCTACCGCATCTTCCGAGCCGGTGCTACTTGGCCGATGGTTGAAGCAGGACGCTCATATCAACGCCTTGGGCGCGGTCGGAGCGGGCCGGCGCGAGCTGGACAACGAAGCGATGAAAGGTTTGTTGGTGGTCGAATCGCGTGAGGCTGCCGGCCAGGAGTCGGAGGATATACGTTCATCCGGCGCCGCAATCGATGCCGAACTCGGCGAGCTGCTGACAGCCGCAACGCCGATGAGGCGGGCCGGCAGGACAATCTTCAAGTCCGTGGGATTGGCCATAGAGGACATGGCCGCAGCCAAGCTGGTATACGACGCTACACGCGGCTGATGGGTCCCTTCCTATTTCGGGTTGTAGACCGCGGGTTCGCCGAGGCTTCCCTTCGCAGGCAGGTGGCGGATGTAGTTCACTTTGCTCCAGATTTCATCATCATTCAGTATCCCCTTGGAAGCAGGCATTCCCGAAGGCCCGATCCCGTTCTCGATCACCCATCTCAGTTGTCGGTCCGTGTAATCCTGCACCTCGCGCGAGTTCAGTGACGGCACGGGCGGATACATGCTTTGGGCAGGCTTCGGCTGAATTGCCGCACCAGAGGCGCATTCGGTCCGGAGCCGAACAGCAATTCTGTCTGCGGCGGGAATAATTCAGGGGATTTCGAGTTACCCTTATAGCCGGATGCAAAACGAGCAAAGCCAATCCGGGACATTCGAAGAACTGGCGATGCCGCTGTTCGCTTCGCTCTACAACTTTGCGCACTGGCTGACGCAGAACCGCGCCGAGGCGGAAGACCTGGTGCAGGAGACTTACATGAAGGCGCTGAAAGGGTTCCGGTCGTTTCAACAAGGGACTAATTTCCGCGCCTGGATGTTCCGCATTTTGCGCAACACCTTCCTGACTTCACGTACGGGATTGAAAGCGACCACGCCACTGGAAGAGGCAGAAGACGCATTGCCTCCGCTTTTGGAAACGCCGGAATCAACGTTGCTCGCTAGCGTCGATCATGAACTTTTGCAAAGCGCGCTGGAGCAACTGGCGGTGCATTACCGGGAAGTCGTCCTTCTGTGTGACGTGGAGGAGATGAGCTATCAGGAGATCGCGGAGACACTCGGCATTCCGATTGGTACGGTCATGTCGCGCCTTTCGCGCGCTCGAAAGGCGCTGCGGGACTTGCTGGGGACGCAGGTCCGGGGAGCTTCGCAATGAGCTGTGAACTGTGGCACGCGAAACTTGAACAGTACGTCGACTCTGAACTGCCCGGCGACGAGGCTGTCGAGTTGGAGGCGCATCTGAGGCAATGCCAATCGTGTGCCACCGACGCGCTCGGACGGCTGCGCTTGAAGGGCATGACCCACACGGCCGGCAAACGATTCGCGCCGGCTCCGGAGTTCAGGCTGAAGATCGCACAGCAAGTGGCCGAGCAAAGCAAGCCGCGGTTGCGGGGCTGGAGACTGGGCTGGCGGCTGGGAGCGGTAATGGCAGTGCTGGTGGCTGCAATCAGCCTTGGAGTTTTCTGGGTTGGCCATCTGCAGCGTGAGCGGCAACTGGGCGAGCTTGCCGATCTGCATGTGGCGACACTGGCCAGTGCGAATCCCATCGACGTGGTTTCGACGGACCGGCATACGGTTAAGCCGTGGTTCGAGGGCAAGCTGCCCTTCACATTCAATTTGCCTGAATTGCAAAACTCTCCGTTCCAACTGATAGGCGGCCGCGTAGCCTATTTCGAGCAGAGCCCAGGTGCTCAACTCTTGTTTCAAGTGCGTAAACATCGGATCTCGGTATTCATACTTTCCGAGAGGTCGTTGGCAACGCACATGAGGTCGGCAAATCTGGTTGAGCACAAGCTGGACTTTACGATTCAAACCTGGTCGCGGAACGGGCTCAGGTACTTCGTCATTAGTGATGCCAGCCCGGCAGACGTGGCTGCGCTGAGCGATCTGCTGAAGGGCGCAGGCTAGATCTGATGCGAAAGGTATTGCCAGCGCGGGGCCCGGCTAACGCTTCAGCCCGCAGGCATGACCTTCTTTGCGAAGTGCCTGGTAAGTTCGATGAAGGCCTGAGCGGAGCGCGGTAAGGTTCGGTCGGCGCGATAAATCAGGCCGAGCGAGCGCCACAGTACATTGTCTTTCAAGGGGAGCAGCTTGGCTTCTCCGGAGCGAACTTCATCGTTGGCGAAGCTGGCGCTGATGAGTGACACGCCAATACCGGCGACTACGAATCTCTTGATCATGCCCACGCTGGGCAATTCCATCTTGATCTGCAAGTCGGCTCGATGAGGGCGGAAGAGCTTATCCAACGCCTGCCGCGTGTATCCAGTCTTAGGAAATATCAGCGGTTGTTTCGCCACTTCCTCCACGGTGACGGATTTCTGCTTCGCGAGCGGATTCCCGGAGCTCACCATAACCATCAACTGGTCGCGGAAGATGGAATGCACTTTGATGCTATGAGACTTTACCGGCAGGCTTACGATGCCCAGATCGACCGCTCCGTCCTCAACCCGCTCCAGGATTTTGCGGCTGAAATTGCGATAAACGCTGATCTGAACCTCCGGATATTGTCTGCAGTACTCGGCAAACATTTCGGGAAGCACGTACAAGCAGGTAGCCTCATTGGCTCCAATGGCCAGGACTCCGCGAAGCGAGTTGCCCTGGTCGGCGACGGCGCGGACCGACTCGTCTCGCAGGGTCAACAAGCGTTGTGCATACTCGAACAAAACTTCACCGCCCGGAGTCAAGCGCACGGTCTTGGCGCGGCGGTCGAGAAGCTTCTCGCCATACTCCTGCTCGAGCTGCCTGATTTGGGCGCTGACGGCCGACTGAGTTCGGAACACCTTTTGGCCTGCGCGCGAAAAACTACCCAGCTTGGCGACTTCGATGAACGTTACTAGCTGATCGAAATCCACGGCTTTCCTCGCTCTCTCGGAAACAGCGGGACGGCAGAATTCACCACCAACAATCAGGCAAGTTGCACCTACTCTCAAAAGAATACACGCACTGTGCCATTTGCGAGGGCATGGTTTTGATTGGGAACTGATTTGTCAACCCATGCCTGCACCCGAATCCACCGCTGGCGAGCAATTCACGATTCGGTTAAGGTCGTATTAAGGCCATGCCGAAAATTCTTAATCGGTGCTATCGAAAATCTTGATTGTACTTTCGAGCCGCTAACAAACGATAATAAACTGCTTAATACACAGGGATTTGTGTCGAGCGACGCCTGCGGTTTTTTCCTCGGCGGCCTTTCTGCCGCCCCCTGAATGCCGCTTACATCCGGAGATGAAGTGACGACATCGGACATGCCGAATGGATTGCCTGCCCCACAAGGGCTCTATCACCCCAGCCATGAACACGACGCCTGCGGCCTGGGCTTTGTGGCGAATATCGACGGCCATAAGTCTCACGACGTCGTCCTGAAGGGGATTGAAGTTCTGATCAATCTCACGCACCGGGGGGCTTGCGGCTGCGATCCCGAGACGGGTGATGGCGCCGGCATCCTCATTCAGATTCCGCATGCGTTCTTTGCCCGCGAAGCCGCGAGACTCCATTTCTCGCTGCCCGAACCCGGTTCTTACGGGGTGGGCATGGTCTTTTTCCCACGGAATGACGAGCAGCGCGAGCGATGTCGCACGGTGGTGAACCGGGTGATCCGGGAGGAAGGTTTCGAGGTTCTGGGCTGGCGCGATACGCCGGTCGATGCGAATGCGATTGGTCAGGTGGCGCGCGCTTCGCGGCCCTATATCGAGCAGGTGTTCATCGCCGCTCCACCATCGGCCGCCGCAACCGCGACAACCGATAGTGACTCGGTCGGATCGCCAACAACGGCAGCGGGCGACGGGAACAGGGAAGACGCCCTGGAGCGCAAACTCTACGTCATTCGCAAGCGGGCGGAAACCGAAATCACGGCGCTCGATGCTACCTTGATGCAGAGCTTCTACATTTCGTCGTTCTCGGCCCGCACCATCATTTACAAAGGACTGCTGCTGGCGCCGCAGATCAGCAAGTTCTACAAGGAATTATCCGACCCGCTTGTTACCAGCGCTCTATGCTTGGTCCACCAGCGGTTTTCCACCAACACGTTTCCGACTTGGCAGTTGGCTCATCCGTATCGCTATATCGCGCACAACGGCGAAATTAACACGCTCAAAGGTAATGTCAACTGGATGTATGCCCGCCAGTCGCTGCTGTCTTCGCCGCTCTTCGGCGATGACATGCAGAAACTATTCCCAATCATCGCGCCCGGGGGCAGCGACTCGGCGAATTTCGATAATGCCGTCGAACTGCTGTTCCAGTCCGGGCGCAGCCTGCCGCACGCCATGGCCATGATGGTTCCAGAGGCTTGGTCGGGTAATCCGTACATGCATCCTGACAAGCGAGCTTTCTACGAGTACCACGCAAGCTTGATGGAACCGTGGGATGGCCCGGCGGCGCTCACCTTCACCGATGGCCGCGTGATCGGCGCGACCCTCGATCGTAATGGCCTGCGCCCGGCACGTTACGTGATCACCCGCGGCGGCCTGGTCGTAATGGCGTCAGAAGCCGGCGTGTTGCCGATCAAGCCGCAGGACATTGTCCGAAAGGGGCGGCTTCAGCCCGGCAAAATGTTCCTCGTCGATCTGGTCGAGGGGCGCATCGTTTCGGATAAGGAAATCAAGCGCCGCCTTTCCAGCCGTCAGCCTTACGGCGAATGGCTGCGGGAAAACCAGATCACTCTCGACCAGTTGCCGGAGCCTCCACGCACTGTAGCGACGGACCACGACACCATCCTCTGCCGACAGCGCGTCTTCGGTTATTCCGATGAAGACCTGAAGATGCTCATGTTGCCCATGGCGCGGGATGGCCAGGAGCCGGTGGGTTCAATGGGCACGGATACGCCGCTAGCGTGTTTGTCAGATCGTCCACAGACTTTGTTCAATTATTTCCGGCAATTGTTTGCGCAGGTCACCAATCCTCCGATCGATCCGATCCGGGAAGATATGGTGATGTCGCTCATCAGCTTCATCGGATGCGAGAACAATATTCTAGAGGAGACGCCAAAGCACTGCCATACGCTGGCCTTGCCGCATCCGATTCTCACCAATCGCGACCTCGAAAAACTGCGGCGACTTTCGCAAGGGGACCTGCTGGCCACCACGTTGCCGACGTTGTTTCCGGTGCATAGAGGCGAAGAGGGACTACGGACATCACTCGACGGTCTTTGTCGTCGCGCTACGCTGGCCATCAAGGCTGGTTACACTCTGATCGTTCTCTCCGACCGCGGAGTCGATGAGGAGTACGCTCCCATTCCGTCGCTGCTTGCGCTGACCGCCGTCCACAATCACCTGGTTCGCGAGAAGCTGCGCACACAGGTGGCGTTGATTATCGAGTCGGGCGAGCCGCGCGAGGTTATGCACTTTGCGCTGCTGATCGGCTACGGCGCAAGCGCCGTGAACCCATACCTGGCCATGGAAACCCTGGAGGATATGGAACTGAGGCGCGATTTGCCCGAGGGCATGAACGGCGATACCGCGCTGCACAATTACGTCAAGGCGATCAATAAGGGTCTGCTCAAGACCGGCTCCAAGATGGGGATATCCACCCTGCAGAGCTATCGCGGGGCGCAGGTGTTTGAGGCCATCGGGCTCAATCGCGGGCTCGTCGCGAGATATTTCACCGGGACCGCTTCGCGGCTGGAAGGGGTTGGGCTCGAAGTGCTGGCGCGGGAAGCGCAGATGAAGCACGAGCACGCTTTTCGCCCGGTCGGCAGCTTCGAGCCGGAGCTGAGAGTCGGTGGCAGTTACCAGTATCGCGTCTCCGGCGAACACCACATTCTTAATCCGCTGACCATCTCCAAGTTGCAACATGCGGTTCGAGAAGGTAATCCCAAGACGTTTAAGGAGTACACGGACCTTATCGACGATCAAAGCCGCCAACTCTGTACCCTGCGCGGACTGATCGGCATCAGGAAGAGCGAGGACCCGGTTCCACTGGAGGAAGTGGAACCAGCCAGCGTGATCGTGAAGCGCTTCACGACGGGTGCAATGTCGTTTGGCTCCATTAGCAAAGAAGCTCACGAAACCCTCGCCATTGCCATGAACCGCATCGGCGGGAAGTCCAACACCGGCGAAGGCGGCGAAGAAGAGGGCCGATTCCAGCCCGATGCGAATGGAGATTCCCGGCGCAGCGCCATTAAACAGGTGGCCTCCGGGCGCTTCGGCGTAACCGTCCACTATCTGGTTAATGCCGACGAGTTGCAGATCAAAATGGCGCAAGGCGCCAAGCCCGGAGAGGGTGGGCAACTGCCCGGGCACAAGGTGAACGACGAGATCGCCCGGGTGCGGCACTCGATTCCAGGCGTTGGCTTGATCTCTCCGCCGCCCCACCATGACATTTACTCGATTGAGGATCTTGCACAGCTTATCTATGACCTGAAGAACGCCAATCCGCGGGCACGGATCTCCGTGAAACTGGTTGCCGAAGTTGGAGTCGGGACCGTAGCCGCCGGTGTGGCCAAGGCGCATGCGGATGTCGTGCTCATCAGCGGAGACAACGGCGGAACGGGTGCGTCGCCGCTCAGCTCGATCAAGCATGCAGGCATCCCATGGGAACTGGGATTGGCTGAAACTCAGCAGGTGCTGGTCATGAACGACCTGCGTGGCCGCATCCGTGTGCAAACCGACGGGAAGCTCCAGACGGGCCGCGACGTCGTTATCGCCGCTTTGCTTGGAGCCGAAGAATACGGCTTTGCCACCGCGCCGCTGATTACGATGGGTTGCGTCATGATGCGCAAGTGCCATTTGAATACCTGTCCCGTGGGAATTGCTACTCAGGACCCGAAGCTGCGCGCCAAATTCCGCGGACAACCCGAGAACGTGATCAACTTTTTCTTTTTCATCGCCGAGCAGGTGCGTGAGTATATGGCCAAGCTTGGCTTCCGGACCGTGGACGAGATGGTCGGCCGGGTCGATATGCTAGAGATGAAGCCGGCTATGGGGCATTGGAAGGCCCGGGGCTTGGACTTTTCGAGCATTTTCTACGATCCACCGAAGCGCTCGAACGTGGCGCGGCGTTGCGTGCAGGCGCAAGATCATGGGCTGGAAAAGGCTCTCGATCACAAGCTGATCGAGTGCGTGCAGCCGGCCCTGGAGACGCTCACGCCAGTTCAAGTGAAGCTTCCGATCCGCAACGTGGACAGAACTGTCGGAGCTATGTTGAGCGGCGAAATCGCGCGCCGTTATGGTTCCAAGGGACTGCCCGACGACACCATCTCATGCGAGTTTAACGGCTCGGCCGGCCAGAGCTTTGGCGCTTTTCTTGCCAAGGGAGTGACGCTCACACTGGAAGGCGAAGCCAATGATTATGTGGGCAAGGGGCTATCCGGCGGCAAACTGGTTGTCTATCCGCCTCGCGCCTCCACCTTCGCGCCGGAGCAGAATATCCTGATTGGAAACGTGGCCCTCTACGGCGCCACGAGTGGGGAAGCATATTTCAACGGGGTTGCCGGCGAACGCTTCGCGGTGCGCAATTCCGGCGCAATGGCCGTGGTCGAAGGCGTGGGAGACCATGGCTGCGAATACATGACCAACGGGCTGGTATTCGTGCTCGGCAAATGCGGGCGCAATTTCTCGGCCGGCATGTCGGGCGGGTTGGCTTACGTTTTCGACGAGGACGGCGACTTCGAGCAGGAGCGCTGCAATCTGGCCGGCGTCGATCTGGAACCGGTGATCGACGAGCGCGATATAGAGCTGCTGCGCAGCGCCATTGACCGTCATCTGATCGCAACCGAAAGCCCGCGAGCGCAGTGGATTCTCGAACACTGGTCGGACACATTGCCGCAATTCATCAAGATCTTCCCGCACGAGTACAAGCGAGTGCTCGGTGTTCCGCGCATTGAGCGCATGCAGAAAGTGCAGAGTCCGGTGATGTACTCGGACGAGAAGCAGGTTAAGCATGGGTAAAGTTACTGGTTTCATCGAATACGGGCGTGAGTTGCCCGCGCGCCGCCCGGTGCCGCAGCGCGTTAATGATTGGTTCGAGATTTATACGGAGTTTCCGGAAGAGAAGCTTCGCCAGCAGGGTGCCCGCTGCATGGATTGTGGCGTGCCGTTTTGCCACACTGGATGCCCGCTGAACAATATCATTCCCGACTGGAATGACATGGTGTATCACGGTCGCTGGAAGGCGGCGGTTCGCCAGTTGCATTCGACCAACAATTTTCCGGAGTTTACCGGCAGGCTTTGTCCGGCTCCTTGCGAAACGGCCTGCGTTCTCGGCATCAATGAGCCCGCAGTCACTATCCGGCATATTGAAAAGGCAATCGTCGAACGCGGCTTCGAGGAGGGTTGGATCGTCCCCGAGCCCCCGCCAAGAGAATCAGGCAAGCGTGTGTGCGTCATTGGTTCCGGCCCAGCCGGGCTGGCAGCCGCTCAACAGTTACGGCGTGCGGGGCATGGAGTGACGGTTTTTGAAAAGGCCGACCGCATCGGCGGCTTGCTACGCTACGGCATCCCGCACTTCAAAATGGAAAAGCACCTCATCGACAGGCGACTGGATCAGATGACGAAGGAGGGCGTTGAGTTCGTAACCAACGCCCATATCGGAAAGGACATCCTCATCCAAGCACTGCGCAAGGAGTACGACGTTGCGGTGCTGGCTGGCGGCGCCGAGCATCCTCGGGATCTGACGATTCCCGGGCGGGAACTCAAGGGCATTCATTATGCGATTGATTTCCTGATACCGCAAAACCGCCGTTGCGATGGTTTGCCCCTCACCGAAGCGCAGGATATAACGGCCTGCGGCAAGCGCGTCGTGGTCATCGGAGGAGGCGACACCGGCGCCGATTGCGTCGGGACTGCGCATCGTCAGAAGGCGTCTTCCGTGCTGCAGCTTGAATTGCTGCCCAAACCGCCGGATTCGCGCTCGCCGAGTACTCCGTGGCCGCTCTGGCCTCTGCAGTTGCGCACGGAGAGCTCTCATGAGGAGGGCGGGGTTCGAGACTGGGGAATCGCAACTACGAAATTTACCGGCGACGAGCACGGGAACGTGAAACTTCTGCATGCAACGCGCGTAGGGCCGGCACCCAAGTTCGAACCGCTGCCCGGAACTGAGTTTACGATCGAGGCGGATCTCGTCCTGTTGGCAATGGGATTCACCGGGCCTGTGCGCAATGGAATGGTCGACCAACTTGGTGTGGCGCTGGATTCGCGTGGCAATGTGGCCACCGACGCCAATAACATGACCTCGGTTCCCTGCGTTTTCGCCGCAGGCGACATGCGAAGAGGACAGTCGCTGATCGTTTGGGCCATTGCCGAGGGCCGTGCGGCGGCGAAGGGCGTGGACGCATTCCTCAGGGCGGAGATCGAACGCATGAAAGGTGTGGTTGAAGCTGAATAGCCGAAAATTACAATTATGTCCGGAGATCAGCCTGTGCACACCGCACAGGCTTTCTTTATGGGATATGTTGGATCCCCGGTTCGCCGCGCTCCAGAAACACCGCACCTGAGCTGGAGGAGCTACTGCTCATGACCTCGCCAGCTGGCTCGCTTTTCGCGTGGTCGTCGTAATGGCTCGGATGAGTGTTGCGCGAATATTACCTTCCTCCAGTTCCAGGATGCCATCAATCGTGCAGCCACCCGGGGTGGTTACTTCATCCTTCAGCACGGCGGGATGCTCGCCCGTACTCAACACCATCGAGGCTGCGCCGAGCGCGGCATTCGCCGCGAAATTGGTTGCGATCTCGCGTGGCAGTCCGACGCGGACGCCACCTTCGGCAAGCGCCTCCAGCACGATATAGATGAAGGCCGGGCCGCTGGCGGAAAGGCCGGTCACGGCGTCCATGTGTATCTCGTCCACTTCGGCGGTTTTTCCCATGAGCGAGAAGATGGCTTTCGCAATCGCCAAGTGCGACTCCTGGCAACATTGCCCGGCACACAGCGCCGTCATGCCGCAGGCGATCCGGCAGGCAGTGTTAGGCATTGCGCGAATGACCGGCACGCCGGGATCGAGCACGGCCTCAATGCCTTCGGTGGTGACACCGGTTGCAATCGAGATCACCAGCACGTTGGGAGACAGCACCTGACGAATTGCCTCCGCCACCTTCGAGACGCCTGAAGGCTTAACGCATATGATCACGACATCGGCATTGCGCGCCGCTTCGAGGTTTGACGTACCGACGCTGATCTGCAAGCTTTCCCGCAGTTCGTGTGCGTGCTCGGTGTGCTTCACCGAGCCTCGCAAATGACTGCGTTCCACGACGCCGCTGTTCAACAGCGAACGCAGAATCAGGCTTCCCATTTTGCCGGCGCCGAGCACCGCAATGGTCTTACCGCGCAATTGACTGGAGTTTTCAGTGGGCACAATCTCGCTCAATCTTGTTCTCCTTCGTGCGCCAGGACCGCGATCCGCCGGATCACCGGTGGTTTTCCCGGGCGTCTTTCAGGCCTAACCGCAAATCCGGTGCGACGATTCCACCCAAGCGAGCTCGCTTCGCCGCGGAACGAACTGGAAATGCGGTGTTCGAGGCATGGAATTGTTGGCTTCAACCCCTTGCGGCTGCTGAAAAAACACGCCGCAGCACCAAGCGAAGTGCTACGGGATGTGTAACTCACAGAGTTATGACGCAATCGCTTGCATCCTCACATCAGACCAAACCTGTTCTTAAGCAGCCTGCTTGTGAGTATTCATTCTAATGCCAAACGAGAACGCGTGCGAAGGTCATTGTTGGTCGGGGCCAGCCAACATGTCGGCGCGCCCACTCAGCGCGGCAAACAAAATCGCCATCCAGGCCGGGCCCGCGATGGCGATTGCGTATACCAACATGCGCTGAACCAGCAGCGCTCAGCTTTCTCCGGCCTCAAAAGAGTCCGAAGACCGAAAGTAACTTTTTCGAGCCCACGTAGACCTTGCCGTTGATGACCGTGGGCACCATCCACTTGGTGAAGCCCACGGTAGAGCTCCGGTAAATCTCCTTCGACATATTGTTCGCGTCATAGGCATGCAAGTCATACGAGTTGTAATCCACGGCCCAGACGATGCCATCACTGGATCCGTTCGATGAGGTCACCGGCTGCCCGCCGGGAAACAGGAACGTGAAGCTTCCCTGCGAAGTTGGGGCCGCCGAGAGCATTCCGGTTGTGGGGCTGAGCGCGAACGCCTTAATCACGTCGTTGTTGCCGACGAAATAAACCGTCCCGTTGAAGTAGGCGGGAGTCGTGAAGCAATGGTCGTGATACTGCGTCTGCTTTGACGTTCCTCCGCCCACCACGCTCGGCAGCGACTGCACGATCTGGCTATCGGAACCCGAATTGTGTCCGCCCATGTTATCGCGATCCACCACGTAAACCGGCGTCGGTTTGCCGCAGCCAATCAGCTCGTTCGGATGGACGCTGTCCGGCTGAGCCGGAACGAGTACGGGAGCTGCAGAGCCAAGGTCTTCGTCGCCGTTCGACAGAGTGGCTTCATTGTACGGGGTCCAGAAATCCATCACCTGCAGGGTCGGGCTGAGCTTTACCCAACTCATGCCGTACTGGGTTGTTCCGTTCCAGCTGCCATTGCCTGTGGCAGCGAAGAGGTTGCCGTCGGAGTCGGCTGCCAGGCCGCCCCCGCCACCCCAGATTCCTCCCGCGTTTCCGCCCGGTGAAGGATTCCAGATAGCGGGTGCTTCTGAAAGGTTGGCGGTGTCGAATGCAAAAATCCAGCCGTGCCATGGAGTGTTATCGCCCTCGCTGCCGAAGGAGACGTATACGTTTCCGTTGGCTAAAATGAGCGCCGGCCGCTGCAACTGCTGCTTGGAAGAGAAACCCGAGCCGGAAATGGTGACCGGGCTACCTTTGATCTCTTTGCCGGTTGTCACGTCCAACGCATGCAGGTGGTGGCTATAGGTGCCGCCGTTATCCGTTTCCGCCACGACGTACAGCACCGGATTCGGCGAACCATTGATATCGATCGCCGGCGTCCCTGTAATGCCTACTTCAGTTCCGATGGTGCTGTGGACGCTTGAGGGCTTCGCCGTGGTTGCGCCTCCGGTAAGGAAGGAGACTTGCCAGAGCGGGGCGCCTGCGGAATCAGCGTCAAAGGCGTAGACGCTGTCGTGTTCGGTAGCCACGAAAACAACGTTGTGGCTGGTGCCGTTAATGGTGATGTTGGAGAGGTAGAGAGGTTGCGCGTAAACGTCGCCGTCCACCGCATCGCTGAACTTCAATCCGAACGTTTTTGAATTGACGTTAGAGGGTGTCAGCGTAGTCTCGTAGGGCTGCTGGCCGGTGTGATCGTTGCTGTTTTTCCAAGTGGTGTAATTGAGTGTGGTCGGAGGCGGAGGCGGCGTAATCGTATCGACTGCCTGCGCACTCACGTTGCCTAGGCCGGTTGCGGTGATGGTGCAGGTTCCCGGGCTCGGTGGAACCGAACTGGGAGCGGTAAACGTAGCTGATGTAGGGTCGGTCGTGCTGGGAGCAACGTTTCCACAAGTGGCCGACCAGCCCGTAGTCGCGATCGCCGCATTGGCCGTGAATTGCTGCGTCTGTCCCTCGATGGTTGTCGCCGTTCCCGGAGTCAGGGTCAGCGAACCGATCGTCGCGGTCGCGTTAACCGACAATGTGCCAGGAGCGCTCTCGGCGGCGGTGATGGTGCAGGTTGTGCCCGAAGAAACCGAACTGGGAGCGGTGAAAACGCATGATGTTGGGCTCGCGCATGTGGTTGGGAAGCTTCCGCACGTCGCGACCCAGGTAACTGGCGCATTTGCGGTGAACGTCTGGTCCTGGCCGTCCGCCACGCTTGGATTGCTGGGGGTAATGGCGAGAGGCACAACAGAAACCGATGCCGTGCCGGTTGCTCCGGAGCTGTCGGTTGCCGTGGCCGTCACGGTTCCAGATGTGCCGGTCGTTGTAGCTGCCGCGGTGAAGGTGTTGCCACTGAACGAGCCGAGACTCGTAGGGCTCGAATACTGCACTGGAATAGCGGAAGGAGAAGTCGTGAATTGTTGCGTCTCACCGGCTACCACGGTTGCCGAGGCAGGGTTCACAAGCAGCGACGAGATCGTGATGTTTGCCGATCCGGTGGCTCCCGAACCATCGGTCGCCGTCGCCGTCAGCGTTGCCGTTCCAGTCGTAGCGCCGGCGGTAAAGGCACACGAAGTGGTGCTGCTGCAAGTCGGAATGCTGCCATCTGCCGAGGTCGGCAAGGACCAGTTGGCGGAGACGTTCGAGTTGAAGGTGAACTGCGTACCTTCCAACATCTGCTCTTGCGACGGGGTCACGTTCACAACCGTCGGAGGCGCCGAAGAAACCGTGATCGTTTCATGAACGGAAATGGTTGTATTGCTGGCGGTGTCATGCGCCTGCAGCGTCAAGGTGTGCGATCCCGCAGCGAGCGACGTGACCGTGTAATCGAAGGTGCTCAGGTTTGTGGTGGAGGTGTGGTCCGAGATAATAGCGACCCCGTCGATCCAAAGCTTGGTATAGGTGGTTGCGGCATTGTAGGTAAAGTTCACATCGAACGGAACGGTTACGGTGGCTCCGTTTGCTGGCGAGTTCACCGTGATCACTCCCACAGCCAGCGCAGAGACAGGAGCACAAAGAATTGACCCCAAAACCAACAGCCCTAAAGTCAGTTGCCGTGTGCGGACGCTGCGAAACCCAAACATAGAATCACCCTCGCGGGAGCTGCTGCACTTAGGCAGCCACTTGGGGCAAAGCTGCTGTTCAAAGCTGATGGCCCGAGTAGAACGCGAGAGTTGGCCCGGAACTCGGCTTAGGGCAAGGCAAAAGCAGAGCTGCTGACTGATGAACAGAAGTTCATACTTAGCGTATTCGGCTGCCAGTTTCCGTACCTTGCTGACCAGTTTGTTGGAGGCTTAACACTAGGGTTAAGGCGCTGAAACGAGCGAACTCCAGCAAACAGAGTTGCTGGAACTTCTCACCCGAAAGCAGAGTAGAAGAAGCAGAGTAGTTAAATCGGCCGTGCTCCACACTTGAAACGGCAGCCGCTCGGGGAGTTTGTCAGCGGTTATAAAATGGAGCGGGTCCGCGCAATTCCCTCCACACTTGGTCGCACGCTTCAACGACCGGGGCCGGCAGGGGACCTTCCTCGCATGCCTGAAGGTTCTGCTCCAGTTGCTCCATGCGCGACGCGCCGAGAACAATGCAATCGGCGGCGGTGTGGTGCAAGAGCCAGTTGAGGGAAAGGCTGGTAAGCGAACGCCCGGCATCGACTGCAATCTTTTTCAGCTTTTCGACCGCCTCAAAATCCTGCGGATGCCAATAGCGATCCTGGTAAACCTTGTTATAGTCGAATCGCGTTCCGGGAGTGAAAGCCCGAGAGCTGTGTTTGCCGGTCAGGAGGCCAGCTGCCAGCGGATTGTAAACGATGATCGAAACTCCCAATTCCCGGGCCATCGACGTAAATTCCTGCTCGACTCCCCGCGCGATCAGGTTATACATCATTTGCGCGATCCCAGGAACATGGAGCTTCTTTTGCCCGGCGATGCAGTGCATCTGGCAAATCTGCCAAGCCGCATAATTTGAGGTCGCCATGTACCGTATCTTGCCTTGGCGGATCAGGGTTTCCATGGCATCCATGGTTTCTTCGATCGGCACGCCGCAATCGGGTTGGTGCAAGTAGTAAATGTCGAGATAGTCCATCCGCATTCGCCGCAAGCTATCTTCAATGGCGCGGAAAATCGCAGCCTTAGACAGACCGCCTTCATCGGCGCCGTCGCCCATTTTGTGCTGAACCTTGCTGGCTATGATCAGCTTGTCTCGCCTGCCTTGCACAGCATTTCCCAGCATAATCTCAGACTGGCCGTGCCCGTATGCATTGGCGGTGTCGAAGAGATTGATTCCGGCGTCGATGCAGCGGTCAATCATGGCGTTAGCCGACGGCTGGTCGGTCTGTTTGCCGAAGATCATCGTGCCAAAACCGAGACGCGATACTCGAAGATCAGTGTGCTGAAGTTCACGATAGTCCATATGAGTAACTTACCCGTTGGTGGTGATTTACGCGATTTTTGTCACGCTCGGGGTATCAAGCGCATAAACAATTTTGATAGCTCCAATAAAGACTTTTGATTTCCGTTGTAGCAGCATACCCGATATTAAGTAGAACACAAGCTACCTGCCCGATAGGGAGAGCCCGTTGTTCCTTCAGAGCCTGAAATCAACCATCCGCTTTCGAAATCTTTGCGGATGGAGCGTCCTTATTTGTGTCGTTCTATTCGGCTGCGCGCTCTGCGCCCAGACGGTCCCTGCGACGCAATCCATCGTAACACCCGACCGGATTGCCGAGTTGGAGCAAAAGATCGCCGATGCTCACAGCGCGGCTGACAATGGCTGGATGCTGGTTTGCGCCGCGCTCGTTCTGATGATGACCGGCCCCGGCCTGGCTTTGTTCTATGGCGGGTTAGTTCGCAAAAAGAACGTTCTGTCCACCATGATGCAGAGCTTCGCCATGATGGCCGTGATCACGGTTCTTTGGGGATTGGTAGGTTACAGCCTCTGTTTTAGCTCGGGAAGCAGCTTTATCGGCAATTTGCAGCACGCGTTTCTGCACGGTGTCGGCGCGCAACCCGATCCCGACTACGCGGCTACCATTCCGTTGCAGACGTACATGATTTACCAGTTGATGTTCGCCATTATTACTCCCGCGCTCATCACTGGCGCTTTCGCCGAGAGGATGAAGTTTAGCGCCATGATGCTGTTCATGGTTTTGTGGTCGATCATCGTCTATGCACCGATGGCTCACATGGTGTGGGGCAAGGGCGGCCTGCTGAACGCTTCTCTCGGCGGCGTCTTTCCAACTCTCGATTTTGCCGGCGGAACGGTCGTGCATATAACGTCCGGCGTATCGGCGCTGGTCTGCGCGTTGTATTTGGGTAAGCGGGTGGGTTATCCACAGGAGGCGATGCCTCCGCACAGCGTTGTGCTAAGCCTGATTGGCGCCTGCATGCTGTGGGTCGGCTGGTTTGGCTTTAATGCCGGCAGCGCCTTGGCCGCCGGCAGCCTGGCTACCAGCGCTTTCGTGGCCACTCATTTTGCCGCGGCGGCGGCCACGATCGGTTGGGGAGCAACCGAATGGATGGTCATGGGAAGGCCGAGCGCACTGGGCGCCATCAGCGGAGCGGTCGCCGGCTTGGTGGCGATTACTCCCGCGGCTGGTTTTGTCAGCCCCATGCCGGCGTTATTGATCGGACTTCTTGCCGGCGTAGTCTGCTTCACGATGGTCAGCAAGGTAAAGGCCATCTTTGGTTACGACGATAGCCTTGACGCATTTGGGGTTCACGGGGTGGGGGGCACGCTGGGTGCGCTGCTGACAGGGGTTTTTGCCAGCAAACTCATCAACCCGATTTTCAAGGATGCCAACGGCAACGTACTTGGTTCCGGCTGGATCGACGGTAATTTCCATCAATTGTTCAACCAGTTGATCGGCATCGCCATTGCCTGGACGATCGCGGCGGTGGGGACAATAGCAATTTTGAAATTCGTCGACGCCGTCATCGGGTTGCGCGTGCCAACGGAAGACGAGATCGAGGGTCTGGATGTTACTCAGCATGGCGAGGAGGGCTACTACTGGGAAGCTTCTGGAGATAATTTATGATTGAGTGTGCACGCACTGGCGTACTCATGGGAGAACGATGACTAAACTGGAAGCGATGATTCAACCCTCTAAGCTCGATGCCGTGAAGAGCGCGCTTTTGGAGATCGGAATCGAGGGTCTGACCGTACTGGAAGCACGTGGCCACGGCCGCCAGAAGGGCCACACGGAGTTTTACCGCGGGCGGGAATATACCGTCGACCTTCTGCCAAAAATCAAGCTGGAAATTGTGCTTCGCGATGAGGTCGTGGAGCAAGCTGTCACCGCCGTCATCCAAGCGGCCCAGACAGGCAAAATCGGTGACGGTAAGATTTTCCTCACCCGAGTTGACGAGGCCATCCGCATTCGTAACGAGGAGCGCGGCGACAACGCGCTGTAGCGTAGCCCAAGCAGGCTGCTGAAATCCAGGTTTGCTCTGATGTGAGCATACAAGTATTTGCGCTGTGACTCTTTGGCTCACACATTTCGTCGCGCCTCGCTTGACCTGCCTCACCACGCGCAACAAGCGCGGGTGCCGGGGACCCCGGCTCCTCCACCCCATCAACGGCAAAGGCGGCCGTTGCCGGGGACCCCGGCCCGGCGCGTTTTTTAGCAGCCTGTTAGAGG
>JBEKQP010000068.1:0-18687 GCA_049519595.1 Candidatus Korobacteraceae bacterium | reverse complement strand
CGGTTGCCATCGGCGTCTATTTCACCTCTTGGGTAACGATGTGAACGTCCACCGGCGGAGCATCCCGCAGGAACTTGTGAATGGCGGATAGATACAGGTATCTCCGCCAGCTCGTCTGTGCCGAACGCCCGAACACCACCTGGGTGATGTGCTTTTCTCGAACCAGCTTGGCCACCTCCTCATGCACATGCTTGCCCTTGGCGCGAAGAATCTGCGCGCCCAGGTTTTCGGCGAAGCGGAGGTTCTGATTCAAAGTGCGTTGACGATCGGGCGTATCGTCTCCGCCAATATCGACATAGACAACGGCAAGGTCCGCATCGATGCGGTTGGCCATGCGCGCGGCGCGGGCGATCAAATATTGCGCCGAAGGGTTGGAACTGATGCACACCGCTATCCGCTCGCGAACTTCCAGCGCTCGTCCTGGTTCTTCCTTATCCAGATACGATTCCAGGTTCCGGTCGACGGCGCGCGCCACCTGCTGTAGCGCCAGCTCACGCAGGGCGTTCAGATTGCCCGGACGGAAAAAATGCCCCAAGGCCCTTTCGGCGCGCTCCAGCGGGTAGATGTCACCTCGGCGCATGCGCGTTTGCAGCGCTTCGGGCGTCAGATCCTGCAGCACGATTTCGGTGACTCGCTGCATCACCCAATCCGGCACGGTTTCGCGGATCTGGATTCCCGTAATGCTTTGCACCAGCGGCGTCACGCTCTCAATGTGTTGCACGTTCATCGTCGAGAGCACGTCGATCTTGGCGTCGAGCAGCTCCATCACATCTTCGTAGCGCTTCTTGTGCTTGCTTCCCTCAATGTTGGTGTGGGCCAACTCGTCCACCAGCGCAATCTGCGGCTTACGGGCGAGGATGGCATCGACATCCATTTCCTCGAATATCGTGCCTTTGTACTCTATCTGGCGCCGGGGCACCGTCTCGAGCTTGGACGACAGCTCCGCAATCGCCTTTCGGCCGTGGGTCTCGACGTACCCGATGACAACCTCTTCGCCACGGCTGCCGCGGCGTATGCCCTCACTCAACATGCTGTACGTTTTGCCAACGCCAGGCGCATAACCCAGGAAGACCTTGAAGATGCCTCGCTCCTTCTGCGGGGCCGCCTCCTCCAGCCATTGCTCGGGAGTCTTACGCATGCTTGGTATTATTCTCAATAGCGTGGCAATTGTCGAATCGGGTACAATCGCCGCGTGAGAATCGCGGCGCGCCGGGCACTACAGTTCGTTGCCGCCACGGCGATCGACTTCCTGATCGTCGTAGCCTACTTCAAGCTGCTGCACGTAAATCAGACCACCGTTGGATTTACGTTTCTGCTGGCAATCCTGGCCGTCTCGGCAGTATGGGGATTGACCTGCGCAATCTATATGTCAGTGGTCGCGACGCTGGCATATAACTACTTTTTTCTTCCCCCAATTGGTAGATTCACCATCGCCGATCCTCAGAACTGGATCGCTCTATTCACCTTTCTGATCACCGCCGTACTCGCCAGCCAGCTTTCGGAGCGGGCCCGGCGGCAAGCGATGGAAGCCAACCAGCGCCGCCACGAAGTCGAACGCCTGTACGCCTTCAGCCAGCAATTACTGGTTACGGAAAACGTCCGCGAACTAGTCAACTTGATTCCGCGCTACATCGTGGAATCGTTCGGGACCTCCGGCTGCGCGCTCTTCCTCGAGGGCAAACCCGACGCCTACTATTCGGACCTCGCGGCGCAGTCGTCGCTGCCGGCCGAACAGCTTAAGGCGGTGGCGGGGCGCGGAGAGCCGGTCGTGGACCCGCAACGCTCTGTCTGCTATATGCCCGTGCGGATGGGAGTTCGCTCCGTGGGAACCCTCGGACTGACCGGACGGATCCCGTCGCGGGAGACCCTCGAAGCGATCGGTAGTCTGATCGCAACTGCCATCGAACGCGCAGCCACCATGGAGAAGCTAAGCAAAGCCGAGGCGGCGCGAGAAAGCGACCGGTTGCGTTCCGTTCTGCTGGATGCGGTGACACACGAGTTCCGCACACCCCTGACCTCGATCAAGGCGTCAGCTGAGACGTTGCTCTCCGGGGTCGATTTGGAGCGGTCACAGCGCACAGAGTTGCTGAACGTGATCAACGAAGAAAGCGATCGACTGAATCGTCTGGTCGGCGAGGCAACGGAAGTGGCCCAACTGGACGCGCACAGAATCGAACTTCGGGTACGGCCGTACCAAATCCGCGAGGCCGTTGATGCGGCAATGGAAGAATCCAAACCAACCCTTTTGCACCATTCGGTTGAGGTCATAATCCCGGACGGGCTTCCGCCTGTGCCGATGGACTTGGACCGCATCGCAGAGGTCCTTCAACAGTTGCTGGACAACGCCGGCAAATACTCGCCGCCCGGAACCCCCATTCAAATTACGGCCGAACCGCGGCGTACAGAACTCGTTGTCAGCGTCGCCGACCGCGGATCTGGCGTCGACGATATCGAACAGACGATGATCTTCGAAAAGTTCTATCGGGGGCGCAACCAGCGAGTCTCGATTCAGGGCACCGGAATGGGACTCGCCATCGTGAAGGCGATTGTTGAATTGCACGGCGGCACGGTTGGCGTCACCAGCCAGATTGGCCGCGGTTCCGTGTTCTACTTCACCCTGCCGATCCACTCGTAAGGGCTGCGTACCGACCGTCGCCGGGGCGCTATTTTCTCAGGTCAAACTTACGCTGAAAGACGTGCCGCGCCAGCATGTTCAACTGTGCTTCGGTGGTTCCGCCGCCGATCTTGAACATGCGGACATCGCGGTACATGCGCTCCAGCGGACAATCTTCCGCATAGCCCGCCGCGCCAAACATCTGCAAGCTGTCGCTCACCACCTCGATGGCTATATTCCCCGTGTAGGCCTTCGCCATCGATGCTTCGTTCATCAGCGGCATGCGAACGTTGTTGGGCAAGGCACGGGCATTGCACGCCGCCTGGCAGATCAATAAATATGCGCAGTTGAGTTTCACCTCCGCCTGCGCCATTTCCCATTGCAACCCCTGGAACTCAGACAGCGTTTTGCCGAAAGCCTTACGCTTCAGCATGTACTGCACGGCCAGATCGTGCGCGCCCCTGGCAATGCCCAGAGCCACGGCGCTGGCGCCTACGCGCTGGCCGTTGTAACCGAACATCAACTTCTTGATGCCCTCTGTGCCGTCGCCCATCACCACGACGTTTTCTTTGGGAACCACGCAATCCTCAAAAATAAGTTCGGTCTCGGGGATGCCGCGCAGTCCCATCGCTTTTTCCACCTTGCCGAAGCTGAATCCGGGCGTTCCTCTGTCGACCAGTATGCCGCCGATCCCCCGCTCTTTCCCGTCCTCGAAAAAGCGGGCAAAAATCAGATTCGTCAGCGAGATGCCGCCACCGGTAATCCAATGTTTTTTGCCGTTGATGGCAAAGCAGTTGCCCCGATTGTCGGCCCTGGTTGTTAGATCGGTGAGCGCGGTTCCGGCCTCCGGTTCGGTCATGCCGATGGCCGGCTTGTCGCCTTCGGCCAGAATGCGATGCGCGACCGTTTTGCACTGTTCCTCGGTGCCATAGGCCATGATGCAGCCGAGTGCTCCCATGTTGGTTTCCACGATCAACCGCGCGGTCACGCCACAATACTTGGCTACCGTCATAACGGCGAGAATCGCATCAATGAGGGGACGCTCCCGCCCGCCAAATTTTTCCGGTATGGTCATCCCCAGAATGCCCATCTTCCTGAGCAGCTCCAGGTTCTCGGAAGGATACTCGTGGTTCTGGTCCCAACGAGGAGCTTTTGGGGCAAATTCCCTCTGCCCCAGCTCGTCCAATGTTTCGATCATCTGCTGCTGTTGCTGCGTAAGCGTGAAGTCCATTCCTTCCTCCGGTGTGCGTGGAAACTCTATGAACTCATAGCCCGTGGGGTGTTGGCAATGCATTTCGAACGGCGCCAAAGCTCCTTCGCCGTCTCTCCGGGGCCAAACACCCCAATTTACGCACACTCGGACAGTGAGCTGTGTCACAGCGAAGCGTCCCGGCGATGTCTAAATTATTTAGACAGTCGTGTGGGGAGGATCTTTGTGTCTTTTAAACTGGATACTGAACTCGAAACCAAGCTCGTCGGCAGCGCCAGGAGCGTTTCCAAACAAGCCGGGGCATTACTCTTCAACCAGGGCGATGCCGTTACCGGTGTCTATATTCTCAGCAAGGGCCGGGCGCGCATGACGCTTCACTCGCCAGACGGCAGAATCCATCTGGAGGAAATCGTTGAACGCGGCGGCCTGCTCGGATTGCCCGCTGCCATCAGCGGCACTCCTTATAGCCTCAGCGCCGAGGTCCTCTCGGATTCGGAGCTCGCGTTTCT
This sequence comes from Candidatus Korobacteraceae bacterium, assembly GCA_049519595.1. Classification (GTDB taxonomy): domain Bacteria; phylum Acidobacteriota; class Terriglobia; order Terriglobales; family Acidobacteriaceae; genus CAWBRT01. The sequence continues at coordinate 14,354 of JBEKQP010000068.1, read as the reverse complement.
CTCCCGTGAGGAACTGATTAGCATGATGCAAGACGACGTCTCGCTCTCTCTGAAGCTGGTGGAATTGCTGAGCCAGGAAGTGCGGGCCATGCGTGATGTCATCGCCGGGCCTACCAGCGCACTGAACTAGACCTGTTTCGATCGGTATGCCCTTTGAAGTAGCCGTTCACAGGGAGTACCCTGTGAACGCCGAAGCCGATTTCAAAGTGTCGCAGGAGTGTGCGCCGTGGCCGAAGAGCGTTCTCGCCCCAACATGGATGAATACCTGATGGGAATCGCCATCGCCGTCCGCAGTCGTGCCAATTGTGTAGGCAACCGCGTCGGGGCGGTGGTCGCCAAGGACGCGCGGATCATATCAACCGGCTACAATGGCACGCCCCGCAACATGCCGAATTGCCTGGACGGAGGCTGCCTGCGCTGCGCCAACCGTGAATCGCATCCTCCCGGCACCAGCTATGACCTTTGCATCTGTGTCCATGCCGAGCAGAATGCCATTCTCGGCGCCGCCCGCTTCGGCATCGCGGTCGAAGGGGGAACACTCTACACCACCATGCAGCCCTGCTTCAGTTGCATGAAGGAAATGCTTCAGGCCGGCATTCAGCGAGTGTTTTACCTGCACGAATGGAAGCATCCCGATGCCGCTTATCGTGCCGAGTATGAGAGACTTCAAAGCCGATTCCTGCAGGGAGTGCGCCGCCTCGAGATGGATGACCCCGACGCCGAGTGGGCCGTCTCCACTCGCAGAGCTAAAGCCTAGAGACTGGCTGCGATTGGTGCGTACAAACACTTCCAAGAAAGATGTCATGGCGACCGAAACGCCGAGCGCTTGGGGCCGAAGCAGCCGAGCTGCGTACCCGACATTTTACATTCGACTAAGCAAAAACTGTTCAGGCGCGAAGTGAAACCACCTTTTGTTTTTGGCAGCAAGAACAAACAGTGGCTCGGCTTCGCTCGCCATAACAGTCTGAACACGTCGGGACATCCCCACCATCCGGCCAGGGTCTGCCTCGCGATTTCCCTGCACTGCCTTCAGTCCTCTACGCCCCTCGAACCGCTTCTCACCATGCCTTTTTGAGTTGAAAATATCATGCCGATTCGACTAGTTTTGTTGGTCAGCGCTTTTCCATTCAGTTATTAAGGCCCCCTTTACGCGAATGCAGGGCGGCATGATGAAGGCGGTCCGACATCAGTGTGGATGGATCTTGCCGTCAGCACTTGTGCCACCGCGAAGACCGTGTCACCTTGAATCGGCGAACGGATTCTTGAGCGCGGATTCGCAAACCGGCACGCAAGCAGCGGGAAAACGAGGTTCGGGTGTCTGGTACTTGGCTCCAGGTTCTAAACAGTCTTTCATTTGCCGCCCTGCTCTTCATCGTTGCCAGCGGGTTCACACTGATTTTCGGCCTGTTGCGCGTGGTCAACCTGGCGCATGGCGCTCTTTATCTCATGGGCGGCTACATCGGCATGACTGCTGCGGTCGCAACCGGCAGCTTCGCCCTGGGAACGGTTGCAGCCGCGCTTGCAATCGCCTTTGTTGGGTTGGTGCTCGACCGCGGGTTGCTCAACTTCGTCAAGAACCAGGAACTCAAGCAGGTCTTGCTTACCCTCGGAGTTGCGCTCGTACTGAACGATCTGGCGCTGGTTCTTTGGGGTGGCGATACGCGTACCATCCCCATACCGCAATTCCTTCAGGGCGCCGCGCAGTTCGGTGAAATCTTCTATCCAAAGTACCGGCTCATGGTTCTTGCCAGCGGCGTCACCATTTTTCTGTTGTTGGGGCTGCTTTACAATCGCACCCGCTTAGGCGCGATGATTCGCGCCGGAGTCGATGACGCCGAAATGGTACAGGCGATCGGCATCGACATTCGCCGGTTATTTCTTCTGACTTTTATGTTGGGGTCCGCGCTGGCCGGCCTTGGAGGCATGCTGGGTGGCGCGTTCCTCACTCTTTATCCCAGCGCCGATTCCGAAATTCTCGTCTACAGCTTGGCGATTGTCATCATTGGCGGGCGCGGCAGTCTTGCCGGAGCCGCTATCGGCAGTCTGATGGTCGGTTTCCTCGCCACCTTCGGCCAAATCTGGTTTCCGGAACTCGCCTACTTCGTGATCTTCGGCCCCATGGCATTGCTTTTGGCTTTCCGGCCTCTCGGCCTTTTCGGGAGGGCTTAGCGTGCGCATCCTGCTATGGATTATGCTGGCCGTCTCGATCCTGTTTCTGCTGGGCGTGCCTTTTCTTCTTTCCGAGTATCCCAAGACGCTGGCCACGGAGGCATTGATTCTTGGTCTATTCGCCATGTCGATCGATATCCTGGCCGGAATCGCCGGGCGCACTCCGCTGGGCCATGGCTCAATCTTTGGGGTCGCGGCATACGTCGTGGCGCACCGCGTCGCCATCGAGGGAGCCGACGCGTGGACCGGGATGCTGCTGGGATTGCTGGCGGCGGTTGCCGTCGCCGCTCTGTTCGGCGCGCTGGCCGTGCGCACCAGCGGCGTTTACTTCCTGCTGCTCACTTTGGCGCAAGGCATGATTGTCTGGGGCATCTGTTATCGCTGGACCTCGGTCACCGGAGCCGAGAACGGAATTCGTGGGGTTGACCGGCCGGAGCTGATCGCCAGCCCGAACACGTTCTATTATTTCGTCTTGTTCTCGGTCGCAATCTCCGGCCTGCTGATCTGGCGCCTGGTGCATTCTCCGTTTGGAATGGCATTACGCGGCATCAAGGAAAGTCCTTCGCGCATGCGTACGCTTGGCTACAACGTGCCGCTGACGTTGACGATTGCCTTCACTCTCTCCGGCTTTTTCGCCGGAGTCGCGGGCATTCTGTTCGTGTTGCTGAACAACTTCATCAGCCCCAACAACGTGGCCCTTTCGCAGTCCGTATCAGGCTTGCTGATGGTTGTCCTCGGCGGCGTCGGCACGCTGTGGGGCGCGTTCGTGGGCTCGGCTGTCATGATCTCTCTGGAGAACCTGGTCAGCGCCTATACTGAGCGCTGGCCTACCATTGTGGGATTGATGTTCATCTTCACCATGCTGTTCGCTTCCGAGGGCTTGGTGGGCAAAGCAAAACTAATCGTGCAAAAACGCCTTGCGAACCGTTCCTCAAAATCGGTCTAGACTTGGCACGACGGTAAAGGAGACTGCTATGACTCGTCGTAGATTTCTCAGTGCGGCATTGGTCGCGGCTTTTGTGGCGTTGTCGGTCACCAGCGCTCTTGCCCAAAGCAACCCTATCCGCATCGGCTTGTTGGCGCCGCTGACGGGAGCGGCCGCGTCGTCTGGCCGCGAGTTGGTGGACGGCTGGGACCTGTATTGGAATCAGGCCGGACGCACTATTGCCAATCGCAAGGTGGAAGTGACCACCGAAGACGATGGTTCCGTGCCTGACATCGCTTTGCAGAAGGCGCGCCGGCTGGTGCAGCAGCGCAACGTCAACATGCTGGTTGGCAACGTGCTCGCCAATACCGGTCTGGCCGTTGCGGAATTCGTCAAAGGCACTGGCACGCCGTATTTCATGCCTGTCATTGCAGCCGACGATCTCACGCAGCGCAAGCGCATTCCAAACGTCATGCGCATTGCCGGCTTTGCCGCCAGCCAGATGACGCGCCCCTTGGCGGACTGGTGCCTCAAGCAGGGCTACCGCCGGGTCGTCACCATAGGTCAGGACTATACCTTCGGCCATGAGCAGGCCGGGGGCTTCGTGCAGACCTTCACCGAGGGTGGCGGGCAGGTTGTTAAACAGCTCTGGCACCCCATCAACACCTCCGACTTCAGCCCTTATCTCGGCCAGTTGCAGGGGCTGAAGCCCGACGTGGTATTCGCTGTCGAGACCGGGTCCGATGCAGCACGTCTATTGCAGCAATGGAGCACCTTCGGTTTCAAAAGCCGCATCCCGTTGGTAACTTCGCAGAACACAACCGACCAATCGATCATTCGTAACCTGACTCCGACCGAAGTAGAGGGCATCGTCTCGGCTGCGCACTTTGCCGAAGGCAGAGATGACCCCTCGACCAAGGCTTTTGTCTCCAGCTATGAGAAGGCGTATGGCAAACTGCCTGCAATCTTCGCTGCCGAAGGGTTCTCCGCCGCCGAGTGGATTGCCGACGCCATGAAAAAAATCAACGGCAAGGTGGAAGACAGCAAGTTGTTTCTCAGCACCCTGCGGACCGAGGTAGTGCCCGATACGCCGCTCGGCAAGAACCTGAAGCTCGATGCCTACGGCAACCCCATCTACGACATTTATATCCGCAAGGTAACCAGGCGTGCGGACGGCAAGATGGTCAACACGGTGATCGCCACCTATCCGCAGGTGTCGCAGTTCTGGAAGTATAAGCCGGAAGATTATATGAAGCAGCCGTCGTACAGTCGGGAGTTCCAGGGTATTAAGAAATGACGTTTGCAGCAGACAGTGGAGACGCTCCAGCTCGCCCAAACTGGGCGCTGGAGCTGTCCGGCGTGTCGCGGCGCTTCGGTGGTCTTTGGGCGGTCAACACAGTGAATCTCAAGGTTGCCGCCGGCTCGACGCACGCCATCATCGGTCCAAACGGAGCCGGCAAGACGACGCTGTTCGCGCTCGTTTCGGGCGAACTGCCTCTGTCCGCCGGCTCTATTCGAATGTTCGGGTACGATATCAGCGGGTGGTCGGCTACGCGGCGCGCGGGCTCCGGTATGGGCCGAACCTACCAGATCACAAACGTGTTTACCGGCTTGACCCTGGCCGAGAACGTCCTGCTTGCCCTTCGCGGAACGCGCGCCGCAAAGTATGCCTTTCTGCGCAGCAGTGCAGCCTCTCCGAAAGAAGCACCCGAAGTGGACGGCCTGCTCGCCAGTTGCGGGCTGTCTCGCTACCGCGACGAGCGGGTTGGCGCACTCTCTTACGGAGTGCAGCGGCAGCTTGAACTGGCGCTGGCGCTGGCCAGTCGTCCGCGCATATTGCTGCTCGATGAACCTGCCGCCGGCTTATCTCCCGCCGAACGCGCACCCATGGCCGACATGATCCGCAACTTGCCTGACGATCTGACCGTGCTATTGATTGAACACGATATGGAATTGGCACTCGGACTCGCCGATCGAGTCACCTGCCTGCACTATGGCGAGGTCCTGACCGAGGGCACCTCGGATGAAATCCGTGCCGATGCCCGCGTGCAGGAAGTCTATCTTGGAACGGCGGGCCAGAATGCTTGAAATTCGAAACCTGCACTCCTACTACGGCGAAGCCTACGTGCTCCACGGCATTGATTTGACGGTTCCTGAGGCGCGGGTGGTCGCCCTGCTCGGCCGCAATGGCATGGGAAAGACCACGACGATTCGCTCCGTGATGGGGTTGCGTCCGCCCACCGTGCGCCAAGGCACCGTAAGCTTCCGCGGCAAAACGCTTGGTGATATGCCGCCCCATAAGATCGCGCAGCTCGGCATTGGCCTCGTACCCCAAGGCCGCCGATTGTTCCCCTCGCTGACCGTCACTGAGCATCTCGACATTTGTCCCCGTCGTCCGGCAGCTCGCGGCCGCACGGCTTGGACGCCCGAGCGAGTCTTCCAACTTTTTCCGCGTCTTGGCGAGCGCCGCAGCCACCGTGGCCAGCAGCTTTCCGGCGGCGAGCGACAAATGCTGGCCATCGGGCGCGCTCTGATGATCAATCCCGATCTGATCCTCATGGACGAGCCCACCGAGGGCCTGGCCCCAGTCATGGTCAAGCACGTGGAAGAGGCCGTACAAACGCTGCGCGCTGAAGGGCTCTCCATCCTACTGGTCGAGCAGAACCTGCACAGCGCACTCAGCGTTGCTGACACGGTTCACATTATCGAAGCCGGTAGCATTGTCTACACTGGCCTGCCCGCGGAGCTGACCGCCAACAAAGAGCTCATGCATCGCCACCTCGGCGTCTAAGAGGCTGCTGAAAAATTGCTTTCCCGAGGTGTCATCCTGAGCGCAGCGAAGGATCTGCCGTTTGTGCGCGCTGAAAATAAAGCCGCTCCTTCGCTGCGCTCAGGATCACACTATTACGAGTTTTTCAGCAGCCCCCTAAAAACTCATTAACCCGCACCATCCTGCCGATGTATTGAGCGTGAATGCTATGCCGCCAGATCGCTCACGCCGACAATGCCTTTCGCTCACTCTGTTCACCCTGGTTTTGATCTTGGCCCTCCTTCTATTGAGGCAGGCAAGCTGGCACTGCAATTCCGAGCTCCATACTCTGCTTGAGACGATTGCCAATGGACTAGCGCTCACCGCCGGCAGTATCGCCCTCACGCGCTACTACACAAATAAAAGCACTTTCTTTTTAATTCTGGGAGCGGGGCTTGTTGCAACAACCTTCCTCGACGGTTATCACGCAGTCATCACTTCTTCGTTCCTGGTGGGGCACACCCGGTCGGCTCAATGGATCCTGACCCCCTGGAGTGGTGCCGCATCGCGAATGTTCCTGTCCTTGCTGATGTGTGCCACCCTTTGGGCGAAGCGAGCAGACGAGCGCCAGGTGATCGTGACCAGGCGCGCGGAAATCGTTACGTACTTAACGACGGCAACCTGGGCGATGGTCAGTTTTATTTGTTTTCTATGCCTCAAACTGCCGGCTCCCTACCTGCCCAACTTCCTCATTCACCGGCCGGCCGAGCTGATTCCCGCACTCTTCTTCGCGGCTGCACTGATCGGATATTTACGCATCTGGACGGGCAGTTTCGAATGCTGGCTCGTGGCCTCGTTGATCGCCTCGGTTGCCGCTCAAATTGCCATGACCATTTATGGCAGCGTCGGGGATCAAACATTTGTCACTGCTCATCTACTCAAGGCCCTGTCCTACGTATTGTTGCTGAGGGGGCTTTTTGGCAGCATGTATTCCGTCTTTAAGCGTGAAAGCGAGGAAATCAAGCAGCGGCAAGAAGCGGAGGAAGAGTTGCTGCGGGCCCGCGCTGGACTGGAGACGCAGATCAGTGAACGAACCGCCGAACTGGTTCGAGCCAATCAGGAACTGGCGACGGAAATAAAGGAGCGGCGGCGCGCCGAAATTGCCGCGGAAGCTGCCAGCCGTGCCAAAAGTGCATTTCTCGCCAACATGAGCCACGAGATTCGCACACCCATGAACGGCGTCATCGGTATGACCGAGCTCGCATTGGAAACCAATCTCACGCCGGAACAGCGCGAATATCTCTCCACCGTGAAGCTTTCTGCCGAATCCCTGCTCTCGATCATCAACGAGATCCTGGACTTCTCCAAAATTGAAGCGGGGCGTCTGGAACTTGATTCGTTCGAGTTCAACCTTCACGACCTCATCGGAGACATTATGAAGGGCCTCGCTCTCCGCGCCCATCAGAAGGGCCTGGAACTTGCCTATGACATCTACCCTTCGGTTCCGGAAGTGGTCATTGGAGACGGGCACCGCCTGCGCCAGGTTCTGGTCAACCTCGTCGCCAACGCCATTAAGTTCACCGAGCATGGCGAGGTAGTCGTGACCGTTGATTCAGTCGCCGAACGCGGTCCAAACATGATTCATATCGTGGTGCGAGACACCGGAATCGGCATTCCGCGCGATAAGTTCGATACCATCTTCGAAGCCTTTGGCCAAGCCGATAGCTCCCAGACACGCCGCTATGGCGGCACCGGACTTGGGTTAACGATTTCCAGGCGCTTGATCTCCCTCATGGGCGGCCAAATGTGGGTAGCAAGCGAGTTGGAGGAAGGCAGTGAGTTCCACATGCTGGTTCCACTTCTCCCGGGGACTCAGCCGGCCGCGGCGCCTCCCGCTTCGCTGAAAGGTGTCTCTTGTTTAATCGTGGACGACAACCTTACCAATCGCAAGATCCTCCATGCAATTACCACGCAATGGAGCATGCAGTCCGATTCGGTCGAGAGTGCCGTCCTTGCCTTGTCGGCCTTGGAGGCGGCCGCCTCGGGAAACAACGCCTACAAGCTGGTTTTGATCGACGGACACATGCCCCAGATGGACGGCTTCCAGTTGGCCGGGCGCATTCGCCAGAACCCCAAACTCGCGGGCGCGATCGTGCTCATGCTGACCTCCGGCGGCCAGCCCGGTGACATTGATCGCTGCCGCGAACTCGGTATCTCCGCCTACCTCATCAAACCCATTCGCCGTTCTGAGTTGTTGGACGTGGTGCTGCGTGTGTTAAACCAGGAGCCGAAGGAAGTCATCACCGACAGCGAAGAAGCGCTTCTGCCCAATGCTGCTCCTCGCAAGCTTCACTTCCTCGCCGCCGAGGATAATCTGGTCAACCAGCGGCTCATCGCCCGGTTGCTGGAAAGCGCCGGCCACTCGGTAACCGTCGTCGGAGACGGACTGGCTGCGGTCAACTCTAGCCAGCAAAATAGCTACGACGCCATCCTGATGGACGTTCAGATGCCGATCATGGACGGACACGAAGCCACTCGGCAGATTCGCCGGTTGGAACAGGTAACTGGCGCCCATGTACCGATCATTGCCATGACCGCACACGCCATGAAGGGTGACCGCGAAAAGTGTTTGGAGGCGGGAATGGACGACTACATCGCGAAACCGCTGCACAAACAAGAGCTGCTTCAGGCCATTTACGAGCAGACTGCACGCAAGCCACTGCCAATCGGAAAGCCCGCCGAGGCCGCCGCTCCGATTTCTTTGGATGGCGAACTCGATATCGAAGGGGCGTTGCGCCAGATGGGTGGGGACGAAGAGTTGTTTTGCGAACTTTGCCGCCTCTTCCTCCAGGAAAGTCCCGCGCTGATCGACTCTGTACGAACCGCTTTAGCGCTGGGCGACAGCACTGCCATCTATCGCGCGGCTCACAAGCTGAAGGGAACCGTGTCTACCATCGGTGGCCTCAAAGCCGCCCGCGCGGCACTCTCGCTGGAGGAGCTTGGACGTGCCGCCGACGTGAATGGTTTCGCCGACGCGACAGCGGCTCTTGAGCGCGAGATGACTGCCTTGCTGCTGGCAACTTCCAGAGCTCTCGACACCATGCAGAAGTCTCCGATTCCAGGCACCTTGGAAGCGATGAATCCAACACAGGCTCCGGCAATGACATCGGAGGTACGGCTATGAAGGTGCTCGTCGCGGACGACGATGTCATGTCCCGCTATCTCACCATCAAGTGCCTCTCCGATGTGGGATTCCAGGTGGTTTCCGCGGTAAACGGAAAGGAGGCATGGGATATCCTGCAATCCGAAAACCCGCCTCGCTTGGCCGTGCTCGATTGGATGATGCCGGTGCTCGATGGCGTCGAAATCTGCCGCCGCATACGCGAAAGTGAAATCTGGCAGTACACGTACGTGCTTCTGCTGACGGCCCGCAGTTACAAATGCGACATCGTTGCGGCTCTGAAGGCGGGCACGGATGACTACCTGACCAAGCCATTCAACCGCGATGAGCTTATCGCAAGAGTGCAGATCGGCGAGGGAGTCCTCGCACGAGAGGAGAACCTGACCCGCATCAACGGCGAATGGCGCGCGATGCTCGACACAGCACCCTTCGGAGCCGCTTGCCTTGCTGCCGATGGCCGTATTTGCCGAGCCAATCGTGCCTTTCTCCAACTCTCCGGCTTTGCCGGAATCAAAAAATTGCTCGGCATGAATCTCGCACAAACCGTTTTTCGGAATGAAACCGATTATCAGGGAATGTTGGAATTCATTCGTTTCGGCCAGCCGTTTGACGCGGTGCGCATTGAAGCCTACTGCCAGGACGGAAGCACGCGCTGGATCCATGTCTGTGGCCGTCCCCTGGCGGGGGTAGCTGGTGCGGTCTACGAGATCGTTACCTCGCTCATCCCCGCAATGACCACCGTGAATCCGTTATCTGGCATCGTAGCCACTGATGCGGTCACACGCGCCTAAACTACCGCGCACGCGGGTATGTTCCCGTGGCCGCTGGAAAAAGTGGCTCCGCTCTGCGCTCGAACATTAATGCCCGAGTGATGGCAACGAAGAGTCGCCGTAATCAAGGTCGAAGCCGAGTTTCAGTTTGGCTGCCTCTGACATGCGACTGGGATTCCAAGGCGGGTCGAACACCACCTCCACATGAACGTCCTTGATTTCCGGAAGCCGTGCCAGTTTGCTCTCGACATCGGCTTTCAGCACGTTTCCCATCCCACAGCCAGGAGCAGTCATCGACATCTTGATGTCGATCTTCTTGCCACCCGTCTCGATATCTTCAATCGTGCATGCATAAATCAAACCCAGGTCGACGATGTTCACCGGAATCTCCGGATCGTAAATGGTCTTCAATTGGTCCCAGACCATGTCTTCCGTGAAGCCTGTGTCCGGTACCGCACTTGCCGCGCAGGCTTCGCTGGCGAGTCCCATGGCGTCCGCATCTTTGGCGTCGATTCGTAACATGTAGCCGCGATTGTCGACAACCGTGTGGGCGCTTCCCAAAGATTGCATGATTCGCACCGTCGCGCCCTGCGGAAGAACCTCGTGGACGCCGCTCGGAATTCCGATCGCTTCGCACGCCCGCTTCAAACTGATGAGTTCGCTGGTCTGCATTAAGCTACTCCGTCGACACTGGTTGCCGCCAAAAGAAGCAGCACGCTACTCTCCAGGCAGCGGCCATCATGCAAGCTACTCCGTCGATACTGGCTGCTGCCATAAGAAGCAACACGCTGCTCTCCAGGCAGCGGCCATCATGCGAGCTACTCCGTCGATACTGGCTGCTGCTGACTTTGTAAAGCCGCATGCAGCGCATGCCACGCGAGCGTAGCGCATTTCACTCGCACCGGAAACTCCGAAACACCGGAAAAAACCGTTAGCTTCCCGAGTTCGCCCGCGCTGCCGTTAGGTCCACTCGTAACCAATTTGTGGAATTTCTCAAAGAGCTCCTCTGCTTCCGTCCGCGTCTTGCCCTTCAGGCTTTGCGTCATCATCGAAGCGGAGGCCTTCGAGATCGCGCATCCCGATCCCTGGAAGCTGATGTCGCGAATCGAATCACCCTCGACTTCGAGGTATACGGTAAAGTGATCGCCGCAAAGCGGGTTGTACCCCTCCGCCTTCTGATTCGCATTCGGCAGTTCGCGATAATTACGCGGTGCCTTGCTATGTTCGAGAATCACTTCCTGGTACAAATCGCGCAGGTCGGCCATCAGGCAAACACCTCCTGCACCTTTTGCAATCCGCCGACCAGTGCGTCCACCTCTTCCCTGGTGTTGTACAAGGCGAAGGAAGCGCGCGCCGTCGCCGGAATCCCGAAGCGCTGCATTACCGGCTGCGCGCAGTGATGGCCCGTGCGAATTGCAATTCCCTGCTGATCGAGAATCGTACCAATATCATGCGGGTGGATTCCCTCCATGACGAACGAAAGCACGCCGGCCTTCTCCGCGGCCGTGCCGATCACGCGCAGCCCCGGAATTTCTCCCACCGCCTGCGTCGCGTATGCAAGCAACTCGCGTTCGTGTCGTTCGATGCGCTCAATACCCACGCCGTTCAGATACTCGATCGCACAGCCGAGCCCGATGCCGCCGGCAATATGCGGGGTTCCCGCTTCGAACTTGTAAGGCAACTTGTTGTAAATCGTTTTTTCGAACGTGACCGAGCTGATCATGTCGCCGCCGCCCTGGTATGGCGGCATCGCATCCAGCAAGGCTGCCTTGCCGTACAGAATGCCGATTCCCGTCGGGCCATAGACCTTGTGCCCGGAAAATACGAAGAAATCGCAGTCGAGCGCCTGAACGTCCACCTCCAAGTGCGGCGCGGACTGAGCGCCGTCGACCAGCACCGGAACCTTCACTCTGTGCGCCTGTTCCACGATGCGGCGCACGGGATTAATCGTTCCGAGCGCGTTGGACACATGGGTTGCGGCGACTATCTTCGTTCGTGAGCCGAGTAGCTTCTCGAACTCCTCCCAAATGAGTTCGCCGCGGTCGTTGATGGGAATCACCCGCAGCTTCGCGCCTTTTTCCTCACACAACATCTGCCAAGGCACTATGTTCGAGTGATGCTCCATGGCGCTGACTAGCACCTCGTCACCTGGGCCGACATTCGCGCGCCCATAGGTTTGGGCGACCAGGTTGATTCCCTCCGTCGCACCGCGTACGAAGATAATTTCGCTCGCATCGGCGGCATTGAGAAAGTGCTGAATCGTCTTGCGTGCGCCCTCGTACTCCTCGGTTGCGCGCTCGGAGAGGTAATGCACGCCGCGGTGGATGTTCGCGTTCTCTTGCTCGTAGTAGCGGCTCAGGGTGTCGATCACGGCCTGCGGCTTCTGTGCCGTCGCCGCATTGTCCAGGTAGACCAGCGGCCTACCGTGAACCTGCCGCCGTAGTATCGGAAAATCGGCGCGAAGCGCCTCCACATTAAAGATTCCGTCGCGACGCCCCACTTCCCGCGGTCCTGGAAGCCCGGTCCATCTCTTGGGAACGCTGCTCATGCGATTTCCTCCAGCCTGCGCCCGGCATCCTCGCGCCGCGCTTCAACCTGATTCGTTGCTGCTCCACCTCGAACAGTCGCCATCTGCAACACGCGCTCGTTAATCAGCTTCTCGACATGCTTCCGAATGCCGCCCTCCTTCATCCGTTCGAGACACTCATTGGCGAACGCCACCAACAAGATCCTGCGCGCCGAGGCTTCGTCGATTCCGCGGGAGCGAAGGTAAAACAGCGCATCCGCCTCGATTTGCCCAATCGTCGCCCCGTGCGTGCATTTCACATCATCGGCATAGATCTCCAACTGCGGCTTCGTGTCGATCTGTGCGTCATCGGAGAGCAACAGGTTGCGATTCGTCTGTTTGGCGTCGGTCTTCTGCGCGTCCTTGTGAACGATAATGCGGCCATGAAAGACGCCGTGGGCGCGATCATCAAGAATGCCGTTGTAAAACTGCCGGCTGCCGCAGTGCGGACTGACATGTTCTACCAGCATGTAGTTGTCAATGTGCTGCCTGCCGCTGCCAACGAAGAGGCCGTTGATCAGGCATTCGCTTCCCTCGCCCGCAAGTACCGGGTGAACGTTGTTCCGCACCAACGCTCCGCCCACCAACACGGAGTGCGATGCCACATTCGCGCTTCTGCCCTGCTGTATGCGCAGAGTGGAAACGTTAAACGTTTGCGTATGCTCCTGCTCGATCATGTAGTGAGAGAGCACAGCGTTGTCAGAAGCAACCACTTCGGTCGCGCTATTGCAGAACGCTACGCCACTCCCCAGCGAAACGTAGTCTTCCACGATCGCCGCCTGGCTGTCCTCCTCGGCAACAATCAGGTTGCGCGGGTGCGACATCGCGGGTGTGTCTGTCTCCGTTGAGACAAACAGCAAGTGGATAGCGCCTTCAATTACCGCGCCACGCCGAATGTGAACGTAACCTCCGTCTTCCGCGAAGGCGGTGTTTAGAGCGCAAAAAGCGTCGCGGTTAGTATCGAGATAACGTCCCATGTGCTCTTGAAGCACTCGATCGCCGTTGTCGATGTTCTCCGCCAACCCTCCCACGGTGAGGCCGCGCGGCAGGTTGTCGAGCGAAGAGAGGGCGCGCGAGAAATGCCCGTTTACGAAGACCAGCAGACACGCCTCGCCCGCGATCCGCCACTCTCTCAGGTCGCTTGCCGCGAGCCCGGGAGCACCGTCCTGTGCCAGCCGAAATGAAGTTCGTGCAACTTCCGATACGTTTGTGAAACGCCAGTCTTCATCGTGCGTCGTCGGGAACCCCACTTGGCAGAACCGCGTGAAAGCCTTCCGGCGCAGGGATTGCAACCACTCGAGCCCTCGCCCGGAAGCGTGCTTTTCAAAATCGGCGAAGCTGTCAAGGTAGCTTCCTAGATATTCAGTTGCGGTGACCACTTATATTTGCTCCTCGAACTGGTTGCATTAAAGTCTCCTTGAAGGGGCGTGGGCTTTAGCCGCGTCGTCCCAGAGCCAGTAGTGGCGAGGGCTTTAGCCCCTGAGGAAACTGCTGGCGATTCCTGAGGCATTTAAACAACCAGTCTTGTCATCGCCTCACGCAGCAGGCGCGTTCTGTTTCACCTCAGCCTCGGTTCGGGCGTAACCCTTTTCCTCGAGTTCCAGCGCCAATTCGGAACCACCCGAACGCACGATCCGGCCGTCAACCAGCACGTGAACGAAATCCGGAACGATGTAGTCCAAAAGCCTTTGATAGTGCGTAACCACGATGAACGCGCGCTCCGGGCTGCGCATAGTATTGACGCCGGCGGCGACAATTCGTAAAGCGTCGATGTCCAGCCCTGAGTCGGTTTCGTCCAACACCGCAAGCCTGGGCTCCAGCACGGCCATTTGCAAAATCTCGTTGCGTTTTTTTTCCCCTCCGGAAAAGCCCTCGTTCACCGAGCGGTTCATCAGTTTTTCGTCCATCTCCAGCAGCTTGAGTTTTTTCCGGAACATGGGTAAAAAGTCCATCGCGTCCATCTCATCCAGTCCACGATATTTGCGGATGGCATT
>JBEKQP010000067.1:0-33961 GCA_049519595.1 Candidatus Korobacteraceae bacterium | reverse complement strand
GAACCTGGTGCGGCTCGACAGCGTTGGCGGAACCGTGCTGCTGGTACGCGCCGATTTGCATCGCGACGGGTTGATTTTTCCACCATTCCCTTACGGCGGCGAGAATCCCGCGATTCGGCGGCCACATCCCCTGGGTCCACAAATTCGCGGCGAATTGGAAACTGAGGGTCTGGGCATTATGGCGATCGATATGGGGTTCCAATGTTGGGGAATGCCTAACCTCGAAGTGCTGCATGCCAAAAGCTGATCGACCGCGCTGAGCATTCGGCAAGCCATGAAACGAGCATCTGTCCTCTACATCACGCCTGTGCTGCCCGCCTGCCAAGGCAATGGATTGGCGATGCGGGCGGGCCTGATCCTGCAAGCCTTGGCGCGCTACTTCGACGTTCACTTGTTTGTGGTTCCCGTCTCCGGCAAGGGCCTTGAGACATCAGAATTTGTCCGCCGGCATACCGCCAGGGTTGGCGGGCTTGAGTTGAGCCGCTATCTTGATCCTCACTTTAAGCTGATCGCGCGCGTTTTGAATCCCCAAGAACGACTCCAGGCGGAACTCGCCTATCCCAAGCCGCAGCTCAGCCGATTCTGTACCGGCGAAAGCGCTCGCCAAGTGGTGGAATGGGCGGGCCCGCACATTGATGCGGTTCACGTAATGCGCCTCTACCTTGCACCATTGGCCGAAGGATTCCTGCGACTGTCGGATCCAGCCAGGCCAATGTGCCTGCTGGACCTTGACGATGACGAAGTTCAGACGCGTGAACGAATGGCCCGGCTCGCCGCGGCTTCAGGCGATGCCAAAGTGTCTACATTCGAGGCGGCAGAAGCAAAGAAGTATGCCATCTCGGCAAAGCGCTACCTCGCAGCCTTTGACCGCGTAGCCGTTTGCACTGCCAACGATGCCACGCGCCTTGGCGCACAGTTTCCCGAAGCCACTTTCATGGTAGTGCCCAACGGTTGTGCGCCGCCTTTGGCCTCTTCCGTACGCCTCCCACTGCGGCAGGGACCGCTGCGGTTGCTGCTGGTGGGCACGTTTGGCTGCTACGCCAACCGTGATGCGGCGTCCTTTCTCTGTCGCGATATTCTGCCTGCGCTTTGCCGTTTAACAGCCAGGCAGATTCAGATCGATTTGGTTGGCAGCGGCGGAGCAGAGATGCTCGGCGAACTTCCCACCCCAGCACACGAACCGCTGCGCGTGCCGGGGCCCCCGGCGCTGAACCCGATTATCAAAGTTCATGACTACGTCGAAGATTTAAGACCGCTTTACTCTCTGACGGACGTGGCAGTGGTTCCGCTGCGCGCCGGCGGAGGCACCCGGATCAAAATTCTGGAGGCCTTCGCGCACGGCGTGCCAGTAGTGTCGACGCGTATTGGTGTGGAGGGCATCAGGGTGACTGACGGTGAGCATCTACTATTGGCGGACGATGCGGAAGCCTTCGCGCAAGCATGCTTGCAGGTAAAGGAAGATCCGGAACTCGCCTGCCGATTAGCCGCGCGAGCCGCGGCGTTGTTCCGTGAAAGGTATACCCCTGCACGGATAGTGGATGCGGTTTCAGCCCTCTACGCTTGAATAGAAGGGCATGAGCATTGAATGAAGCGCCGGCACAGCCAAGGCTTCGAGCGAATGACTGGGCCGGACAAGGAGCCCTGATGTCCGACAGTCCGGAGCACTGCCCCAAAACGGCCCAAGGCCTTGAAATCAACGCGGTCGCTGATGGATACATCGTGTACCAGTCTGACCGTGACCGTGTTCATTATCTGAATCAAACCGCCGCCTTGATTCTGGAACTCTGCAATGGACGCAACTCGGCAGCCGACTTTCCCGAACTGCTGCAATCGGCCTTTGATCTGCCGGACGCACCGGTTGAGGAAGTAGAGGAGTGCCTCAGAACGTTGCGTGCCGAAGGATTGGTCGCCTGATGCATGTCGAACGGTTTCAGTTCCTCTCCACTGAATTCGAGATAAGGACGAACTCGCTAGAGCTGCTTGACCAGGTGTGCGGCGTCGCTCCGCATTTACAGCAGGAGATTTCGATATCTCATTGCCACACGATTTCCATCGCCTGGACTGGCGAGGAGTTTCGAATCAGCAACGGCAACGGCGGCGAAGACTATGAAATAAGTTCAACCATAGTCATCGATCAACTCTTCACCCGGATGCACAAGTTGGCACTGGCGAATCTGCCGGATCACATACGGCTCCGCGCCGTCACAGGCAATCACGCCGGGCAAGCCTTTCTCATGGTTGGGCAGAAATGTTCGGGGAAGACGACCTTGGCCGTTCACCTCCTACTGGCGGGCTACGACGTTTGTGGAGATGAGTTGGCCTTGCTGCTGGATGGCCAAGCTGTCGCCTTCCCCCGTAGATTTCTTGTGCGCGGAGACTGTTTGGAGTTGCTGCCACAACTTAAGTCTTCCGAGGAGTTCATCGCTTTTGCGGCGAAGCCAGTCAGAGAGACTCTCATCGGCATTGACCCGATTGGGCTAGGAAAGCCTTGGCGCCTTGTGCCGCTAGACGTATCGGCATTTTTCTTTATCGAGCCCAATTACGGCGCTCGGACAACAATACAGCCTTGCGGCAAATTGCAGATGCTGAGGCATATCATTCCGCAGTGCGCCCCACCAGGTTCCAAGCGCGCAAATTGGATCGGCGATCTCAGCCACACGATCGACAACACCAACACATTCATGCTGCGTCTAGGAGAGCTGAATTCAGCAGTACTCGCGATAAAAGAAATACTTGGATAACAGCAGCGACTAGTCAACCGCGCGGCACTTTGAGCCATCCATTTTGCGAAAGGAGACAGCATAATGGACGATCAACCAGATCCGAAGTTATTAGAAAGCGTCGATGAAGGCAAGCGGGCGTCTTTGAAGAAGCTTCTTCTAGGCTCTGCGTTCGCGATACCGGTCATTGCCTCCTTCACCATGAGTGGGCTGGGCGTCAACGAAGCTCACGCCAGCGTGTTCCCACCCAACTCAACACAGGGGCACCACCACCACAAACACGAAAAGCACCACCACAAGCACCATAAGCATCATCACGAGCACCACCACCATAAGCACCATCACAAATAACGCTCAACACCACCGAACTGGGGCCGGTGAAGTCGATGGAGATACTTTGCCGGCCGAACTTCAAAATGGAACCTTATAGTTACCCGATTGCTCTTGCGGACCTATTGAAGTGACCTATGACCTATGGAGTGAGGAAGGACACAATCCGGCCATTCGTCTCGGCTACTCTGATCGTGCGTGACGAAGAAGAGTTCCTGGGCGGGTGCCTGGCATCGATGCAGGACTTGATGGATGAAATCATTGTTGTCGATACAGGGTCGCGTGACCAGACCAAGCAGATTGCATGTTCTTATGGCGTGAAAGTATTCGACTATGCCTGGCGTGATGATTTTTCGGCGGCAAGGAACTTTGCACTTGATCAGGCGCATGGCGAATGGATACTGTACATCGACGCCGACGAGCGAGTTCGCAGCTATGATCGCCGCGCGTTGGAGCGCGAGTTAAGCGACGAGAGCCTCGTGGCGTGCACCGTATGCTTTTACCAAAGAATCGGATTCACCGCTTATCCGGAGTATCGCTTGTTCCGGCGCGACGACCGCATTCGGTTTGAAGGTGCGATGCACGAAACCATGCTTCCATCGGTGATAAGCATGGTCGAAGACGAAGGACGGCGAATTGGATTTTCGCGTTTGACGATCGACCACCTGGGCTATGATGGCGACCAGACACACAAGCTGCAGAGAAACCTCCATCTCTTACTGAAAGAGCTTAAATGCGATCCTGACAGACTGTATCTTTGGTGGCATCTTGGCACCGTCTACCGCGATCTTGGACGGCCGGCGGATGCTGAGTCGGCGTGGCGTGAGGGGATAGCACTAACGGAATCCAGAAGCGAACGGGAAGAAGAAGACTGTCTGTGCTATGTCGAGCTGTCGAAGCTGCTCCTCAGCCGGCAGCAGAACGCGTTGCCATTTATTGAAAAGGCTCTGGCATTACAGCCCGGCAACTGGCTGCTGCAATGGCTCAAGGCGAAAGCCTTCATGGCAAGTGAGAGATATGTAGAGGCGATGCATATTTTTGAGAAGCTGGCAGCAATCGATGCGGACACCTTGATTACTCCACTTTCTTACGGCAAGCGCATCTTTGGGGCCTCGGCAATTGCCGAGATCGGACAATGTGCATTTCGAATGGCGCGCTACGCGGAAAGCGCCGAGTGGTATCGGCGCGCGGAGCTGTTAGCTCCTGACTGTTTGGAATTCCGAGTGAAGCGGCAGCTCGCCAACGCACGGGCTGGAACAGCAGCGTAAACAGTTAAAAATTGCGGCATGCACGAGGGGCAACACAATAAGGGCAAGCCGAATAGCGTAGCCCCATATTGTCGCTTGCTGGCAAAGATGCTCGCACTGGATAGCGAGTCCTCAAGTTTGAGTATCATTTTCAAGCGTGGCAATCTTCCGGCGTAGTTTATTGATTGCCTCAAAAGTTGTGCGCAAAGTGACCGTGTCATCAAGAACACCTACGCCGTATCCGCCGTAGAGGGCAATCACTGCTCCCCGTATTTCTGTGTTTTGCAGAAATCGCTTGCTGCTCTCACTTGACGCTTCGAGGCGTCTCAATTCTTTGCGCAGCCTTTCTAACTCGTTCCGGGGTGCTGCGTGAACCGCACGATCGGGATTCCGCTTTCCAGCCTCTGTTCGCTGCTTGTTCTTCGCCCGTTGTTTATCTCGCAGCGACATTGAAGACAATGCGGAAGTCTGACAAAGCCTCGTATCTTTGAAGCACATGGGAACTCCTATCGGCGACGTAGGTGTGATGAACGGTCTCCGGGCTCTGTTGCGTAGTTCGGCGATGCAATATATTGATTTCGCCAATTCAAATATGTGGGTCATCTATTGAAGTGCAACTGCCTGCGTTTTCACTTCGGAAAATAGGGGCGGTCGAGCCCGCAGCGATGTGCATGGTGGTGACCAATCTTTCTGAACGCGAGCAACGGAACGAACTCATTGCCGCCGGGAAGCGGGCAATCTCGATTCTGGAGGCCTCGACAGGTGAGTGCAATTGAGCAAAAGCCAACTTGTCGGTTGCAGATTGAGGTACGATACTGCTCATCGAGTTTGGACAGCATACGATGCGCGTTTTGCTCATATCCGGCAATCGGGAAGCCGCCGGGGTTAGAACCCCGTTGCCACTCGGGTTGGCGTGCGTTGCCGCTGCCACGGCGAAGGCCGGCTTCACGGTGTGCTTCCTGGACCTGCTGTCAACTCCCAACTGGGAATTCGCTACGCGAGACGCAATCACAACGCTGCGCCCCGACGTGCTTGGTCTGTCGGTGAGGAACATCGACGACCAGACGATGGCGAACCCGCGGTTTTTGCTCGCGCCGCTAAAGGAAGTCATCGCTTTGTGCAGAAGCCTCTGCAGTGCTCCGATCGTGCTAGGCGGCGCTGGTTTCAGCATTCTTCCCGAAAGTACGCTAGCGTACCTGGGGGCCGATATGGGTATCCAGGGCGAAGGTGAAACCGCATTTCCCAGCCTGCTGTCGTGGATTGAATTGGGCTCCGAGGGGTCGCCGCCGCCTGGGGTTTACCTGGCCGAAAAGCCGCAGGTGCAGGTGTCGAAGGCCATCGCCGCCGACCTCGATTCCCTGCCCTTACCCGCACCTGACGCATGGCTGAACTACGGGATCAGTCCCGAATGGCGGATTCCAGTGCAGACCAGGCGCGGCTGTTCGCAGGATTGCGCCTACTGCTCGACCAGTATGATCGAGGGCAGGCGGTTGCGCTGGCGGTCTGCGGAATCAATCGTAAACTGGTTAGCCAGTTACCGCGACCGTGGGTTCCGCGATTATTACTTCGTCGACAATACTTTTAACGTTCCTTTGGCCTATGCCAAAGAGCTTTGCCGCAAGCTTATCGGCGCGCGGCTCGACCTCGATTGGTGGGCGCAGATATACCCGAAGGGGGCGGATGCTGAGTTAGCGGATTTGATGGCACGGGCGGGATGCACGCAGCTGAACCTTGGGTTCGAAAGCGGGTCAGAACCGGTGCTGCGGCTGCTCAACAAGAGATTTACCCCCGCCGAAGTGGCGGAGATCTCCGCCATTTTTGCCGCCACAGGCATCAAGCGAAACGGATTCCTGATGTTGGGCGCCCCCGGTGAAACCAAGCAGACAGTAGAAGAGAGCCTGGCGTTTGCCGAGTCGCTCCATCTCGACGCATTGAAGGTTACGGTAGGAATCCGCATCTATCCCAATACGGCGCTTGCTGCCCGCGCAGTGACCGAGGGGATCGTCGATCGCAACGACGATCTGCTGTTCCCGCGCTTTTATTTGGCGCCCGCACTACGCGACTGGCTGCCCGAACGCGTCGCGAGTTATAGCTCTCCGTGATTGGCAGCTGCACCACAATGGTTTTCAACGAACAGCATTAAAGCAAACCATGGATGATGTATCCCCCCATGAATCATCTTGTATGCTGGCTGGAGGTGCTTGTGTATGATTCCGGTGTGGCATACAAGGGCGCGCTAACACCGAGCCGCTCAGTGCGATATGAACAAAAAGAAACCTGAATGGGCGCGGCAACGGCACGTTTCGGCCGCCGCTGCGCCACGTAGTGCTTGAAAACTCGGCGGCCGCGCTGGTAAGTGCGACTGCTGAAAACCAAGGTAAGCTCCACTTGAACCATAGACAACAAGGAACAAAGAGATGATCTTTGAAATGGCTCAGCTTGAGATTAAACCCGGGACAGAATCCGCTTTTGAAAATGGCGTGGCACAAGCCGCGCCGCTTTTTAAGCGCGCGCGCGGCTGCCATGGGGTGCAGCTCCTGAAGTCGATTGAGCAGCCCTTACGTTATACCCTGATGGTGACTTGGGAAACATTAGACGACCATGTGGTGCATTTCAGGGAATCGCAGGATTTCCAGGAGTGGCGGCGGCTTGTGGGCGGGTTCTTTGCCAGCCCTCCACAGGTGGGACACGTACAGGTCGCCGTGGTTGGTTTCTGACAACGCCTGCCCATAGGCGAACGGAACAGGATACCGCGATCAATCTCCGCCCTTAAGAGCTGATAGCTGCGGGTCGAGCGCAGCAGCGGCGGGCCGCCAGCTTTTCAGAGCTGGTGGCTTTCTCGTGTCCGGTGCCGCTCGTGTCTATTCAGCCGACCCGCTCCGTGATCGACATGGCAACACGGTTGGTGCTTGGGCTAAATGCTTCCATCAAACCTTGCTCTTGATTGCTATTCCCGCGATCTGAGGGCTAACCAGTGGAATGGAAACTCTGAAATGCGAATATTCGAGTTGGGCGAAGCCGGAGCGTTCGAGCGCTACCCATGTCTCACGATCAGGATGGCAACCGTCCCCCAATCTCTTCCAGGCCGGCTTGACCCAGGTCTGGAAACGACGTAGCCACGTTCCTCGCGGTGCAGCAACATGCTCGACAAAGACCAGACGCCCGCCCGGCTTCAATACCCGCAATATCTCCGAGAGCGCTTTTGCAACGTCGCCGACGGAACAGAGAACGAGGGTGCTAACCACCGCATCGGCACTGGAATCTGCCGCCGGCAAATCTTCGGCAATCCCGCGCCGTATCTCCACTTGCAGGCCCAGCGCCTTTGCGCGTTGCCAGAGGTACTTATCCATAAACGGGTTCGGCTCAATTCCAATCCATCGAATATTGCGAGAGAAATACGAAAGATTAACGCCGGTACCCGGACCGATTTCGATGATCGTTCCAGAAATATCGGAAAACAAGGTTCGTTTAGCGTCAGCCAGTTTCTTTTCGTAAATGCCGCTGAGATGCGCAAGCGCCCATGCAAACAGACGCTGGCGCCTCTTGTGATGCTTGCGCATGCATCCCCCAATGCCGGAACTGGCTGCATTGGCTGCTACCTCGCCAGTTGATTGCCGCTCAGCACGCATGAGCTCCCATGGTACTGATAACCGCCGAACGCACCCGAAAGATTATTGTTTCCGCCCGATAATGGACTACCAAAAGCAGCGATGCTGCTTTGAAGGCGCAAATCATGTTTTCTCTTCTGGGATCGGCGACGAGCTGTGTTAAATATAGCAGTTGGATTTTTCTGGACAACGGGTCGGCCGTCAGGCGATGCGCAGACGTTCCGATGATATTGATAAGCGCACAGATATCGAGCCATGACGGTGAATAACGACTCAACAGAACTGGCCTTCGCACCGGCAACGGGCTCGTTCGATGGACTCCCCTCGCCGCAGAGGTACTGGGCGATGCTGACGATTGCCCTCGCGGTGGGGATGACAGTGATAGACGGTGTCGTCGCCAATGTGGCGCTGCCTACCATTGCTCGTGACGTGGGCACCAGTCCGGCCACGTCAATCTGGGTAGTGAATGCCTACCAGCTTGCACTCGTCATATCGTTGCTGCCGCTTTCCTCGCTGGGCGATATTGTCGGGTACCGGAAAATTTATCAGTCGGGGTTTGCGGTTTTTACGGTTGCCTCGCTCTGCTGTGCGCTCTCCCATTCTCTTATCTCTTTAACGTGCGCTCGTTTCATTCAGGGATTAGGCGCCGCTGGCATCGTGAGCGTTAACACGGCTCTGATTCGCACCATCTACCCCTCCACGACGCTAGGCCGGGGGTTGGGCATCAATGCCATGGTCGTCGCGGTTTCAGCGGCAATCGGACCGACTGTCGCGGCGGGCATTCTTTCGGTCGCATCGTGGCCATGGTTGTTCGCCGTGAATGTTCCAGTGGGAATTTTAGGTCTGGGAATCTCCATGCGCACGCTGCCCCGGACCGGCGGATCGGGACACCGTTTTGACCTGAAGAGCGCGATCCTCAGCGCGTTCACCTTTGGCCTCTTCATCAGCGGTGTTGATGGCTGGGGGCACGGTCAAGCGGCATGGGCTGCCGCCGCGGAGGTCGTCGTGGCTATACTCATCGGCGTTGCGTTCGTGCGGCGCCAGTTGTTACAACCCGCCCCGTTGTTTGCGGTTGATCTCTTGCAGCGGCCAATCTTCGCGCTGTCCGTCGCAACTTCAGTTTGTTCTTTTACTGCCCAAATGCTGGCTTACGTCTCCTTGCCATTTTATTTGCAAAATGTCTTGGGGCGCACTCAGGTTGAAAGTGGGTTGCTTATCTCCCCATGGCCATTGGCGACCCTCATTGCCGCCCCAATCTCCGGATATCTGGCTGACCGGTATTCTGCGGGCATTCTGGGAGGTGTGGGGTTGGCGACGTTCACCTGCGGGCTGGTATCGCTGGCACTGCTGTCAGCTCACCCGTCATCCATCTCTATTATCTGGAGGATGTCCCTTTGCGGCTTGGGCTTTGGATTCTTTCAGCCACCCAATAATCGCGAGATACTTTCCTCCGCGCCGAAGGAGAGGAGCGGAGGCGCGAGTGGCATGCTGTCGACTGCCCGCGTCACCGGACAGACTCTTGGAGCGGTACTTGTCGCATTGATTTTCAACACGTTTGCCAACTCCGGCAATACCGTGGCGCTCGTGGTAGGCGCCTGTTTTGCAGCCGGAGCTGCCGTTGTGAGTTGTATGCGGATCAGGCGTCCGCCCTCAGATATAACCCGTGTGCCCTACAGGAATTCGATTTAACTTCGGAAAACAGCGCAGACACCGTCAGTTAAGGGACTGGCCTTCGACCTTGACGGATTGGGTCTGAACCGCTCGAATCGGCCTGCACTGAAGACCCGAACTGGGGCCAACGCATCTGCGTCGTAAACACTTTCACGCCTCACCTTTATTGTTGCCGAGCAGCAGCAACAAGGGCATAATCCCATCACCCGGGGAGATCCGGGTTTCAATGGGCCGTGCTTCATCGTCCTTCGTGCGCTCGAACGATGCATCGGTCAAAAAAGGAAATGGATATGAAAAGAGTACCGTACTTGCTGGTTCTAATTGCCCTCTTTGCGGCTGGTACCATCGTGGCCCAGCAACAGCAAAGCAATACGAATAAGACTGCTCCATCGAAACAGGCTGCTCCACCGAAGCAGTCCGCTCCTGCTCCTATACCTAAGATACATAATGTTAATCCAACTGGAGATCGTAAAGTCGGCGAGGGATATGGCAAGGCCCAACAAGAGAATAGGAAGAAACGTCATACCGATCAACGCATGCCGGTAGCTTCAACCAGAGGTTAGCCTCAACCGCGCACTCGCTTTCCTACAACCTTGCTGTCCGGCCACGATCAGTAACCAATCGGTTGGCCGGGCGTTGCGGAAGTTGAGGCTTGAATCTCTCTGGTTTTAAGTGATACCGACCGACGGCCTCGGCTGTCGGTCGGCAAGATAATCAACGTGGCATTGAGCGGATCGATACCGGCCCTGCCGATAACTTAAGCCGTTTGGCGGTGTCGACGAGCCTGCCGCCGCGAATAGC
This sequence comes from Candidatus Korobacteraceae bacterium, assembly GCA_049519595.1. Classification (GTDB taxonomy): domain Bacteria; phylum Acidobacteriota; class Terriglobia; order Terriglobales; family Acidobacteriaceae; genus CAWBRT01. Next base: position 23,584 of record JBEKQP010000067.1, on the reverse strand, counting down.
GTAGATCGCCAATTCCTTTTCGACATCGAATTGCACCAGGACGGTCCGGTTATCCTTGGCGAACACAATACCTTGAGCGGCTTCTCCGCCCGGCACCTCATTCACTTTGTGAGCGCCGTTATTGTCGACTGAAAAGAGGATTACCTTGCCGCGTGGGTGGCGTCCCGGGTTGTCGGGCGTTAGCTGGGAACCGTCCATTGCCTGAACCACGATCCACCTGCCGTCCGGAGAAATCGCGACACCTTCAGGAATTGCGGGGACCGTAAGATGCTGTACCGCCCGAAACGGCCGCCTCGACACATCGACCAGTGTGATGGTATCTGCGTCGCCGGCGATCTTGCCGAAGTTCCCGGGCTTGCCGGCCAAACCGGCGTTGCTGATCACAGCCCAGCGGCCATTACTATCGACATCGACGCAATAGGGTGAAACGCCAGTTGAAATCCTTTCACCGGTGTCCTTAACGCTCGTTCCTTCCACACTGAGAGCTGCGGCTCCCTGCTCATCGCGCATGGCGACGATCGCAGCCTTGCCGTCATGGGTGAACGTAACGCCCGAAAGTCGCTTCTCGCCGATCTTGATGCTGTCAAGCAGCGAAAGGTCCTTGCCTGTGATTGAAAGTACTTTGACTGTTCCATCGAGTGCCGCGGCAAGCAACAGCGTGCCTTCAGGATTGATCGACAGACCATTGATGTGAACGCCCAATTCCACTTTCTTGATTAATCTGGGGGGCGATGATTCGAGGTCGACGACCTGCAGAAATGTTTCAAGGGTTTCGATCTTGGCACCATAATCGTAATGCGATGGCGCCGCGACAACCGCGAGTTTGCCATCCGGAGTAATGGCAACGGCTTGTGGCGGCCCTTGGATCGTATGATCGATACCTCCGACGGTAGCCTTCACTACCGGGGGAAATTGCGACGCATCAATGAGCACAAGACTGTCTGAAGGCGCCGGCGAGGGATAGGTCGCTCTTCCCTCGACGCGCACGAACTTGCCATCTTGGGCAGATACGATCAGATCGGCCGCCGCAGCGTGACCGACAAACAAACAAGCGAACATAACGAACAGCACCTGCAATGACCTACGAATATGGTTCACCGTAAGCTCCTTTTTCAGCTCTGAATCGCATCGAATTGTACCGCGCATCAACGGTTTTGCAAGCCAAAGCTATATCTGCGAACAAACAGCGCACAATACCTTACTATTTCGGATGGCGAAGGCGATAGCAACAAATTGCAAATGCGAGCCGCGCCGTCGAGGAATATCGACGGATGAAATCGTTTCAACGGCATCGAAAACCGATAATTTGAGCATATAATGTTTGAGTTTCGACGCCAAATGAAATTCCCATTCAAGATGTCGCGAGGGTATGCCGCGCTTCTTGAGGAGGCATTGAATGGAAGGTCTGCAAACGATCCTGTTACTCATGGTTTATGTAGGTCTTGTGATCTTTGCCATGCGCGGCGGCAATCTTATCTTTGGCTTCCTTATATCCGCGTTGGCTTGGGCGATCATCGGGCATGTCCCCTGTTTGGCAACGGTTAACGATGTCATCCAAAAAGGCGCGGAAGCCTACGGTCCAACTGCCATCGTGGTTATCTTCGGCAGTTGGTTTGGCCGCATGCTTGTGGAAACCGGTATAGCCGGTTCCCTCATCCGGCGAGCTGTCGAGCTTGGCGGAGATAAGGCGCTGATCACGACTATCCTCGTGTCGCTGGTCACCACGTTCATCTTTACCAGCACATTCGGGGTCGGAGCGGTCATCGCTATTGGCGTAATCGCGCTGCCTGTACTGTTGTCCATCGGCGTTGCTGAACGAGTAGCGGTTCCGGCATTTACCTTGTCTATCGGCGCGGCGATGTACATCAATCAAGTGCTCTTCAAGCAGATTGTGATGTTCTTTCCTCCGGACTCGGTGCCATTTACCGGCCGCTATTTCAAATTCGGCGTCACGGCGATGGCTCTTTCGATTGTGGTTATCGTGTTGATGCTGACCTATAACCTTGCCATAAAGAAGCCGGTCAAGGCTTGGGCGGTTTCCACACCGCAGGTGAACGTAGTGCATGTACCGGCCATCGCTTATGTTGTACCGATCGTGCCGGTGCTAATGGCCGTTATCTTCCAATGGCCTCCATTGCCGGGCATGATCCTCGCAATTGTACTGACACTCGTCACATCACGTAAGTTGCTGCCTTGGAAAGATGCGCAGTCAATGCTGCTCAGGTCGTTAAAGGATGGCACGACGGACGTAGCGCTGCTGTTGGGTATGCTGTTTACTTTGGCGATGTTCGGCGCGGCGGCTGGCAAAGTCGCCGGCATATTCAAGGCAGTACTGGGGCCCTTTATTCCCTCCAATCCCTGGATAGTTGCGATCACATTCGGAGCGTTGGCGCCTCTGGGTCTGTTCCGTGGACCGCTTATGGCGTGGGGCGCCGGCAGTGCCACCATTGCGATCCTGGTAGCGATGAAGATCTTTCCACCGGCGTTGCTGCTGCCGCTCGTATACGTTCCGTCGATTTCAATGGCCATAGCGATGTGTCCCACCCAGTCCTGGAATCTGTGGGCGATCAGCTACACCAAGCTGAGCATTACTGAGCACCTCAAGACTGGCGTAGGCTGGGCATGGTTGACAGTTATTATCAATACACTGTTAGCTGTATATATGTTTCGATAACCCGGCTGCATCCGGCTGCGCCCGTGCGCTATGCGATTGCCCATTGCGCAATACGTATGTGCGAAACAAGACGTGGTGGTGCGGCACACATGCCGAGAGTTGAGAGGCTATGGCTGACCGTCTGATCAGGATGGGAATCGATGTTGGGGGCACCTTTACGAAGGCTGTCGCGCTCGACAATGAAACCCATAAGATTATCGGCAAAGCATCCGTGCTTACCACGCACAGGGATGAAGCGGGTGTAGCTACGGGCGTCGTTCAAGCCTTTGAAAGATGTCTTAAGGAAAACGACATCAGGCCTGACGACGTTATTTTTATCGCCCATAGTACGACCCAGGCGACTAATGCCTTGCTGGAGGGTGATGTCGCGGAAGTCGGCATTATAGGCATGGCGTCCGGATTTATAGAAGGCATGTTGGCGAAGCGTCAGACCAACCTGGGTGATGTTCCCCTTGGCACAGGAAAATTCATTAAGACCCACCATGTTTACACCGACATTAAGAACCTGAGCAAAGAACATATACAAGAACTCGTGAAAGATCTTACGCAGCAGGGAGCGCGGGTAATTGTTGCCTCCAGAGCCTTTGGCGTTGACTGTACGGTAGAAGAATCTTTGGTCCAGGAAACCGCCGCGTCAATGGGGATCCCCGCGACTGCCGGCTACGAAATTACGAAGTTGTATGGCTTGACGGTGCGCACCCGGTCAGCGGTGGTGAATGCCAGCATTTTGCCGCGCATGTTCGAGACTGCAGCCAGCACGGAATCCAGCGTGCGGAAGGCCGGCATACACGCACCACTTATGATCATGCGTGGCGACGGTGGGGTCATGGATATTGCTGGAGTACAGAAGCGACCAGTGCTCACTATGCTCTCCGGACCCGCGGCCAGCGTTGTCGGCGCCCTTATGTACCTGCGCGCCTCTAACGGTATCTATTTCGAAGTCGGCGGTACCAGCACGAACATCGGTGTGATTAAGAACGGCCGACCGACGATAAGCTACGCAGTAGTCGGAGGGCATAGAACCTGTATCACTTCGCTGGACGTCAGGGTGCTCGGCGTCGCCGGTGGAAGCATGGTAAGAATTGCCGGGGGCAAACTGCTGGATGTAGGACCGCGCAGCGCCCACATCGCTGGTCTCGGCTACGCTGCCTTTACCCCCGAGGAGGAAATTGAAGACCCGGTAGTCGAATTTGTGCAGCCGCGGCCAGGTGACCCCAACGACTATTTCTCACTACGTTTGAAAAACGGCAAACGCATTGCGATAACCAACACTTGCGCCGCCAACATCCTGCGCTTAACCAAACCGGAGTGGCATGCTTATGGCAATTACGGTGCCTGCTGCAAGGCGATGGAACCGCTGGCGGCGATGCTGGGCATGTCGGTGGAAGATGCGGCGCGAGCTATTCTGACTAAGGCCACGGACAAAATTCTGCCGGTAGTAGATGCTTTGGCCCGCGAATATCAGCTGGAGAGAGATCAGATCATGCTTGTTGGCTGTGGTGGCGGTGCATCAGCCCTGCTTCCGTTTACCGCCCAACGAGCGGACATGAAATACAAGATTCCCGAAAATGCGGAAATCATTTCCTCCATCGGCGTCGGGCTGCCAGTGGAGCAGTGCCTGACACGGTTGAGATATACGTTGAAATAAACGCGAAGACCCAACAGGTACGCGCCATTGCCTTGGGGTCCACGGCAGTGCAAACCACGGATTTACTCAAGGAGTCCAGTGAGGAGGAAAGCCGCGCTCTGGCGGCCGAATCCATGGGGACGTCGCCCGAAGACACCGTGCTTGCCGGCAGTACAAAAGCCTTGTATGTTTTCACGTCGATAACGGCCTTGAAGCAAAAAGGTAAACGACCGATCAGAGTCGTGGATAAGAAGGGGTTCATCAAGGTGCAACGGGGCGACGCTGCCGTGAAGGAGGCTACAGTTGCGAATACAGTTTCCGTGATAGAAGAGCTTTGGGAGACGATGACTACCTATAAGAGCGATTTGATTCTCTTCCCCGATGTTTTCCTTTGTATGGCCGGCCGAGTATTTGACTATTCGTCCATGCCCAGCAAGGATCACGTTCTGAACGTAATCGCAACCGAGCTGGATGAGTTCTCGCCCGACGAACCAACGATCGTGATTGCCGCAAAAAATGACCTGTGATGATCTTCGTCTACGGCTGTCGGCGGCCGCTATTTATAGCGACGAGCATTTTGCAGCGTTCTTGCTGAATAGCGACCCGTTGAGCGGAAAGCTGACAGCTACAGAGCAGCGCGAAATCATCACCGGCGCCCTGCATTGCGGAGTTGAAGTCGCCCGTGAGCTAGGCGGACGCTTTGCCGCCGTGTCACCGACCGAACTGGCCTGCCGTTTGGGCGTGAAGATTGTTGCAGGCGATTTGAGGAGTGCCAGGCTGGTTTTATCAACTTATGACCCACACACGACTACGGTTACTCTCAATAAAGCGTTGATTGAGAAGGTGGAGCAATGCCAATGCAGCCAGACACTGTTGCCGCGAAATTTTAACCTTACAGAAATCACTGTTGCCCACGAGCTATTTCATCATGTCGAAAGCGGGAACAAGGGAATCTTCTCACGCCAGTTTAAAGTTACTCTTTGGCGCTTCGGTCCACTACGATTCCCTTCCACAGTTTCTGCCGCCGGTGAGATCGCAGCAACTGTTTGCGCAAAGACACTTTGCGGCCTGTGCTTTAATCCAGTCTTGCTGGAAGCAGTCGCGCTATATATGGAAGACAAACCAAGGATGACGGGATGGTTCGACCGGCTTGATCGAGCCGGGTAAGAACACTTCTCAGAACGCACCATACTTTTTGTAGGCGTCCTTGATGGAAACGCCTTGGCGTAACTCGCTGCGCATGCCGCTTTCGCGGGCATAGACATCTTCAGCCTGCTCCAGAATCTCCATGGTCACATCCGCGGGAATAATGACCACTCCGTCGGCGTCGCCAAACACCAAGTCGCCGGGATTGACCACGGTATCTTCGATCCTGATCGGAGTCTGCCATTGCATGATGTTCCACCTGCCTATCGAACTGCCCGCGCATCTAAAACGTGCGAATACGGGGAACTGCATGGCATTAATGAAATCAAGATCGCGCACACCGCCGTCCAATACCGCTCCCATGCAGCCTCGCTCGCGCGCGGCCGTAGACATGATTTCGCCCCAGTGAGCCGACGTCCTATGACCGCCGCACGCCCAGACGGAGATCGTGTACGGGGTAATGCTGTCGAGCATTGCCAGCCTTTTTTCGGTGTCATCATCACCGGTGTTGGCGCAAGGGTATCCCTGCCCCGTGAACGCGACTCCGCAAACACGCCGAACATCGGTCAAAGGGGTTATGAAGTAGGGAAGAACCTGATTGCGGAACCCTCTTTTGTCGAGCATGTCGGCAATTGCGCCAGAATAAAGCTTGTTAAATCGCGCACAAACATCTTTCAGGGTGCCCTGATCCATATGTTTATCCTCGTCTCTACTTCACCGCGAAACTGGGGTTAACAGCGGCTTGCCTCCGAAGTGGGCTTCCAGGTTGGCGAAGGCGAGATTAGCCATCGCGTGCCGCGTCTGAACCGTTCCACTGGCCATGTGAGGGGTGAGCACAACGTTTTCCATCGCAACTAACTCCGCAGGAACCTTCGGTTCGTTGGCGTAAACGTCGATTGCAGCGCCGCGAATCTTGTGGCTTTTCAAAGCCTCAACCAGCGCGGGCTCATCGACCAGCGAACCGCGAGAGATGTTGATCAGGAATCCTTCCGGGCCGAGGGCTTTCAAGACGGCGGCGTTCACCAAATTGCGCGTCGTCGGCCCTCCAAAAGCCGAGACGGCAAGGAAATCGGAATTGCCGGCAAGTTCCACCAGCGTGGGGTAAAACCGGTAGGGCACGTTTGGTTTTTCTCTCAGGTCGGTATAAGCGATGGCCATGCCGAATCCTTCAGCCCGACGGGCAATAGCGTTTCCAATTCGTCCCAACCCAATGATGCCTAGCCGGCTGCCGCTTACCTTGCGGGCGAGGTGGAAAGCACCATGCTGCCACTGGCCGCTGCGAAGGAATCGCTCGGCAGCCGGAATCTCACGGGAAACGCTCAGGATGAGGCCCAGGCACAAATCTGCGACATCGTCGGTCAACACGTCTGGCGTGTTGGTGACCACGATACCGCGCTTGCGGGCGGCCTGAATGTCGATACCGTCGTAGCCGACACCAAACACCGAAATGATCTCCAGTGCCGGAAACCGTGCGATCAATTCACCGGTGACGGTCGATGTTCCAAGGGGCACCAAGCCGCGCACTTCGCTGGCGATCGCGGCTAGTGCGGCAGCATCGTTCGTACAATCATGGAACGCAAACGCAGCGCGCAGACGATCTTCAAGAAAAGAGGGGAGTTCATCGACGGCAAGAATGTCCGGTTTCATGAATTGCAAGCTCCTGAAATCAAGTTGAGGGCGCGCTTGCCGACCCATCAGGGACGCTTGCAGCCAGCCCTCTCGGAAATTCCGTTGTACTTAGGTTAGTGTACCGGATGAACTTCTAAACCCGAAGACAGAATCCGATCCAGCGCAAGCACATTGGGGTTCAGCCGCGACGAAAATCTAATCGAACCGACGAGCTTGTCATCGCTGGCCTTCGATGGTCTCAGCGTGACTTTAATCAACAGACATCGGCTTGCCCTAACTGGGCGGCAAGATCAAAGGGTGGTTCGGTACATCAGCACAGGACTGGATCGACAGCCGGCGGGCCCAACTTCAGACGCTCAGAGCGATGGCACCGCTCGTGGCCAGAGATCTAAGCCTTAATACGAATGGGCCTTAGTACGTTTATCGTAGTTCCTTCTGCCCCGAGCCATTCTATTCTCCCGAAGACCGCACAGACCACTGCAAGCGAATCGGTTGCCTTTCGATCCATCGAGAGGCTGTACCTGTCATAGAAAGCCGACCTGCTTGATAAGGAGTAGCAATGTTCAGATTGGTGAAAACGTTAGCTTTTGCGTTGTGCTTGTTGGTATTCGGATGGGCAGAAGCTAGTGTCACCTTGTCATGTACGAAGCCGATCAGCAAAGGTACGGTGGCATCTCCGTTTTCCGTGGCGTGTTCCGCAAAGGGTGGATCAGCAATTACGCGCTGGAGCATTTCCGTGGACGGAACCAGCGTCTTTACGGCTTCCAACGTCAGCTCAATCGCTACCTCGATCTCGGCCTCTGCTGCTACTCACTCCCTGGCTATCGAGGCACAAGACCTGGGTGGTGCTTCAGCCACGATTAAGGACACGATAACGGTTAGCTCTCCAACAGCCACGAGCAGTCCAGTTGCGCCTTTGCAGGTCACGACTACGACCCTGCCAATCGGCACCGTCGGCACTTCATACTCGGCCGCTCTTCAAGCGAAGGGTGGAACCTCCCCTTATAAGTGGACCGTAGTTTCAGGGTCGATGCCTTCCGGTCTAGCGTTGTCAACCAGTGGAAGCATCAGCGGCAATCCCAGCTCCGCCGGACAGGGCACGTTTACGCTTCAAGCGAAAGATTCGGCGGCCTCGCCGCAAGCAGCCACGGTTTCAATGACGATCACGGTCAACGCGCCTGCGACTGCTCCCCTTGCGATCACATCGGCCAGCTTGGCGGCGGCAACTGCGGGCACCGCCTTCAGCGCGACCCTGACGGCATGCGGCGGGACTCAGCCCTACACCTGGACACTGGCAAGCGGCCAATTGCCCAGCGGCATGAACCTATCCGCCGCAGGCGTCATTTCTGGCACCACGTCGGTTACGGGCACGTTCCCCTTCACCGCGGAAGTGACTGATGCAACCAGCGCCTCGGCAACCACCAGCCTCAACCTCATCGTTGCCGCTCAGAGCACGACTCCCGGCTACACCCGCTGGTATGCTCCGACCAGTTTTTGGAACACGCCCATCTCGGCCAGTGCCTCGATTGATCCGAACTCGGCAGGCATGGTGTCGACTGCTATCTCTGCGTACGCCTCCGGTGCGGTGCTCGACAACGATAACGCCTGGGGGTTGAGCTATGTTTACGCCACCGCCAGTTCAAAGGTGTACACCGTCGTGTGTACCGAATACTGTAATAGTTCAACTACGGTCTTTCCTATTCCCGCCGGTACCCTGCCGAATACAGGTTCCGATGGCCACCTGTCGGTGATCAATGGCGCGAATGAGATGGATATGTGGCAAGCGTCCTATAACGCCAGCACCGATACCTGGAAGGCTAGTGAGATTACTACCACGACCATCAATGGCTGGGGCGCCAACTGCGCGGAAGGCCAGTTGTGCGGTGGCACGGACGCGGCTGGATTCGCGCTGTTGGGAGGTGCGCTCCGGCCCGAAGAGATCGCGGCGGGAGCGATTCAACACGCCCTGGCACTTACATCGCCGGCTACGAGATCAGGGTATATTGCCTGCCCGGCGACCCATACGGACGGCCAGAGCAGCAGTTCAAACGCTATCCCGGAAGGTGCGCAGGTCCAGCTCGATCCGTCGTTTAACGTCGCGGCTCAGAGCTGGGCACCGTGGCAGAAAACTATTGCTGTGGCGCTGCAGCAGTACGGTGCATTTGTCAACGATACCAGCGGTGCGCTCGCTCTCTATGCTGTGAATGATATCAATTCGGGCAACACGACTTGGTCTTCGGTCGGCATGACAAAGGCTCCCAGTTTGTCGTGGATTCCATGGAGCCAGATGCGCGTGCTGACGTTGGTGAAGTGCGGTAGCTAAGCACCCGCTGCCTGCAGGCGGCGTTGAAAATAATTGACCAAGCCACCTCGATCTTGGGTTGCGGCCGTGACCGTGTTGCTGGCTGCCGACGAAATTTACGAGCAGCTTCGGTCGTGCCGCTTTGTTCGGACAGGCCCAGTTGCTCTGGAAGCTGGAGTTCCCAGCAAAGCAGGTGCTCGCTGCCTTCCGGAACTCAGGGGGCAGCGGTTCTTGCTATGCTGGGGATTCCTACCAGCCCACAGCTTGGCCGTCTTTTCTGTGGTCTGACCCGGCCCGATACACGGGCGAGCCGTCGCTCTCCGGGGTGGTCATAATAGCCTGAAAGCCACCCATCGGTGCGCCGTTCGCGGACACTGGTTCGTGTCCCCAGGCTCTCAGTTGCGAGCCAATCAGGTTGTAGAGCTGCGACTCCATTTGCAGGCGGTTAGTAGCCTGATCATGGCTGAACCGGGCCATATCAGATGCCGCCTGCAGGTTCGCACCAAGGTCGAACAGATTAACCAGTACTTGCATGTGTCCTTGCGCCTGTTGGGAGCCACCCATCAGTTGGAATGACAGCAGCGGCTGCCCATCCTTCATGGCGAACCCGGCCGAGAGCGTATTGAATGGCTGCTTGTGCGGAGCTATCACATTGGGGCTCGATGGGTTCAAGGTGAACAAGGCTCCACGGTTGTGCAACAGAAAACCGTAGCCGGGAACGGTAATCCCGGATCCAAAAGCAGCGTAGTTGCTGTTGACCAGCGATACCATGTTCCCCCATCGGTCCGCCGTGGAAAGAACGATGGTGTCGCCGGGCGCGTTACCCGCGACCTCGGCAGGCCCTGCCTGAACCGGGTTTATATGTGAGCACAGCGTGGCGGCGTAGGATTTCGATAACAGCTTATCGAGCGGCACGGTAACGAAATTCGGATCACCGTTGGCGGCAAACAAATCACTGTACGCCAGCTTCTTCGCCTCCAGCAACAGGTGCCAGAATTCAGGCGAGGCGGGGCCAAGCTGGGCTAGATCGTATCCCAGCTTGGGCACGCAAACCTCAAGAATATTGAGCATCTCGTTGGTCGCCCAAGCCTGCGAGGGCGGCGGTAGCTCGGAGACTTCGTAGCCGTGATAGTTCGCGGTGGCAGGCGTCGTCCATTCCGCAGTGAAATTCGCCAAGTCCTGCAGGGTCATGGTCCCACCCAGCGCGTTGGACTTGGCCACGATAGCCCGGGCGATCTCACCTTTGTAAAATACGTCGCGCCCGTATTGTTGCAGCAGCCTGAAGGAGCGCGCCAAGGCGAGATTCTTGAAGATCTGTCCCGGTTTTGGGCTTTGCCCCTGAATCGTCCAGGCGGCGATGGTGTCGGGGTCCGTTTGCGTGCAGCAGCCAGACAGCGGCAACGCGTTAGGAATGTTCCAGTCGTGGGCAATCCGCTCGGAAACCGGATATCCTTTCTCCGCGTATTCGGCGGCAGGCTCCAATACCTGCTTGAAAGTCATGGTGCCGAACTTCTTAAGCAGTTGATCCCATCCTTCAACTGTGCCGGGAACCGTTACGGTCAAAATTCCGGCGGAAGGCATGCCACCACCCGGTCCCGGAGTGGAAACGCCAGGAACGTACTTATAACCCAGGGAAGCGTAGTGCGCCACGCTAGCGCCTGTGGGCGCCTTGCCGCTGGCATTAAGGGCATAAAGCTTGTGCTCTTTGGCGCTGTAGACGATGGCGAACAGGTCGCCCGCCATTCCGATCATCATGGGTTCAACTACATTTAGCGCCGCTGCGGTGGCCACCGCCGCGTCAACGGCATTACCTCCCTGCATCAGGATGCGTAGTCCGGCCTCAGCCGCCAGCGGCTGGCTGGTGCTGACCATGCCGTTGCGTGCCATAACTTCGGAACGGCTCTGTGGCAGCCAGCCTTCCGCCCGGTCGCCTCGCACCGCTTTACAGAACGGAAGTTGCGGCCCGTTGGAAGTACACGCCGCAAGCGTCGCCTGTCCAGGCCTCTGTTGCGCAACCATTGCTATCGAGCTGAGAATCAGCGTCGCCAGGATCAACCGCACGGTGCGTTTGCGACACCGTGTTTCTTCACAGATATTCTTCAGTCGCATTGTTTCTCCCATGCGTTCATCATCATGCTCCGCAAATTGATGCCCCTGGTATCGGTGCAGTACGGATGAAGGTAGACCCCGCACAGTGCGCATCGCGTACCAGTCGTGGTGCACGGTGTAAGCCGTAATCTAATCTAGAGTCCTGAATTGCTCGAATTGTACTGCTCGTGAGCGGTTTTGCAACAGAGAACCTGCGCCAATGCGGCACCGGCAGAGCACATCCGGCGCGATCTCGTCTCCGGCGCGAAACTCAAACTGACTTGAAGGACTAGTGTTGGTTCAGAAATTGCCGCAGCCGAAGGAGGCGGTTCTGCGACATGCGGCGCGCTCGAATCCGCGAGGTAGTCCTGTGGCTGATGTTCCCGCGGTCCCTCATGTCTCCTTAGCCGTATTCGAAACCCGCAATAGCAAACACGGTCGAGTACTTCGGATTCACTAGGGCTGCGGGCGGCTTCAGGTTTCGTACCATGCGCCTAAGTCTTCGCACTGGCTGGAAGCCGTACTTCCGGGCAAGAGCCACAGCGTCGTGGTTATCCAGCAGAATATCCCAGCACGCCTGTTCCCGAGAGTGCCTTGCCAGAAACCATCTCAGGAGATCCTCGGCGGCGGCGGGCGACTTTGCAACGCACGGGCCGAAGTATGCAGCTTTGGACCCGGGCCGTACCATCGCGAAGCCCTCGCCGTCGCCCACCGACGCGGCGTCCACGCGTGCCAAACTCTCCAGCAACTTTGACCGTTCGGCCCCGAACGCGAGCAGGTCCAGGTCGGGAGCGGGTCGCCATGAATCGAGAACCACCGGCGATACGGGTGCGAAACCCGCCGGACGTTCCCATCGTTCCACAATGCATTCGGTCTCGAAGCCAAAGCGACGATACAGGGGGAATCCCATGTCTGTGGCATCTAAGCCAACTTTCCCAACGGAGCGACTGGCGGCAAACTCCAGGACGCGCTCCATGAGGCGGCCGCCAAGGCCCCGTTTCCGGAACTCAGGCAGGGTCAAGACCATCCCAATCCAGGCAAGATCCGCACCATATACCACCACCGTGGCCGAGGCAGCGACGACATCATCTTGCGAGATCACGAAGCAGCCTTCCGGCTCCAGTTCCAACAGTCGCGCCCAGTCTTCGTCCGTCTGGTTCCAATTGGCGGCCTCCTTCAGACGCATTGCGCCAGGCAGGTCAGAATGCCGGAGCAAACGAACCTGCATGGCTGACGCACTCGCCTCCGGCTTTCCGGTAGAAGGTACTCCACACGTCACATCATCCATCGGTTTTCCTCGCACTGCTTGACGTCCCGGATGGACCGCGGTAGCTTGAGAGCTAATGTCTTGCCTCGCGGCCATTTTACTATCAAAGCGGGCAGTCGCCCCGCCGCCAACATCGTCAATGGAGGCCACGTGAAGCCCCAGCTGATTCGGTCCGAAGAGGAATTGGAGGACGAACTCTCCCGGCCCCGCCCACATGATGAAATCGCCTTGCGGGAGATGCAGGGCGATCTTCTGATTCTCGGAGTCAGCGGCAAGATGGGACCCAGCCTGGCGCGCCGAGCGGCCCGAGCGGCTTCCGCAGCCGGGGTCCACAAGCGGGTCGTCGGCGTTGCACGTTTTACCGACCCCTGCGCCGAGAAATTTCTACGGGACCACAACATCGACACGCACCGCGCCGATCTCAGCGATGAGTCGCAGCTCGCCGGATTGCCGGATGCGGAAAACGTAATCTTCATGGCTGGACGCAAGTTCGGCTCGACCGGTAGCGAAAGTCTCACCTGGGCGGTGAACACTTACCTGCCGGCTCGGATTGCGGAACGCTTCCGCGAATCGCGGATCGTCGTGCTCTCCAGCGGCAACGTCTATCCGTTAGTGCCTGTGATCGGCGGCGGGGCAACGGAAGAGACACCACCCGCACCCATTGGCGAGTATGCCCAATCGGTGCTCGGACGCGAGCGTATGTTCGAGTACTTCTCCGAGCGTTACGGAACGCGCGTCTGCCTGGTACGGCTCAACTATGCCATCGATCTGCGCTATGGCGTTGTGTTGGACATTGGCACGAAGGTTTTTCGAGGCCAACCGGTGGACGTGAGCATGGGCGCGGTGAATGTTATTTGGCAGGGAGATGCGAATTCGGTTTGCCTGCGCAGTTTCTCCATCTGCCGGACGCCCCCGATGGTTCTGAATCTAACCGGCCCGGAAACGCTGTCCGTTCGCGCGCTCGCCTGCCGCTTCGGAGAACTGTTTGGCAAGAAACCGTTGCTCGAAGGTCAGGAGGCCAGCACCGCGCTGCTGAATAATGCCGGGCTCTGTCACCGCTTGTTCGGCTATCCGTCCGTGAGCGTAAGCCAGTTGATCGAGTGGACCAGCCATTGGATCGCGACCGGGGGGACGCAGTTGGACAAGCCCACGCATTTCCAAACCAGAGATGGGAGATTCTGACGAACCGCCAACACCAACCTCTAGCGGTCGGGGTGATCGGCTTGTCTCATTTGCATCCGCGCGCCTACATGCCTACTTTCAGCGCCGTGCCGGATTTCGCTGTGACGGCGGTCGCTGAGTCCGATACCGGCCTACTGGATGCGTTTGTAAAGGACTTCGGCCTGCGGCGGTACACGGATTGGCGCGACATGTTGCAGCGGGAACGGCTGGATTTAGCAATCATCTTTCTGCCGCACGCAGCTTGCCCGAACGCCGCCGTTGCCTGCGCTGAACGTGGTATCCACGTGCTGGTGGAAAAACCTATGGCTGCCAGCGCCGACGGAGTGCGTCGCATGATCGCCGCGGCGCGCAAGTCGGGGATCACGCTTTCCACTCCTTATGTGTGGCGCTATCACCCGGTGGCGCGCCAGATTAAGACATTTCTCGACGAGGGCATTTTGGGCAGTGTGGTGGGTTGCGAAGGTCGTTGTGCTGCCGGCCGGGTGCATCGTTACCTGGACGGGCACGCCGGCTGGATGCTTCGCAAGGAGCTGAGCGGCGGCGGCGCTATGCATAACCTCGGCGTCCACTGGATTGACCTTTATCGCTGGCTCCTGGAGGACGAAGTAGTCGAGGTTTTGGGACGCAACGTTAAGATCAACGAACAGTACGACATTGAAGACAATTCCTACGCACTGCTTACGTTCTCGCGCGGGGCGGTTCTGGCGCTGAACATCAGCTACACTGCGCCAGATTCTTATCCCGCCGGCCGGGACTTATATCTAGGTGTGCGTGGAACTCAGGGCGTGCTTTCCTGGAGCCCGTCCTTCGAAGGCTTAAAAGAAGACTTATTCGTGTGCAGCGACGCGCCCGAATTTGCATCAACGCCGCAGCGTCACATTATCTTCGAACTCCCGCCGCATCCAGGCTACAGCGGCATCCTGGCCGTCAATTTCTTGTCAGATCTGGCTCGTTCGATCCGGCAAGGCAGCCCTCCGCCGGTCAGCGGCGAAGACGGATTGCGGGCTCTGGAGATCGTTGAGGCCATCTACAAGTCCGCCGCTAACGGCCGGGCGGAACGGGTCAACCCGTCCCCAGCATCGTGATTCGGTTGCAAAGGCATCCCATCTTCTCGATTTCCACAACGACCTCGTCGCCGTCGTTCGGATTTGGTCAGTACCTTTCACCCAGCTGAGGCCGACCTGCAATGCTGGCGATCCTATTCTCTATCTTTTCTGAGGGTGTCATCCTGAGCGAAGCGAAGGATCTGCTGTCTGCGCGTGCTGAAAGCAAAGCAGATCCCAAGCGCAAAATTGGCGCGACCTCAGGACGACACTGATGTGAGTTTTTTCCGCAGCCTGCTAGGGTTTCATGGTCGGACGGATGAGCACCTCGCTGACGAAGCCCTGTGGGGACTGCGTGACCAGCATGGCGACAACGTGCGCGATGTCATCGGCCTGGAGCATCTTCGAGGTGTCTTTGCCGGGATGGCGGCCAAACGAGGTGTCGGTTGAGCCGGGACAGACGACCGAGACGCGAATGTTGTGCGACCGAAGCTCCTCGGCCACAGAATAGGTAAGGCCGTTCAACGCCGACTTCGAAGCGGCATAGACGGCGCGATTGGGCACAGGATTCTTGGCAGCAAGCGAAGAGATGTTAATTATGTGACCTTTGCCGGCGGCAATCATGAGAGGAGCAAAGGCGCGAATGGCAAAAAACACTCCGCGCACATTGGTGTCGAAAACCTCGTCCCAATGCTCGGGAGCAAGTTCGTGAAGCAGAGAGGCGGGACCTCTGACAGCAGCGTTATTAACCAGGATGTCGGCACGTCCGAAGGCGTGCTGAACACTACTCGCGAGTTGCTCGACAGCCGCGAGCGAGGTCAGGTCGCAAACGTGGGGGCGACAATCGCCACCACTTTGACGAATTTGCTCGGCGGTTTCTTCGAGAGGCTGAGGGGTGCGGCCGACGATGACCGTAGTGGCTCCCAGTCCCGCAAGCCTGCGGGCGATGGCGGCGCCGATCCCGCGTCCGCCACCGGTGACGACAGCGACTTGTCCATGGAGTACGTGCTCAGAGTCTGTCATAGGCGAATGATAATCTCTTTTGGAAAGCATCGATACCTCGGCTCCCAACGGGTATTTGGCTTCGAAATGATCGAGATGGGAGCGCCCCGCCGTGGTCTCATAAAGAACGGCACAGGCCCCGGCAAGAGAGACGTAAACCAAGGGCCCGTATAAATCACACATCAACTTCCAAATTATCTATTGCACACCAGACGGCGAGACGCCGCGCCAGTCCGGAACCGGGGTCATCTGGAAGTCAGACGAAACCGATGGAGCCTGCATAATCAGATATCGGACGTTGAAGCCCACCGCCTGCGAGGTGTAGTTCTGCGTGTTGTTCGCGGTGACAAAGCCGCCTAGATACCAATTCGGGGCTAGGCGGTAACCAACACGCAGGTCCAAGCTGTAGTTCGCACCGGTTTTGGCTTGTCCCACGTAGTACGGATTTGCCTGACCCGGCGAGGCTAGCGGAAAGTAAGGAGTCGAATCTTCCTCGAAGTATTGCGATCCCAGGCTCCCGGCCACGAGGTACTCAATTCGCTGCCATTTCCCTACCCAGCGAATCGGTGCATTGAATAGAAAATAGCTCTGCGGGCTAAAGTATCCGCCCTGTCCAAGGGTAAAGAATCTCAAATTCTTGTCATAATGCATACCGGTCAGGTTCATTCCAACCGAGAGCGAACCAGTCGGACGCTCCAGCACGCGCCAGTAGGTTCCCACGTTGCCGTCAATGCGCGAGTTGTCCGCAACCTGCTGTCCCTGGATATTCTGGTACCCCCCACTCACATAAATCCCGGAAGTGCCAGAGCCCCAGTTGCCCTTGACAGAGCCCCCCGTAGCCATGACACCACCGAATGTGAGGCCGCTATTGGGATCACGAACTCCGGAGTAGGACAGGACCGTGTCCTTGACAGGCTCCCGGCTGAAGGTGAATGTGAAGGGACCATCCATGGGCCGGTAGCGTACCCCCGCAGTCAGATTCGTGACCAGAAAACCCTGCGGGGTGGTGCCGACCATCAACCCGAAATCGCTTCTGGAGAATTCCCCTTGCGCAGCTACGCCGGTAGCCGCCTGGGTTGGGAAACTGGCGCCAAGAGGCAGCGTTCCTAATTGGAGATCCGACGTAGTGCTTGAATTTCCCGCGTAAATAAAAACCGGTTCCACGCGCAGCGATACTCTGTTTTGGTCGCCGATAGGCGCACTCACAACCAAGTGCGCCGATTCGGTAATGGTACGGTCGAATCCAGGCGTTCCCGAACGGCTCAGAACGTCGGTTCCGGCGCTGACAAACGGCACATTGCGCAACTGGATCGCGGCAATCTCGCCTTCGATCCCTTCTTTTCTGCTCAGGGTTGCGGTACTGACGAAGGTACTGTCCCATCGCGCGTCGCGGGCGCTCGGCGGGGCAACGGATTCGACCGCCGCATCCATATCCTTGCTGGTTGTCGCACGCTGCTCTTTGGAAATCGCGGGCGTGTAATCTCTGTCCTGAATGTCGGTCAATGCGTCCTGTTGCAATCGACTGACGCTCAGTCGGCCAGAATCGTCCGCACTCTTGGACTGCGACTGCGACGAACTCGGCGTCTTGCCATCCGGCGTAATGTTGAAACCATCGCGCCCTTTCACCAGGACAGCCGATTCGGTTCGCCGTGGTCTCAGAGCCGGGATGATCGGCATTGCTGGAGATAGCGTTGAAGCCGGCTCACGCAGGAATTCGTCGGACGCCGCCTTCCTGTTCGGATACTGGGACACCACCGGTAACAGGCTAGAGGAGTCGTTCCGCGCGCCACCTGTGGGAACCAATAGGCGCGACAGGTTTTCCGCGGCGTCTCCCAATAGCGAGTTCAAGCCCTTCGCGTTTTGCCCGCCAAGCACTGGTGCGGCTCTATCGTGTGCCGGAAGAGCGGCAATAGCCTGCTTCCAATAAAGCTGAGCCTTGGCGTAGTCGCCGCGAGTGGCGGCGATTCGGCCGGCCATATCCAGCAAAGTGGCGTCTTGTGGCCACTTGTGCAGACCCTGGCGCAGCCAAAAATCGGCGAGCTGCGGATTTTGTAGCGCCATGGCGGAGCCGATCGCTCCTCGGTAGTCGTCTGAATTCCCTCCACCGAGTCCCCAGCGCTCATAGACCCTCAGTGCACGGACTTTATCGCCAGTCTTCATGAAGGTTCCGGCCAGCATCGACTTCAACTTGGGATCGCCCGGAATGGCGCGGACAGCGGCGGAGAGTATCGAGATGCAGCGGTTCAGATCCCCGGCATCCAACGCCTGCTGAGCCCGTGTAAGACTCCAGTTGCCCCATATCGCCCGCAGATCTTCCTGCTGGTGCGGCGTCAGGTCGTTGCGCGCCGCGGTCTGAGCGAGCAAGGAATACAACTCCTCTTCCCTGTCCTCCTTGGCGAGCAAAGCCCAGGCTAACTGAATATCGATGTCAGCCGGCGCCAGCCTCCGCTGCACCTCGTAGGGTCCGCGCGCCTGTTTCAACAAACGAATTCCCTCATCCGCCTGCCCCACAGAAACGTAAATTGCCGCCATCACACTGACGAATCCGGTGTCCCGGTTCAGGATCTGCCGCACGTGCTCGGGGGCTTGCAGCGCCTGCGCTAGGGCGCGCTCATCCTCATGCTGCTCGTGCAGCGCCGAAACGTAGGCCTGCCAAACATCGGGACGATTCTCGTTTTGATCCACCAGCGACTGGTACAGTTCGTTGGCATTTTCCTTCTTGCCCTGCTTCAGAAACAGGCCTGCAAATTCCATCTGCGTCGTCAGCCTGCTCTTGCTATCGGGAGCCACGTCCAATTGCGAGGCCCGCTGCAGGAATGCTTCGGCGGTGTCAAGTTGTCCCTGCTCCATGTGGATAGCCGCGATCACGTTCAGGAAATCGACATTGCGAATGACTTCATCGTAGGCGGATTGCGGTATACGGCGCAGCGTCGCCACCGCCCGCGCATACTCACGAATCTGCACATAGCATCCGAGCAGTCCTTGCCAGGCCTTCAGGTTTTCCGGATGCACTTCGGTTACGCGCTTAAAGTAGTCGGCCGCACGGGCTGCCTGCCCGCCCTCCATGAGCGTACTGGCAAATTCAACCTGCAATTCTGAAGCGCTTTTGCCACCCGGCGAGGCAGAGGCCAGCAGCATTGCCTGCCGCAGGTATTTCTCGGCTTCGAGCGACTGGCCGTTGGCTTCGTAAACAGCGGCCATCAGCGCCTGGTAATCGGCATCTTTGCCCAATAGCAGGCGCACCGCCGGAGGAATCTGCCTGACCGTATCCGCAGCGGCTCGCATATCGCCGGACTTGTACTCGGCGAGGATCAGTCCGGTCCATGTTTTCGCGTTCTGCGGATCGAGCGTCGTTAACTGGCGATAGTTATCCGCAGCAACCTTAAACTGGCTCTGCTTCATGCGGACGCCGGCCAGTCCGCGCAATCCCTCGGGATAATTCGGCCGCAGTTCCAATGCCGCCTGAAAGCTGCGTGCCGCTTCCTCTGACCGGTCATGATCGAGAGCCACGGATCCTTGCTTGACCAGCGCCCAGAACTTCGCGGTATTGAAACCGTCGATAATGTTCTTGCTCTGCGGCGAAATTGCTTTGGCCGCCTCGAAGTTCTTTGCCGCCTCGTCGAAATTCTCTTGCTTCATGCGCACGTAGCCGAGTCCGGCAAGCGCCCCGGAGCTTTTCGGCTGCGTGTGCAGAACCTTGCTAAAGTAGTTCTCCGCCGCCGCCAGGTTCCCGGCTTTCAGCGCTTCGTAGCCCTTTCCCTCGTCGGCACCGGTCGCGGGAGCTGTAATGGTGGCCTTGGCCGCCGCTTCCACCTGTTGCTGCTTGAATCGCTCGGCAATTTTCGCCAGCACGGAATCGCTATACCGCTCCAGATAAGTTCCCAGAAGTGACTTGTAGGCGGGGTTGGACTCCTCCCATAGCAATGCCTGCCGCCAAGCTTGGCGCGCCTGTTCCTTGATGTCGCGGCTTCCACCCAGTGTCGATAGCATGTGCACGCCCTCTTGGCGCGTCTTTGCGTCGTAGGTTAACAAGCGGGCTAATGAGAGACGATATTGCTGGTTCTCGGGATAACGCTGAGTCAAATGCCGCAGATTCTCTATCGCCGGCTCCCGGCCGGTGGTGGTAGCAGCCATCGTCTCGAAGTAAGTGATAGCCCAGTCACCAGGGGGCGGGTCGTTGCCAAAGACTTCCCGGTAAATTCGCACCGCGTCGTCCGCATGCCCCGTGCGAGCCAAACGCGACGCCTCGGCCAGCCGCGTACGTTGCTGCGATGTGAGCGCCCGCATCTCCTCGATCCGCGCGATGGCAGGGTCCTTCGGATTGACGCGCTTCAGACGCTCCAGATAGGATTTTGCTTCTTCCGCCCGGCCGCCTTCCTTGGCCGCGCGCGATAGTCCGGCAAGCGCCTCTGGTTGATTCGGGTCAGCGAGCAGAACCTGCTGCCAGGTTTGAGTAGCCAAGTCCATGCGGCCGCGTCCTTCTAGGGATCGCGCTTTGTCCAGCAGCAGAGCAATCGCGCTGGACGCGCCCACCGCAGCGGTGGCAATCCCTGCCAGCAACAGCAGGAACAGAAAAACCAACCAGATACGTCGCCTCATTGAGAACTCCAACTTACTTCCAACGCTCCAAACGGCGGGAAGCGAAAACGCTTTCCAGTCCATCCCGCAAAAAAAAGCAAGAGATTCTGGTCAAAGTAGCGCGGTTTCTTTTCGTACAGTCCGATGCCCGGATCGAAGGCGGCCTCAACTCTGCTTCGTTGTCTTGCCGCCAAATCCTCCGAGCCTCGCGCTTGCAAATAAGGAACCAGAGCCCCGGAAAATCCCACTCCGCCGTTTGGGTCCATCACGGTGCCTTCCTGACTTACTATCATCGGCGGTGCCTTAGCATGCTGAAGATAAGTATCCATGCCCGCGAGTGCGTCCAAGATGACTCTCCGCTCTCGCACTTTCTTGTCCAACATACCCGCCCAGAGGTAGACGCGAATCGCATCCCACGCTCCCACCGGCGCCTCGTGTGGACCGGCGCTCGGAACGAAACCTTTGCCCGGCTGGTACGTCACCCAGTCCATCGCGAAGCCGCTCCGCGAGCTTGCCTGAACCAAATTCGGCACGTTATCGGCGATCTTGCGCCACGGCCCC
Source organism: Candidatus Korobacteraceae bacterium (assembly GCA_049519595.1). GTDB lineage: Bacteria > Acidobacteriota > Terriglobia > Terriglobales > Acidobacteriaceae > CAWBRT01. The sequence continues at coordinate 2,485 of JBEKQP010000067.1, read as the reverse complement.
TCGGGAATGTCGTACGCCAAGCCGGAAAGCACCTCAAGCGGTACATAACTGGGATTGAGCTCATAGCAGTCCCCGTGCCTGAATCCTCGATTCCCCGGCAACAGCATCGTCCCGAAACCCGGCAGCTCCACGACTTCTTCGGTGGCAATCCGTTTAGCCAGAGCCCTTCCCAGCGATCCATAACTGGGCTCCCGCCAAAGGCGGCCCGCCTGTATCAGCGAATAGGCGATCCACAAATCCGCGTCACTGGCCGAATTGCGATCCAGAACACCCCAGCTTCCGTCCGGCCGCGCACCCCAGACCCATGCCGGCAGATGGTAGCTGAGGTCGCCTTCCGCCAGGTTCAGCTCGGTCCAATCCAGCAACTGCGCAAAATGCTCACGGTCATTCGCCACCAGCGCGAAAAACATGCCATAGGCCTGTGCTTCCGAAGTCGTCCGGCCCTGTTCTTCCGGGTCCGCAATGCGGCCGTCCGCGCTGGCAAACTTCGCCCAGTAATTGCTCCAGAGCGGCCAGTTCGCGGGAGCGGCGAAGGTCGTGCCTGCCAGCAGGATTATGCTCACCAGCACCACCACACCGCGCGCGGCAGTAGGACGCTCGTTCACGACTCGCGCGCCTGCAGCCGCCGGGCAGCCAAAGACTCCAGCGCGTAATACAGCCACTTTGCAACTGCCGTCATGCAAAGCAACGCGATGACCGGGACCAGCCAGTAGAATTCCGCCATCCAGAAACTGATTTGCCGGTACCAGCTCATCTGCCCGACTCGGTAGATAGTCCTGCCGACGTGAAAGGAGCGGAGGACACCCCCCTGAGATATCGAAACCGTTCCGTAGACGTTGCCGGATCTGTGCCCCGGCAGAAACATCGTTTCCAGCGCGAGAACGTTATCTCGATCTTCGGGGCTGAGAACGACGACGGATCTTCCCGCCTTCAGAGGCGATTCAAAACCAAAGACCACGGAATCAAGTCCGGCATCCGAGCCTAAGATTTCGTCGATCTGCTGCCGGTCAGAATCCTTCAGGGGAAACTCGGGAGAAAGCGAATGCCACCAGGCGGGTGCAGCACCGAGTCGCCAACCCGATTCGGTGGCTACGATGGGCATGTTCGCCGCCCAGTCCTGAAAAAGCGATAGATCGCCGCGGCTTCCAATTACCAGCAGGTCCTTGTCGCGCACTGCTTCAAGCTGCGTGGGCGATGCCACGGTAACCAACAGCGCCGGCAGCCCGGTCTGCGCACCGAAGTAGCCCATTGCACCCAGATACAGCTCCAGTTCCGCCGCCGAGGGTTCACTCGGCATCACTACCGCGGTCCCGGAGAGGTCGGGATGCCTGGTAAAGGGGAATCCCGCCTCGGAAAACAGTTCCAGCTTGGGCATGACTGCCAAGTGGGAGTACCCCCGCAGGTCGATCGTGGAATCCCGCATGATCGCGGCAAACTGAGCCTGACCTGACGATGCACGATTCGTGGCATCAAAAACAAACTCGAAGGTCAGGGTATTCGAATATGGATGCAGTCCCTGGGCTGGAAGTCCTATGCCATCATGGTGAACCGCATTCGCATCCAGCTCCGGCGAGAGTTTGATGGAGCCGATATGGGAGCCATTCAGCTTCACCTCGAGCACGGAATGCGTGCCTCGGAGCACACCCGAATACTGATATCGCAGGTCCAGGCGCACCATGTCGTTGGGCGAGAAGTGTAGGTCGGGCGGAATACGAAAGTAGGTATCTATCGACCCGCTGCCGTAGACTTTCAGTTGTTCCGTGGTTGTGTACTCGCCGAGACTGGAACGGGCATCCGGTTTCAGCCAACGCGGCGCTAAGTAAGCCTCATCACGCGCCGGGGTGTTTCCCTTGTCGAACAACGCCGCATCGCCTTCATGCGTGAAGCTTCCGCTGGCAAGCGCCCTAGCTGCCGTCAACATCTCATAGCCATTAGCTCCCACGATCAACAATACCTTGCCGTAACGATCCACCGGATTGTCGCGTATGGCGATGGTCGGCTTCGGCGTGCCCTTCACGCTCAGCACTCCCGCCAATTCCGATTGGCCGGAGGCGAAAAGGATGACGTTGCCCATCGGCAACTTCCCAATCTGCACCGGAAAGCGCACCCCGCGATAGTCGGATAGTTTTCCAAACCACGACGCGACCACGCCCGCCGCTTCCAGTGTTTTGCCGTCAGGTTTTTCCGAGAAAACAAAGGGCAGGCTCCAGGCGCGCTTCACTGAAGGATCGAAGAATGGCGCAGGCAGCAAATTCAGATCGTTCGCCAGGGGCAGCAGCGTGCCCGATACTTCCAGGGCGCTCGCCAGGTTAAAGGTGATCCACGGCACCGGCTCCGCGCCCGCGTAACAGTCCGCACAGAGCCCGGTCAGCTCGAAGCTAAGCGCGTTATTGCTGGTCAGCAGATCTTGCGGGAGAACGACTTGCACATCACGATTTGTTCCGGCCAGCAGCGGAACGCTCGCCACCGGAATACCGTTCACGCT
>JBEKQP010000066.1:0-19308 GCA_049519595.1 Candidatus Korobacteraceae bacterium | reverse complement strand
GGTGCGGCGTTGGCGCGAATCGAAGGCAAAGTGGTGTTTGAGACGATCCTGCGGCGCCTGGGTGATTTTGCGCTTGAGCCGAATGTAGCACTGCAATGGCGTTCGAACTTGGGGCTGCGCGGCCTGACTCGTCTGCCGATTACGTTCACGGCCTCGCAAGAGCGGTAAGCCATGATTGGTCAAACGTGGAGACGTTAAAGTGCATCGAACTCGGGCCTGACGACGTGCACATCTGGCGCGCGAGGCTTGATGTCGGCTCGGCGGTGTTGCGCGGCCTGGCCAGGACACTTGCGCCTAATGAAATTGAACGAACAAGTCAATTTCGCTTCCTGCTCCACCGCAATCTGTTTGTAGCGGCACGCGGCATTCTCAGGCACATACTTTCCGGCTATATGCAGACGGCGCCACAAGCTTTGCTGCTGCGGTCCACTGCGAAGGGAAAGCTCTTTCTGGCGGACAAGTGCGGAGTCCATTTCAACGTCTCGCACTCAGGCACTTTGGCCCTCTACGCTGTCGCACGGCACGAGGTTGGCATCGACATTGAGCGGATCGATGCGCGACTCGCCACTCCAGACGTTGCCATGCGCGTTTTCACGAGCCGGGAGCTCGCGGAATGGTATGCACTGCCGGCATCCGAGCGCTCGCGCGTCTTTTTCGATTGCTGGACCCGCAAGGAAGCCTACCTCAAAGGGCGCGCTGAAGGTCTCTCGTTACCATTGAGCGAACTGGAAGTGTGGTCAGCAGGCGGAGAATTTCGAGTCCTGTTCAGCGACGGCCAGATGTGGGCGTTGCGCTCGCTAAAACCCACGGGAGAATACAGCGCCGCCGTAGCCGTCGAAGGCGGACGCGCTTCCGTCAAATGTTTGGACTTTTGGTTGAGCGACGGCGTTCGCGCAAACAGCGGCGTTGCGCCCGAACTCAAACAGACAGCAATTCCCGGTTGAGAGCCTTATCCAGTTGCTCCGCAACCGGCGAAGCCTCTAATTCCCTTTTGGAAAGCCTACAATGAGCCGAAATTTCGAATTGCTTCAGAACCTTGGGCGCGAGCCAAAGCTGTTCGCTTCCGCAGCATTTCCTGCGCTGGAGGTAGCGGAGAGGCCAGCGCTAAAAGTCTTTGCGAACGAACGCGGAGCTGATCCTGAAATCAATCAACTGTGTCAACGGTTGTTCGCTGGAGGAGCAGACGCTGCGGACGCCAGAGTTGTCACCTTCTGCTCTGTGCAACCGGCCGTTTTACAAGGGGAGATATGCGCACGCACGGCGATGACACTGGCAGCATGCGTCAACCGATCCGTATGCGTCGTCGACTCGAATCTGCTGGCACCTTCGCTGCACAAGTTTTTTGGAGTGAGCAACCAAAGCGGCTTCAGCGAGGCAGCAATGAGCGATTCTGCTCTTAGCTCCCACGCCCGCCAGATTGGCGACAGCAATCTTGCGTTGATTACCGCCGGCGGCGCGGTGTCTGATTTGCATGCGGCGCAATCGGAAAGCACCGCATTCCGCCTGCGCGAACTGCGTTCGCATTTTGATTACATTCTGATCAACGGTCCCACGCTACCAGATCGCGGCCAAGGCATTTTCTTGGGCCGCCTCAGCGACGGAATTGTGCTGATCCTGGAGGCAAATTCAACCCGGCGCGACACGGCGATGCGAGTGAGGTTCGAAATGGAGCAAGCGGATGTGCCCGTGCTCGGCGCCGTACTTAATAATCGAACATTCCCCATACCTGATGCGTTGTATTCCAAGTTGTTTTGAACAGCGCGCGTATCGGATCTCGCGGCTCGTCTACAGGGCCGCGCAAGTTACCATCCCGATCATCAGTTCGTCTTTGCAAAGTGCAGCGGAGCAACGCATTCGTCGCTCTCTGAACGTCGTATGAAGACCCAAGCCACTCGTCAAAACGCTGATTTCCACGTTGTGCCGGAACGAAGTGAGAGGCCCGTGAACACGAAGATGCATTCGTCTGCCGTACTCTTCCGCCGGACATTGGAATTATCTGAGAAAGGCATCCAGGCGGAAGCCACCGCATTGAGGCGCATCCTCCCCGCCGCAAATAGGAGGGCGGGAATATCAAGCCGTCGCTGGATGCAGTGGCGTTATGTAGCGACAGACCTGTGCTGCCTATTTCTCAGTGTTGCGGCAATCACAAGTTTGCGCTTCGCGTCGAAGTCGGTAGTGGTACCGGACCACAGTGGTTGGACGATCTTCAAGACGTTGGAACATACGACCGCGTACTACCTGCTGTTCGGAGGCATGAGCCTGGGGTTTGCATATGTCCAGGGCCTCTATGAGACGGCACAAACGCGATTGTTCGAAGAGGAAATACGCGCGGTTGTTAAGTCGGTTTGCTGGGCGACGCTGATTCTGAGCGTTCTGGTTTATTTGCTGGACGCAAAGGAAGTGTTCCTCGTTATGCTGGCGGGGTGCGCATTGTTGAGCGCGCTATTGATGACAACATGGAGGGTATGGGAGCGCAAACTGGTTGAACACCGGGTAGATGCCGGGCTGAACGTTCGCCACGCTCTCATCGTAGGGGCGGGCAAGACCGGACGCGCAGTTGCGGAAGCCTTGTCTCGCCACAAGCGGTTGGGCGTGTTGGTCTGCGGTTTCCTCGACCAGGATCACATGGGCGAACCGAGCGTACTGGGCAGCATTGAAGATCTGCCGCGCGTTGCGCGTGCCGTGTTCGCGGACGAAATCATAGTCACGAATCCTTCTGAGCGCGACCTGGCGCAGCGGGCCATTGCCATGGCCAGGGCCAATCGCCTCGACGTGAAGCTGGTACCTGAGCTGTTTGACACGACCGGACGACAGCCCGTCATCGAGTACTTGGGAAACTTGCCGGTCATGGCGTTGCACGAGGAACCGATCCCGGCGGCCGGCCTGTTCATCAAGCGCTGTCTCGATGTGATTGTGGCCGGCTTCGCGCTGGCGGCGCTTTCACCAGTGCTTGTCGTGACGGCGATCGCGATCCTATTGGATTCGCGAGGCCCGGTATTTTATGGGTCCGCTCGTTTGGGAAGAAAAGGACGAGAATTCAAATGTTTGAAATTCCGTACCATGGTGGCGAACGCGGATGCTCTAAAAGAATCGTTGCGCAAAGGCGGCGAGGTTGAGGGGCCATTCTTCCAGATGTGCGAAGATCCCCGCGTCACCAGGATTGGCGCCTTCCTGCGGAGGTACAGCATCGATGAGTTGCCGCAGTTTTGGAACGTGCTCAAAGGCGACATGAGCTTGGTTGGCCCACGTCCGCACCCACTCGATGATTGGGAAGCTCTGACAACCGAGCTAGAGAGTAAAGCAACAGGTAATTTCCATGAGCTTCAGCATCTCCGGCTTTTGGAAGTCACTCCGGGGATAACCGGACTGCGGCAGGTTCTCGACCGTCGTTGTGCGTCTTTGGAAAGGAATCTGGCTCTCGATCTCGAGTACATCGAGAACTGGAGCTTGCGAATGGATATGCGGATCCTGTTCAAGACGGTCTCAGTGGTGTTGGCCGGGAGTGGCGCATAGCCGAAGGGCACTGCTGGTAAGGCCCTGCTTAGACTAGTCGCAGGCAAACATGGCGATGTGAATCAGGGGGCGTCAGTGCCCTTGATTTAACCGAAATCTTATTCTTTCTGTTTTTCCCCACAATACAAAAACAAATGGCATCCTCCGTCGGAACTCCGAATAACGACATCACCTCCGAAGCCACGGTGGCCGTGCGCAGCCACATTCGCGGCTCCGGGCTACTACTAGCTGGCCGGGTAGTAGCTGTCGGCCTGACCGCCTTGACGCAAGTGCTGATCGTACGCCACCTGTCGATAAACGATTATGCAGCTTGGGCATACGCTTTTTCCGCTGTGATGCTTCTGCAGGTTTTGTCGAGCTTTGGTTCCCAGGAAGCTGTCCCGCGCTTCGTTTCCATTTACCACCAGCGCCAGGACTACCCGAAAATGTTCGGCACGATGCTGCTATCGGCAGGCTTGATAGCCATTTCCGGCGCGCTCGTGATCGCGGCGTTTTTCTATTTTCCCGACAAGCTGCTGGTGCTGGTACACCAGCAAAAAGAATCCCTCGTCGTGCTCGCAGTTCTCATTTTCATGGTTCCGTTTGAAGGGCTCGACGGAATATTGATGGGCGTGTTCGCCAGTTTGGCCAACCCACGCTCGATATTCTTTCGGCGTTATGTTTTGGCGCCTGCACTAAGACTGGCGGTTGTGCTGCTGCTGATTGCCGGTCACGCAAGTGTGTTGTTTCTTGCCTATGGGTATCTCGCGTCCAGTGTGCTTGGCATCCTGATCTACTCATGGGTTCTACTGTTGCACCTGCAGCGCGAGGGTCTCCTGGCCCACCTCCGCCGTGGCGGGATCCAAGTGCCGTACCGCGAGTTGCTATCTTTCGTCGCGCCAATGATGACGTCGGACTTGCTGTTGGTCCTGAACGATTCGGTTCTCGCCCTGCTGGTCGGGTATTTCTGCGGATTGCGGGAGGCAGCTTTCTTCAGGATGGTGGTGCCCCTGGCCACTTTGAATCACATTGTGGGCAACATGACGGGAATTCTATACATGCCGGCTGCCGCGCGAATGTTCGCCAATGGTAATAGGGAAGGCCTGGGGCACCTGTATTGGCGCACGGCGACATGGGTCGCTGTATTCACGTTCCCGATTTTTGTAGCGACCTTCGCTTTTGCGCGACCGCTCACCATCGTGTTGTACGGTGTGCGCTATGCCGATGCCGCGCCCATACTCGCGGTCCTGTCGGCCGGCTGTTATTTTCAGGCGATGTGGGGATTCAATGGCGTGACCTTGAAAGCGCTCAACAAGGCGCGTCACGTGGTGGCTTGCAATCTTCTAACCGCCGCCGCAACTGTCATATTCGCTCTGATTCTGATTCCGCGATATGGCGCGCTTGGAGCCGCAATAACCGACGCTATCGCGGCGGTTGTTCTATCGCTCCTCAGGCAGGTGGCGCTCAGGTTTGCGGTTGGCATTGAGATCTTCGATATTAAGTTTCTCACCTTCTACCTGTGCATTGTGGCTGCGGCGACACCGCTGTTAATCGTTCGTTCGGTTGTCGGCTCTCACTTATACATGGGAGCGATCCTTGGGCTTCTCTGCGTGGCGGCTGTTCTGCTTGCCACACGGAAGGAGTTGCGGGTTCCGGAGATTTTTCCTGAAAGCATCAGGCTTCCGCTGGTATCGCGTTTCTTTTCGTAACAATCCCTGCTACGGGCAGGGTTAACAGGCAGAGACGCCCGAACTGGAAAGTACATCTAGAAATGGTCAGCATCTGTAAATCTTCGTACTTCGAGGTCGCCGATTTGTCGGGCTTGAATACCGCGAATCTCGACACGCTCCAAAACTCTGTGGCCGTGCTGGCATATCACGGCGTGATCTCCGACGATTATTCCGACCATCCATTACGCTCTTCCAACATGGTGACCGTGACCGAATTTCAGCGGCACCTGACGGAAATTGTCCGCCTCTTCGATCCGATTTCGCTGGATGATTTCAGGGCGTGGTTTCGGGGTGGACGCAAATTACCGCGCCGGGCGGCTTTAGTCACATTTGACGATGGCTATGCAAACAATCTAAGTTACGCCGCGCCACTGCTGAAGCAGATGGGAGTACCCGCCATCTTTTTCATTCCAACGGGCTACGTCGGCAATGAACGCTTGCTCTGGCCCACGGAGGTGTGTTGCCGTTCCTACTACTGGCCAAGGGAGCGAATGCCGCTGCCCCGGGGGGAAGAAGTCATACTGCCACAAAGTCATTCCGCCCGAATCGCGTTTGCCGATGCTCTTGAAAGGACGTGCAAACGGCTTCCGGTGGCCGCCTGCATGGAGTATCTTGCGCGGCTGCGCGCAGAGCACGAGCTGGTTCTGGATGGGGCAGCCAGGGAGTTGTTTGGATTTTTAGATTGGGACGGCGTACGAGAGTTGAGAAAACACGGTTTCGATGTGGGGTCGCATACCGTCGAGCACGTTATCGTTTCGCGCGTAGACCACGCGCAGCTGGTACACGAACTTCGAGCCAGCAAGGCGACGATCGAAAACGAAATTCATTCCGATTGTTCCTGTTTTGCCTATCCGGATGGCAACACCGATGACATAACGCCCGCCGCAATGCGAGCCGCCGCCGGTGCCGGATACGATGTTGCATTTTGTGTTATGGACGGAATCTGCCGACGTTTCGCTAATCCGATGGCACTGGACCGGATCTGGATACCGGGACGAATCAGCATTCGCGAATTCCGCACCAGAGTAAGCGGCACACACGGCAAATTCAAGCGCTTGCTGCGGCATAGCGCCTCAGCGCGTTTCCTGACTTCGAGCAATGTACTTTAGAAAGAGATCGATGTCACACGAATCATGCGGTCTGCGCTGCGAGTTGGTTACGGACTTTTCCCGCTTGCAGTCGTTTGCTCCCGCCTGGGAGCGATTGAATAACGAGAGTCGCGGCAGCGCGTTCCAGAGCTGGGGCTGGGCAAGTGCCTTCTGGAAAACGCATGGCCATGCGCTCACGCTGTGTGCTCCGGTGATTTTCGCCGATGATGCGGTGGTGGGCATTGTTCCCCTGGTGATTCAGAACAGAACTGTGCGCCTGCTTGGAGAGCCTTATGCCGACTACAATGGGCCGCTTTGCCTGCCGCAACGCGCATTTGATGTTCTGAATACCGCGTTTGCCGCGTTGCTCGATGCGTCGTTTCCCTGGACGGAATGCGTTTTCAATAATTTGCCTGAGAACTCACCTTTGCTGGAATCTCTGGAGCGTCCGAGGTGGCAGTTGCGGAGGCATTTCCAGGCCATATTTCAGTACTCGTGCCCCACGGTGCGGGATGATGGCAGCAATGTCTTCGAGCAGTTAGCACTCAAGGAACGCCTTAGACGCAACGAGAACCGTCTTCGGCGCAAGGGAAATCTTGAGTTTCGTCACATCGAGGATCGCCGGGAAATTCAGCGGCATCTGGACGAGTTCTTCGCGCAGCACGCCACTCGACAGTCACTCAACGGGGTCCGCAGCCAGTTTCTCGATAGCGCGCCACGGGCCATGATGCGAGCGCTGGTAGAGGAACTCGATCCCGCGCATCAGTTACGTTTCTGCGCGCTTGCGCTGGGTGGCCGCGCGATCGCATATCACTTTGGATTTCAGTGCGCGGGCAAACTGATCTTTTATGTGCCGACCTTCGACGTGAACTACTGGGGCGATTCTCCCGGCGATGTGCTGCTGCGTAACCTCTTCAAGTACGCGCAGCAAGAAAAGTTGTCAGAATTTGATTTCTCGATTGGAGATGAAGCGTACAAAGAGCGCTTCGCCAATTACGTGGGAAAAACCTGGTCGGTTTACTTCTATCGTTCACCGCGGCAGCCGCAAATCCAGGTCCTGCGGGCCGGCCGAAGCATGCGCGACATTGCGCGCCGTAACAACCGGGCAACAGAAATTGTTCGTCGGGCAAAACAGATCATGGCCCGCGGCGCACGATTGCTGCAGCCCAAAGCGGTAATCCGCTCGGCCGCCGCCGCACTGGCTCGTGTGGTTGCCGTGCGGAAAGAGGTGGTGTGCCGCCGCATGTGGGCCGTGGGTGACGCAGCGGGCGCGCAGGTTCGCCGCGTCGAATTGCGAGATTTAGCGCGACTCACAATCGAGAACGCGATCAGTTATGACACACTGCAAGTGCTTCGGCGCCGTGTTCGGGGTGGCGAGGCCCTCTATTTAGTATCGTTGCAGACCGCCGAGTACCTATTCTGGCTCTCTGAGGCTGGCGGCGCGGAGGCGCACGATTCAACCACCAGAATCACATTCGAGGCTGCCACACTGGCGGGCCGAGGCATGCATGGTCCAGCCGAGGCGCTGGTAGCGCTGCTTTGCGACCGGCAAAGCAGCAGCCAAGTTTGTCTTGAAATCCCCCGCGCGATGGCGGTTGATGAAGTACTGCATCGCGCCGGATACGAAATGCAGTTTTGCCGTTTCCATATTGGCATGCTGGGCCGCTCTGTTTGTCGCTTGTCGCAGCCTGCGATGTGTGCGCTGAAAGAGAAAGAATGTGTTAGTGAACACCCACCTGCTTGATAATCCAACCCGCTGTTGATGAGACCATTTTTGAAACCAGCACGCGAGTCAGGCACTGAACGTTGTTCCACGTACCAGACGTCCCCTAACCGAAGGCCTTTGTTCCTAAAGCAGAATGGTTATCACAGATCAACTCACTGGTGAAAGTACCCGTCGACGGACGCTCGTCCACACTCTGAGTGTCATTGGTTTAGGCACAGGAGTCTTTATCGTCGCCGCGGCCACAAATTACACGCCCCTCATTGCCGCCTTCGTCCTGATGGGGATACTTGCTCTGGCGCTGTGGAAACCGGACTTGGCTACCCTCGGTGTCGTTTTCGCGCTATGGGCGAACGTCGCTGCGATTGCAGTGCGTTTCTATAACGTTCCCGCGATTGTCGCTGTCGCCAGTTTCCTGGCACTGGGCCTTCCGCTGTTCTATCACGTTGTTATCCGGCGTCAGCCCGTGCGTACCAATGGCGTTCTTGGCCTCATGCTTGTCTATCTCATCGTGCAAGTCGCATCGGCCGAGCTTTCCGCTGATATTGCGGCGTCCTTCCCCGCGCTCGCTGTTTTCGGCCTGCAAGGAATTGTCCTTTATTTCCTGGTTCTGAACACGGTGCGAACTCCCGCGCAGTTGCAGCGATGCATTTGGGCGATGGTGTTGGCAGGCGTTTTACTCGGCACGCTCTCGTTCATCCAGCGGATTACGCACTCATACAAAAAAGATTTTGCCGGGTTCGCGGTCAGTCATACGTTCATCCAACCCCCGGATACCATCGATCCCAACGATTCTCCCGAGGAAGGGAACGACCAGGCATTTCTGGCCTTGTATCCCACCTGGCGCGCCATGGGATCTCTGGGCGATCCAAACTACTATGCGCAAATCATGATTGTGTTGGTGCCCATTGCCCTGCTGCGGCTTTGGGTGAGCCCAAACTGGCGTGAGCGAGTTCCAGCCTTGCTGGCTCTGGCTGGCATCATCGCCGGGGTGGTGCTTTCCTATTCACGTGGCGGTGCCGTCGCACTTTGCGGCGTCTTTGCCGGGTTGATTGTCTTTCGGTATCTTCGCGTGCGGTACGCGCTGGCCGCAGTGATTGCCGTAATCCTGATCCTGGCGATAACCGACCCGATGTTCATCCGTCGAGTCCAAACTCTTGGCAGCGAATCTAAGAATCCACTCGCGGTCGATCGTTCGATTCTCATGCGCCAAACCTATCTCATCGGCGGTTGGCACATGTTTCTGGATCACCCGCTGCTCGGCGTTGGTTTTGGCCAGTCGCCCAGCTACCTTCCACGATATGGCAGGATGTACGGCTACGTGCTGCCGCCAAGGGACGCTCCGACGCACAACATGTTTCTTCAGGTCCTCTGCGAGACAGGCATCGTGGGCTTCGGAGTATTTCTGCTGGTCATCTGGGCCGTGGTGAGACCGATGGTCGTACTCCGCAACTATTGGGCGCGAAGCCGTCCTGAGTACGCGCACACGCTGGCGAGCCTCATGCTGGGACTTCTGGCGTTTCTTGCGGCCGGCATATTCTTGCATCTCGCGTTTACCCGTTACTTGTATCTCTTGCTGGGATTGTGCGGCGCGGCAGTGGCAATTTATACCCCTGAAGCCGAGTCTACGGCGACGGTGCCGTTGCAGCCGGTGCGCAAATCTCGAAGCGAAATTGGAGCTGCCTGGTATGAAGCTTAATCAGCCCCGCGACCGAATCGCGTACATTATGTCGCGCTTCCCGAAAATCACAGAGACTTTCATCCTGTATGAAATCCTCGAACTGGAACGCCTCGGCACGGACGTGAGCGTCTACTCCATCCTTCGCGAAAACGAGGGGATCATGCATGCCGAAGCCGAGCCAGTCGTGGAACGCACCCACTATTGCAAGCCTTTTTCCCTGCCGGTCTTGCGATCGCAATTGTTCTGGTTATGGCACTCGCCCGTCGCCTATCTGCGTTCCTGGTGGCGCGCTCTGAAAGGAAATGCTCCCTCGCCCGGCTTCTTTCTCAGGGCGCTGTTCATTGTGCCAATCGCCGCCCACTTCGCGCGACAGATGCAGGCGGACGGCATCGAGCACATACATGCAAACTGGGCGACGCATCCGGCGCTCGCAGCCTACGTGATTTGCATACTTACCGGAATCCCCTACAGCTTTGCCGCGCACTCGCATGAGATTTACATGGATCGGACGATGCTTGGGGAAAAGATCCGTGGTTCGGAGTTTTTCCTCACCATTTCCGAATACAATCGCCGTCTGTTAACCGATCTGTATGGCCCAGAGTGTGCCGAGAAGATGCATGTGGTCCATTGCGGCGTGGATACCTCGCTCTTTAAGCCACGGAACACAGCCAGGACGAACGAGCGGTTCACAATTCTTTGCGTTGCCAGTCTGGAAATACATAAGGGCCAGAAATACCTCATCGAGGCTTGTGCGGAACTGTGCAGGCGCGGACTGGATTTCCGTTGTCTGCTCGTCGGCGAGGGCGAAGATCGCCCATTGCTCGAGCGGCAGATACGCGAACTGGGACTTGATCAGAGGGTGCAACTCTTGGGTCGGCAACCGCGCCACCGTGTCCTGGAACTCATGGCGGAGGCCGACGTACTGACGTTGCAAAGCATTATGACTCCGAGCGGCATGAGCGAGGGAGTCCCTGTAAGCCTGATGGAGGCTATGGCATCAGGCGTGCCAGTGATTGCAAGTTCAATCCGCGGGATTCCCGAACTGGTCGAGCATGGCCGCACGGGTTTGCTTGTGTCACACAGCGACGCCGCTGCACTTGCCGAGGCGCTGATGACGATCTATACCTCTCCTGAACTCGCGCGCGAGCTCGCCGTCCGGGGCAGGGAAAAGGTCATCCGGGAATTTGATCTCACGGAAAATACCCGTGCCAAGCAGGAGCTGTTTGAGGGCGTGCAAACACCAGCAGTGCAGGTGGTCGCATGACCGCGCTTTTGTTCTGGGTGTGCGCCGGTGTGACGTGCTACGTCTATTTCGGCTACCCCATCTTGCTCTGGCTGTTGGCGGCAATCTTTGGCAAGCGGCGCAACTCGCAGCGTATTACGCCTTCCGTCACACTGCTGATTGCGGCATACAACGAACAGGGCACCATCTCTGCAAAGCTGGAGAACAGCCTCGCGCTCGACTATCCCGCCGGCGAACTGCAGATACTGGTTGCCGCGGACGGTTCGACGGACGAGACGGTAGAAATTGTTCGCCGATTTGCCGGCCGGGGGGTACAGCTCAGTTATTCTCCGCAAAGGCAAGGAAAGATGGCGGCCATCAATCATGCGATGTCACTGGCGACAGGCGAGATTGTTGTGTTCTCCGATGCCAACAACGCTTTCACCCCGAGTACGCTCCGAGAACTCGTCATGCCGTTTGACGATGCCGGGATTGGCGTCGTGTCGGGCGCGAAATCCATCGTCAGTGGAGATGGGGGGCTGGGCGACTCTGAAGGTCTCTACTGGCGCTACGAATCGTTCATCAAGGTGCGGGAGAGCCGTCTCGGCTGCTGCGTTGCTGCCTGTGGCGAAATTCTCGCAATTCGCCGGCAACTCTTCGAGAGCCCGCCGGAAGACATAATTAACGACGACGGCTATATCGCATTGCGGTTGATCCGCAGCGGTAGTCGTATGGCATACGCGCCGCTTGCCCGCTCATACGAGCGCATCTCCGCCTCCGCCAGCGACGAAATTGCGAGACGTACTCGAATCTTCGCCGGCAGATTTCAGATGCTGACACTTGCTCCCAAATTGATCCCCATCAATCGGCCCCTTGTGTTATGGCAGGAAATCTCACACCAATACCTGCGCGCCCTCTTGCCATTGGCGATGCTTGGCGCTCTTATTGCCAGCTTCTTCTCGGTGATGGCTCCCGCATCCGCGCGTTGGGGAATCTTGGGTCTGGCGCAACCTGCCAATTGGATTATGCTGAGTGCGCAGCTGGCGTTCTACGCCATGGCGTGGGTCGGAACCCGGGTGGAACACAATGGGAGCATATTCAAGCTGCTCTATCTACCCACATTTCTCGTAAACAGTAACCTGGCAGGACTGATTGGCATTTATCAGTTCCTGACCAGGAAGCAGACAGTCCTATGGCAACGGGCGGAGCGGCAGGACATGGAGAGGGTATTTCAGACCGGTCACGATTCTTCAGTGGAATACGACAAGGTCGCGTAGCGCAGTTCATAGAGGATAACGGGGGCGCGGCAATACCGTGCCCCTTTTTTATTGAGGGTGTATTCAGGGCGTGTTTATCCCGGATTCCCCTGTTGTGTATTTAAATTCTCGTCATGGCGACCAGAGCGCCGAGTGCCCGTGGCCGGAGCAGCCAGGCCTGCGTACCCGACCTTACATTTCAGAAGCAAGAACTGTTCGGGCGCGGCGGTTCGGGAAAGACGGTTTGACCGCGAGGTTTTCACCGCTAGCCATTTAACACAGATTTCCGGAAAGTGCGAAAGGCCGGGACTGCTGCCCGGCCTTTCAATCAGCGTTAATGTTTCTCAGGCATACCCATTCGAGCAATTATTTTTTTGCGGATATTTCCTCCACAAACATCCTGTCGGCGCCGTTGGCCGGAGGCGGTGGAAATATGGCAAAGATTTTGAAATCGTCACTTACCGGACGAATGGCATGGATGAAACCTCGCGGGCAGAAATGGATCTCACCCGCCTTCAGTTTTACCCATTCTCCCTTAATCATTTCTTCACCCACGCCCTTGTAGACATAGATGATTTCATCCGATGAGCCATGGTAATGGGCCTTCAGCGCGGGTTTTTGCGCTATGACCATCTGGTTGCGCGGTGTTCCTATCGGCAGATCCAACCTCATGGTCTGGCCTGGCAGAATCGGGTGGCTCGCATACCAATCATCCAAGTGGATGTTCACTCCCGATTTGAATTGCGAATCGATCAAAGCCCAATCCGCAACCACGTCCCCGGGTTTGGCTTTGCTTTCCTTGCTGTCGAGCATTACTCTGTCGCCTTCCGCGGACAGAGCTGGAGTAAAGAAGTCGATCGACTGAAACTCCATGCCTTTCTCGCACTTCAGGCCGTGGATGGCCCCGCGCGGATTGTAATGAATATCTCCCGGTCCGACCATTTCCCACTTGCCATTGACGTACTCTTGGCAATGACCCTTGATCGGAACCAGAATTTCGTCGGACTTAAGGTGATAGTGCAGAGGGAAATCTCCATGGATGGTCATCGCCAGCACCTTCACACGCGGTGTCTGAAACATTACGTCCATGCGAGGTCCCTTTTCGCTCGCGGGCAGTGGATGCGCCGCAAACCACTCTGCCAAATTCACGTTGAAGGGGCTTGGGTAGTCGGTGTCAAGTTCATGTGCGTCGCCGACATTGAGCACGGGCGGAGCGGCCGTGAGGCTCACCACACCCAATGTCAACAGACCCAGAAGCATTAGAATTGAAATACGTTTCATCGTTTGATCTCCTCCGAAAAGCGATTACTGACTTGGTATTGAGCCACATTCCGCGAATACTCAGGTCCGCCGGAGCAGCTTGTGCAAGCAGACTGCTCCGGAGTGACCGGTCTACTTCACAAAAACTCTGTCGTTTCCATTGGCTTGAGGCACGATTAAGAGGCCAAAAACAGCCACAATCAACTTATATTTCATCGATGATCTCTCCCCAGGGTTGTCCGCACGTTCAGCTCTGTTTAAGCGCCACTTTCACGCGCTCCGGCGTCATTGGCAACTGAAACAGTCTGGCCCCGGTGGCGTCATAAATCGCGTTTGCAATAACCGATCCCATGGTGATGATCGGCGGTTCACCCAATCCGTCGGGGGGAAGCCCCGGAGTGCCGGCCAGCACCACCTCCATCTTTGGCATGTCTGAGAAGCGTGGAATTTCGTAACTGTCGAAGTTGCGAGCTAGTACTTCTCCGTTCTTGAAACGCACTTCTTCGCTCAGCGCGTAACCCAGGCCCATGGTGATGCAGCTTTCAATCTGCTGGCGCGCACCTTCCGGATTGACGATCGTGCCTGGGTCGACTGCGGTGACCACGCGTCTAACGCGCACCTCGCCGGTGTTCTTGTCGACCTCTACCTCCGCCATGCTCGCGACGTAACTGACATAAATCAACCCGCAGGCGACACCTACTCCCCGTCCGCTGGGAGCCTTTCCCGGCTTCCAGCCAAACTGTTTCGCGGCAGCCTCGAGCACGCCCCGCATGCGTTTGTCGCTCAAATGCTTCAACCGGAATTCAACCGGATCGATCCCCGCCTTGCTCGCCATGATGTCCATTTGCGATTCGCGAGCGAACGAGATTGTGTTCGTCCCCGGCATTCGCCAAGCTCCGACGTTGAACGGATGCACCCCTCCGGCGTTGTCCCCCCTGCGCCATGCGAGTTCCGCGATGGGCGCTGCCACCGTGCGTTGATTCGGGACGTCGTAGAAGGTTGGGGCTCCCCAGTCGCCTGCCGCGTAAACGGTAAAATCCCAAAGGGACACTTGCCCTTCTTTGGTTATAGCCGAACGGATCTTTACTACTCCTGCCGGCCGGAACCGGTCGTACATGAAATCTTCGGAGCGATCCCACACCAACTGAACCGGCTTATCGACCAGTTTCGCCAGCCGTGCCGTTTCGACGGCATTCTGCACATAATTTTTTCCGCCAAAGCCTCCGCCCACATAGGGAGTAATCACCCGCACGTTCTGCGGTGTGAATCCCAGTGCCTGCGCTACCGAGTCGCGAACTCCGAACGGCCTTTGCGTGCTCGCCCACACGGTAGCCTTGCCGCCCTCGATTTTCACCAGGGACGAATGGGTTTCCATGTGTGCGTGCGCTCCATAACTGTGATAGTAGGTCCGTTCAAATAGCTCGCCGGCTTTCTCGCCCTCCGCCAGGTTTCCCTTCTCGACCATTAGCTTGTTTTCTACTTTGGCCGCAACCAGGTGATCGAAAATAGACTTATCGTCTAACCTGTTCTGCGAAGGCTCGAATTGCGCTTTGATGAGCCCCAATGCTTTGTCGGCAATGTCGGGCCGGTTGGCAATCACGGCGATCAGGTTGCCATCCTTCACCACCTGGGCGCCAGGCACCTTCTCGGCGGCGCTGGTATCGATGCTCTTAAGAGCTGCTCCGTGTGCCGGTGGTCTGAGAACGCGCGCGAATACCATTCCCGGAACCACGAAATCAGCGGTGTACTTGGCTTGGCCGGTAACTTTTTCGATCGCGTCCTTGCGGGGAACCGAAGTGCCCATCACCTTGTAGTCCGTTGTTGGCTTTAGCGGAATCTTGCCGAGTTTGCGCTCGATGCGCTTTCCCTGAACCAACTCCGCGTAGCTGACGTGCTTGCCGCTGGCCGTATCGGTGACGACGCCGTCTTTTGCGCGCAGCCGTTCGACGGGAGCATGGAGACGCTCGGAAGCCATTTGCAGCAGGACAGCTCTCGCCTCGGCGGCGGCTCCACGCAGGATCGGGCCCAGCATCCGGTTGGCCATGGATCCAAAAGTTCCGACGTCCCACGGACAGAGATCGGTATCGCCCATGATCATGTCGACAGAGTCAAAAGCGACATCAAGCTCTTCGGCAAGGTTCTGGGCGAGCGCGGTTTGGAGACCTTGTCCCATCTCGATCTTGCCCACCATGCAGATGACCCGACCATCAGCGCCGATGTGTATGTAGGCGTTGAAGTCGGTAGGAACCGCGGGCGGAGCCTGCCCGAAAAGGTCCACAGGCCCAGTCCAGAAGTACACCGCCAAGCCGGTTCCAAGCTTGAGAAAATCGCGGCGGTTGAGGCCGCCGTTGGCCGTTACAGTTATCTCATCTTGTTTCATCGCGCCCTTCCTTTCATCGCCACGGCCGCATCCTGGATGGCCTCGACGATGCGAACGTGCGCCCCGCAACGGCACAAATTGCCATCCATATGGCGGATGATGTCGGCGGCCGCCGGCCGCGGTGTCTGCAGCAACAGCACGTAGGCGCTCATAATCATGCCTGGGGTGCAATAGCCACACTGAAAGGCGTTGTGGTTGACAAAGGCTTGCTGGATGGGGTGGAGGTGTCCGTCTTTGCTCAGTCCCTCGATGGTCAGGACTTCTTTCCCGGCAATTTCCTTGACTGGGGTCGAACACGACCTGACAGCCTGGTTGTCGACAATAACGGTGCAGGCGCCGCAAATGCCGGTTCCACAGCCGAACTTGGTGCCCGTCAGGCCGAGGTCATAGCGCAACACCCACAGCAGCATGCGCTCGTCATCGACCGTGATGCTTGCCGGCCGGCCATTGAGAATGAATGCAATCGATCGTTCCATGAAAAGTTCCTTTGTCCATATTCGCTATCAGCATTGGCGCAGGGTATGGCTTCACGTCTAAACAACATCCAATCAGCCCTTTACCAGCGACAACGACGAGAAAACTGACTTGACGAAATACTCCCTGGTTTGCTGCTCAGCATTAGCAGGAGCGCTTTTTTCGCCTTATGGATTTGGGCCGGAGTATCTGCTTATGCGCGTCGACTGTCAAGCAGAATCTCCGGTTCTGCCGGTCATTAGGTACCGAAGCGGAAGCGCATGAGAACAAAGGACTAGCGAGGATGTCCACGGCATCAGGAAGCTCGTCCAAAAGCCGCGGCCAGGTAACTCCGCCGGTCACTGGTTGACTGCTAAAGTTGCGTTTTTTGCGCGTTCTGCACACGAGAGAATAAGTACAGTACGTCCGATAATGCGCAAAAGAAGGCTCGGTACGTCCGATAACGGTACGGGCGAGGTTTCATGCTTGGCGTGGTTTCCCGTTGAGGCGTCGCGAAGGATTGCATCCAAAAGCCAGAGCGGCGACAGAACTACCCCACTCAAACAAAGGAAGCTTGAGTGGCCACCCGGCCAGCAATACCCTCAGGGGCTAAAGCCCGTATTCTTGCTGCTTCTGGACGGCGCGGCTAAAGCCGCGCCCCTTCAAAGAGATATTTATGCAATCGCAACTGAGGCGTCGCGAAGGATTCCATCCAAAAGCCAGAGCGGCGAAAAAACTACCCCACTCAAACAAAGGAAACTTGAGCGGCCACCCGACCGGAGGAATTTTGGATACAACGACAAGGGAACTGCGAGCGAGCGACTGGCGGCGAACGATGACCGCGCACGATATATACTTTCAACCGTAGACAAGCGTGACGTGCGGAATCCTATTTACTGGTTGATGCCCGGCTTGTGTGTTCGAGAGCCGCACGAAGCGAGGCGCCGTATACCGGCGGCCCTGTCGAATAGTCCGATTTTTTCAGGTGCAGCCAGATGATTGATAAGCGTGTTGCAACGGTAGAGGCCGCCGTCGCCGACGTGAAAGATGGTTCGACGGTGCTGATCGGCGGCTTTGGGCTCGCCGGGATGCCCAGCGAACTGATTGATGCGCTGATCGCCCGCGGAGCGCGCGATCTCACCGTAGTCAATAACAACGCCGGCAACGGCCATACCGGGTTGGCGGCGTTGCTACAGGCGGGGCTGGTGCGCAAGATCATATGCTCGTTTCCGCGCCAGGTTGATTCCGACGTGTTTGACGGACTCTACCGCGCAGGCCGCATCGAACTGGAACTTGTTCCGCAGGGCAATCTGGCGGAGCGTATCCGGGCGGCTGGAGCGGGCATCGGCGCGTTCTTTACTCCCACGGGATACGGAACGATTCTGGCTGAAGGCAAGGAAACCCGCAGCATCGGCGGGCGTGACTATGTGCTCGAGTATCCGATCTATGCCGATGTGGCGTTGATCAAGGCGCGAGCGGCGGATCGCTGGGGGAACCTGGTGTACAACAAAACGGCGCGAAACTTCGGGCCCATCATGGCCACGGCCGCACGCTGCACGATCGCGCAGGTGGACGAGATTGTCGAACTCGGAGAGTTGGACCCCGAGAGTGTTGTCACCCCTGGCATCTTCGTTCAGCGGGTGGTGGCAGTGAAGCCGAAGGTGGCCGGTGCGGGGCAGGGGACGAAAGCAACTACCCCACTCAAGCCAACTTCGGCTTGAATGGGGCACCCGTCACAAAGCATCGTCTGAGCACAACAGAGTAACGGGGCGAGGGAAGTGCGATGAAGAAATGGAATCGTGATGAAATGGCGGCTCGTGTCGCCAAAGACATACCGGATGGCGCGTACGTGAATCTCGGCATAGGGATGCCGACGCTGGTGGCGAACCATCTTCCCAAGGACCGCGAAGTTATTCTGCACAGTGAAAACGGTGTGCTGGGGATGGGACCGGCGCCGCCGCCGGGCGAGGAAGACCCGGACCTGATGAATGCGGGCAAGCAGCCGGTTACGCTGCTGAAGGGTGGAGTTTACTTCCACCATGCCGACTCCTTCGCGATGATGCGCGGCGGACATGTTGACATTTGCGTGATGGGTGCTTTCCAGGTGTCGGCCACGGGTGACTTGGCGAACTGGCATTCGGGCGCGCCTGACGCGATCCCGGCGGTGGGCGGCGCCATGGACCTGGCTATCGGCGCCAAGCAGGTATTCGTGATGATGGAGCACCTCACCAAAAAGGGCGAGAGCAAAATTGTCGAACGATGCTCGTATCCGCTGACCAGCATAGGATGCGTCTCGCGTGTCTATACGGACCTGGCGGTCATTGACATCACCCCGGAGGGCCTGAAGGTTGTGGAGACCGTCGAGGACCTGACGGCGGATGAATTGGAGCGCATGACGGGGCTGCCGTTGATTGCGCCTCAGCCGCGATGAATCCACTGGCTGGATCGCCGTTTTCAGAACATCTCGGCTTGACGGTGGTGGAATCGTCTCCGGGAAGGGCGGTGATTTCGCTCGAGATCACCGATCAGTTGAAGAACCGGCGCGGCGATGCGCATGGCGGCGTGACGGCAACCCTGCTGGACGCGGCGCTCGGAGTCGCCTGCCGGAGCCATACGGACGACTGGATGAGCGAAGGCACGGTGACGCTGAACGTGCAGTTTATCGAACCCGCGCGCGGCCTTTTGCTGGCGGAAGGCCGTTTGTTGAGAGCCGGAAGAACCGTGGCATTTGTCGAGGGAGAAGTGCGTAACCAGAGCGGAGCCATCGTGGCGAAGGCCACGGCCACGTTTAAGATCGAACGCCGGACGAAAGCAACAGCCTAGTTCATCATGAGCAGTAGGAACTACCCCAGGTTAGCTCTTTAGGGGTGTCATTCTGAGTGAGCGCAGCGAGCGAAGAATCTATGCATTTGATTGGAATACATAGATCCTTCGCTGCGCTCAGGATGACACTCGTGAAAGTGTTCGATTAGCGATGAAGAAGAAACTACCCCACTCAAGCCCCAAAGCAGGGCTTGAATGGG
>JBEKQP010000065.1:0-19698 GCA_049519595.1 Candidatus Korobacteraceae bacterium | reverse complement strand
GTCGTTAGTGTAAAGGGGATTTCACAACAATTATCCGAGAGTCGCGGGTTCCAGAAGAGTAGGGAGCTGGACATCCCTCCGCTCCCTCTTTGAGGGCACTCTCGTAAAATATCTTTGGATCATAGGAGTTTTGACTGAGGCCATTAAATAGCGTATGAATATTCCCGCCTATGCCTTTTGATAGAGAGAGCCGAATCTGATGCCGGTTGCGCCATCTTGCGCCGAGTCAAGTGGACGCGGGTTATTAGTTCAATATCTGCTCTGGCGCGACGGGGCCGAGCTAGGCGAACTGTGTAGAGGGAGAAGATAATGCCTTTCGAATTCAAGGCTGCGAGTAAAACACTACTTGACCAGCTTCGCGCCACGCTTCAAGAGCAAAATTCACGAATCCCGATGATGATCATTGTCACACGCCAAGCGGATGATGCGGATTTTTGTGTTCACACGGAATCACCTTTGCCAGAGGAAGAATTCGTTGTGCAGCTTAATTTATACATCGAAATTTTTCGAACGATGATCGCGCAGATAGAAGCGAAAAAAACGAAGCTCATACAATAATCGATCCTCGCTTTGATCATTCCCAAAAATCAATTGACACTTACAAATATGGATACGCATTACAGATCACAGCAAACTGGAACTAATGCCTAGCAGATAGTTGGCGATAACGGGCGTTTTCACTCTCCAACTAGAGGCCGGATACATTTGCGCAGACTGTTACTTCGCCCAACGAATCTCCCCTTGCAGTCGAGCGGCGGACCATACATTTTCGCCAATTACTCCTCACCGTACCAGTAGCCGCAAGCATCGGTATCGTCAGGCTTAGCATTTCCTTCAGGATTTTATCCGTTCTGTAGTCAGCCGCGCCGCCTGAGATGACCGGCACATCGGGCTGACGGTGCCTTCGTGTTCGGGATGAAGATGCAATGCTTTCATTTGAGCATCGCGGAACGCCACCCAAGTGCGTTCGGATTCCTTCAGGGATTGAGTCGCAGCGGGGTCATGTCTCAGTTTCACCAACAAAGTCGAATAGACCCGATTCAACTCAGCGTCGGCCTCGCGAAAGTCCTTGCCTGCACACTCATTCAATTCGCTCTGACTCATGGCAGTATCCCAGCAGGAATGCTTCGCTGGTTTGTTCGTCGTCTGTCCACTGCTGCACAAACTGATGGAAAGAGCCAGAAATGCAGGGAAATATCTTCGTCGTATGTTCATGCACGGCATGACACAGAAGGGGCAGACGAAGGAAAAGTTCAAGCTGCTCTCTGTGTTTTCAACGAGTCCTGGCTTTTTCAAAGGACTCGACATCGCCCCTCACCCGAACCGAGAACCGCCGGTCGGCCTCCCGCAGAGACGCCGGTCCCTTCCTGGTGTTCGTCGCGACGATTTGCGGCCAGCACCACGGCAATGTGGCGGGCAGCCCGTTTAGGCACACGTCGTAGCGCGTCACCTGAAAACGGCAGAGGATTTATTTGGCGGCTCGCAGGGCAGTCCCCGAACTGACGCCCATGGTCGCCGCTGCGGTTCAGTGGGCAGAGCGGATCATGCAGAAGATTGATGCACAGTGGCCGACATCGGTCAGCAATCGAGGGAAACGGGAAATGAAACTCCGGAGTCGCACTATGAATGCTGTTGCTGTGCAATATTTTGACGAGCGTGGGGGATTTTGGAGGGTCGGCTATCTGGAAAAGCTGACCGCAAGTGGGCATGGGTGCGCTCTGTGGTAGGACGGTCAAAACACAATGACCAGTTCTGCTGGAGTCCGCTCTGGGGGCGATGCTCCGGGCTGGAGTGCAGCCATGGGGACATTACTGCCAAGGAAACCAGCCAAAATTGCGATTGCCGCCATGCCCGTTCTCGTGAGAGCGCTATGTTTCAAGGGAGAATCACATCCGAGGAGGATTTTTAATGGCAACGATGACAAAAACACAGTTGGTCAAATTGATGGCAAAGAAGATTGAACTTACCAACAAACAGGCAGCGGCTTTTATAACGGCCATATTGGCTGGCCAGCTCAATGATCGCTCGAGTCAGCGCATCTTCCTCGTCGCGCTGCGTCGTAATGTATCGCTGCGTCCCTCTCCACTGCCCCAACAGCCGGCGAGCATGCCGCTTCAATACTCCATACTGCTGGCGAGCATGTTCGACCGCGCAACGCCGCCGTTCAGGGCTTAGAAGTTTCCCTCCGCCACGTCCTTTAGAATCTGTTTCTTCAGCGATAACTCCGCTACCACGTGGCGCAGCCGTGTGTTTTCCTTCTCCAGAGTCTTCATCCGCTTCGCCTGTTCGAGCTTCAACCCACCGTATTCCTTACGCCAGCGATAATAGGTGTGCTCAACGATGCCCGCCTCCCGGCAGGCTTGCGGAGTGTTCCGGCCGTTGCTCACCGCCACCTCAACCTGCCGCAGAATCCCAATGATCTGCTCCGGCGTGTATTTTCTCCTGGCCATTGTCCCGCTCCTCTCGTAACAGTGTCTCTCTCTTTGCCACTGGTACAAAATTCGCCGGTCACGTCAGCTCCGAAGGAATCGACGATTGAGACCCTTTGCAAGTTCGGTGGTTTCGGCGGTCAACTACGCGGTACCCATGTCCAGATCCTGCCCTTTATAATCGCCGAGATCGTAGTGGCGTTGACGCCGTAGCGTCGAGCGAGGTCAACTCCGCGGGCGCCATTTTGATGAGCCTTAAGAATGGCCCTGACTTGCACTTCACTCAGTTTCGCCGATCCGTTCTTCTCGCCGGGGTTGCCCTGCTTAGGCACATAGTGCAGATTGGACAAAGTGCTGTTGGTCCGGTCCGAATCCTTAAAGGTGATCACCTTCCCAGGCGGACAGGGCCCGAGAAAAGCGTTTGCTACGAGCGAGTGAATGGTACGCACAACTTTCTTCCCGTGAATAGTCAAGCAAACGCAAGGATATCCCTTCTTTCCCGATACGGGCTTAAGATGACGACCAGCCTGAGCACCTTGACCTGCTTTAGCTCGGATCACGTCGCCGCGATCAGTTATAACGTAGTGCCCGTTCAAGATCTCAACGCGGCGCATGATCCACTCCCGTAGCCCGACAAGATTAGCTTTCAGAATATTGTAACCTTGACATCCTTCTGGGCCCAAAGGCAAGAAAGCCACGCTCGCTATCAAGTGTACCCGTGAGCGTTAGGACGGGTTGGCCATCTCAGCGCTGACATTGTTCGAGTTGGCACAACTGGTGACGCGAAAACGAGTATGCTTTGATCTTTCGCTGGCTGCATTGCTCAAGGAAGTTGAGGTGCGTTTCATCGTTAAGCCTCTGACCGGCCGCATTGCTACGATGGCAGCGGAGTTGTTCGGCCATCACCCCAATAATCCTGTGGATCGTGTTTGAAGCTGCCAAGTTATAGGCGGTACGGGCTTTTTGATTCGCTTCAGCATGATCACCTAGGTGGAGGCGGCTGCCTCCTGAGGTGCTGTTTACATTCGGCTGCAATTAGGAAGATGATGAGCTGCACGACTTCGACATCATTTCGGGTGCGATCTGCGGCATGAGGTCCTCTATCGTTTCGCAAGTGATGTGCTGGATGATGTCGGCCTTAATCGGTTGACGTAAGTCGGCAGAGCAGTGAGATTTATGCCGCGTATCTCTGCCAGGAAATCATCAGACTTGGCCAGCACGAGAACGGCATCCTTATCCGAAATTCATTTTGAATTCGATATCACGCAGCCGCAGGTCTCAACTTTGTCACTAGTCGCTTATTAGCTCTTGCTTGAAAAAATTCCAAACCTTGCTAATCTGATTTTGGCCGCGTGCTCATCTTGGGCTGCAGTGATGCCGGACCTGAATATCTAAGGGTGCGGCGGCTGCGATCCCGTCGAGGGCACTGGTTCCTGGATGTCGAGGAGCGACCCAGGAAGAGAAAGGCTGACGGTTCCGTTCCCTGCCCGGATACAGTACAGGCGACGTTCCTCCGAGCCGACGTATCGGCCGGCCCCATTATTTATTTTCCTAAGAGAAAAACCAGCGAAGTTCGTCTGCCTGCGCGAGAGTGTGCGACAGACCCAATCCCATGCCCCGGGCGGCAGGAGGAAGGACATGGAACCGTCAGACAAAACCGTGAAACCTGGTGCAGACGCGGCGGCGCAGGACGTTCAGCAACCCCGGCCAGTGGATCTGCCAAAAAGGCGCAGTTCGCCACGGCGCTATACGACCACGGCAAAGAAGCTTGCGGCAAACCGCAAGAATGCCAAGCGTTCGACCGGTCCACGCACCGACGCCGGAAAGTTAGCGGTCCGCTTGAATCCGTTAACGCATGGCATTCTTGCAAAGGAGGTTATTGACTCAGCCCGAATTCTAGGAGAATCCCCAGAACAGTACGAATCATTGCTTGCTGGCCTGGTGGAGAGCTTGAAACCGGTCGGTACCGCAGAAGAACTAGCCGTACAAGACATTGCGGTCACTTTTATAAGGAGAGCACGGGCTCTGCGGGCTGAGACCGCCGAAATTGAGAATGCACAACGCGAGGCGGACGTTATGGAATACATGGCCTCACTGCGACTCGACGGTCTCGCATTACAATTCATTCCCGGATCTTCGTCCGCGGTGATCGATATGTTTCGCTCGGCGGAGCAAGTTCAAAACTTCACGACGCTTGTCGCAAAAGCCTTGCAGTTGTTGGATTCGGACCCGAGCAATCACACAGTGCTCCAGGACCTTGATGAGAGATTGGACATGGGTTTGGTTGGTCGTGCAACTGCGCCAGATGGGAATTTGCGTAAATTCCTAGCAGAGATTCAATCCAAATTGAAAGCCGCAGCCGTGTTCATTGAAGAGAATCGAAAACTGCGCAGGCAATGTGCGTGCCTGCCGCCGCCTGCAGTGATCGAACGGATTGTCCGTTATGCATCGATGCTGGAGCGCGAGTTGATGCGTGCCGTGCAATGGTTGCGCATGTTGCAAGAAGCGCGCCGTTTGGCAGAGCAGCAGGAGGCCGAAAATGCAAAACAAACCCAAATTCGGTGAAGTCGAGCTTTTTCAATGGATTACATATCACGTCCCACTTGGTATAGACATTGAGAGAAACTATCTGCGTGCCAAACAAGAGCTCCAACTTTTATTGGAGGTGCCAGCGTCTAAACGTTCTCTGCCAAAGCCTGTCGAACCGGCGGACCAGGGGCCTCCGAAGACAAAGCATGACGGCATTCAGCGCTTCGAGATGACAAACGAAGAGTGGCAAGAGAAGGCAGACAAAGCAAGGGCCCAATACAACGCCGAATTGGAGCGCTCCAGGAACCAGAATCCCTCGGTACCAGTTGAACGGGCTGCCTCGGCAGAGACAACACGCGATGGTAAACCTATCGAATCGTCGCCAATAAAGAGCGGCAACAAAACAGCTCCGAACCTTGCGCTGGCGCCTGTTTGCTCAAACAGCGTGACTACATCGTCGACCGGGGGCTCGGAAACCCAGGCAGCCGAGTCGCCTAATCCCGAATGCGACGCCGAGTCCGTGAAGTCAGTACTCACTAGGATGGCCTCGCGGTCGATCGCGCCGTCATCTGAGGGGTTGTTAGGATTTCATGATGATAACGGCTGTATGATCTGGATAAGAGTAACTAAGCGCGAAGAAGGTTTCGTTGCGGAGTTCTTAAAGCGCGACAGGGTCATAGCTGCATTTGGCGAGGGCGAGCTTAAGGCTGAATTGAAGAAAGCACGGATGCAGCAATGAGCGAGGCTAATTCGCTGCCCCAACTGAGCTGAAGGTTTCTTTCTCTCGCGCTTTGAAAACCGTGAAAGAATTTATCCTCCACTGTTCTGTGAGGAACTGAAGTATGCACTGCAGGTTCGTTCGACCGGAGAAGCTACCGGGGATGGCCGTCGGAAGGCAGTTTAGGCTAAGCTGGGATCAGGCATTATGATCGACATCCATTCTCACGTTCTACCATTCGTGGACGATGGCGCCCGATCCATGGAGGTCGCCATTGAAATGTGCGGGATCGCATATCGCGATGGCATTACTCATCTGGTTGCGACTCCGCACGCGAACTTCAATTATATCTACGATCGCGAGGCTCACCTTGCGCGGCTCGCCGAGCTGCAGGGTCAGGTGCCGGAAATCAACCTCATACTCGGCTGTGATCTGCATCTCTCATTTGAAAACATCGAAGATGCCATCGCGAATCCCAAACGCTATGTCATTGGGAACACTCGGTATGTGTTAGTTGAATTGAACGATTTTAGCGTTCCGCGAAGCATCTTGGATGCCGTTTACAAACTCCACTGCGCGGGAATGATCACCGTTGTTACGCATCCCGAGCGCAACGCGCTGTTGTACCGCGGATCCGATCGTCTCCAAGAGTTGGTGAACCTTGGCTGCCTCGTTCAAATCACCGCGAATTCGCTGACCGGATTTTGGGGGAAAGAGGTGCAACGCTCCGCTGAGATGATGTTACGAAAAGGCCTTGTGCACATCATTGCCACCGATGCCCATGATCCCAAAAGACGAACACCAGTGCTCTCCAAAGCTCGCACCATCGCAGCCAAGATGATCGGAGCTGAAGCTGCTAATCGGCTCGTCAATGACTATCCATCAATGGTCATAGCCAATCAACTCATTGAGATTTTGAACTAGGCCGTAATTCCACTCTCGCCATCGAACAGGCCTGACCGCACAGGTCCTTTTGACCAGTTCAGCGAAAGGCGTAGTGGTCACAGGGCGTCTCTCAGCCCGGCGGTAAACGCGAAAGACGCTAACTTCTAAACTGCGCTGTTCTTGTTCTGCACTGTCTTTCCGAATGAAATATGAACGCTGAATACTTTTTGCATTAGCCTGCCGTGCGGCTCAGTATGATATGGTGCGATTGCTGAGGCAAGACTTGGCACATGCCGTATCGAGGCGCCGGAATATCTATGTGATCTTGCGCAAACGGCCATGTTACCCAAAGGAGGCGAGCCCAAGCGTTCACCGAACGCTTGTAGCGGCGCAAAACGGGTTGAGTGGGGCGCATCCAGTCTGTTGCGTCGTTTTCAAGTTGAGCGGTACTGAATTTTCTTGTTCTACAACTCTGGTGATGGAATCAGCGCGATCAATATGGATGAAGCCATCCCCTTATCTGAATCGCTGATCCGCGCCAACGTTCGAGGCTATGTGTGTATCACAGGTGTGCATGGCGTCGTGGAAGCCCAGTTAACGCAAGCTAACGACCATCTCCGAAGCGTCGTTCAGCCGTATCTGGCGCCTCTTACCTGCGCGCATGATGCAGGCAAAGACTCACCTCTTTGTGATTTCCTCAATGGCCAGCAACGTTTCATTACCCACTGAGAAGTTAACACTCTTAAGAAACTTCGGACCCGCTAGTAGGTTTACGCTGCGCACCAACTCTTTGTCTCCGTCTGCCACGACCACTGTGTAGCTTCCTGGGGAAAGATTGCGGAACAAATAGGCGCCGGATTTGTCGGTCAGGCATTCTTTGGACAGCTCGCGAATCGTGACGGTCACCCCCGGTAAGGGAATGTTTTTTCCGGCTTCGGGATCGAAAAAGGTCACGATCCCGCCGATATTCCGAATCGCCCGCAACGTAACCGTTACCCGTGCGGGTGATGACGGATCCAATTGGAACTCGACCGGGGCAAATTCATCCAACGCATAGCCTTCCGGTATCGAACCCGGGGTTCATCTTGGCGGTGTACTTTCCGCCCGGAAGGCCTCCAGATGCGAACTCGCCATCCATACCGGTTTCGGTGGCGAAGGACCGTCCTTCACCGGTAATAATAATTCCCGCACCAGATATGCCGAGGCCCCCATCGCGCTGGAGCTTTCCGAACACCCGAGAGAGGTGAGCCCGCTGAAGTCATTTCGAGGGAACTTCAGTCCGAACCGGCGTCCGCATTCCGAAGCCCCTAGTCGAGCAACTGCTTTTGCTGTCCTATGCCGTTTTGCGAACTGCGGGATGATCGATCCTCACCACGTCCGAACTGCCCCGGTCGGTAAGCCATCGGTCAATGGAGAGGGCACCCGAGCCCTTGATAAGAACCACCGCACCCAGGCCCAAAGCCAACAGGTGAAATTCATATCCTTCACCCCGTTGGGCACCCGTCCAGTTCATGAAGAAGCCGATGTGGCTGTGAACCATGGCAACCGCAACCGCCATGTCGCACATGATTCCGAAGGAGGCGATGCGACCCAGAAATCCCACGAGCAGGCCCAGACCGCCGCAGAACTCGGCTGCAATGGGGAGAAAGGCGAAGACAGCGGGAATGTGCATTTTGCCGGTGAACATGGCCATGGTAGCGCTGAACCCATGACCGCCAAACCAACCAAGCACTTTCTGTGCGCCGTGGGCGAAAAACACTACTCCCAGGATCAGTCGAGCGATGGTGAGGGAGTAATCGTTGCGGGTGTCTAAAATTCTTCTGACCATATTTGTCTCCAGGTGAAATCGGTTGCGGAGAACCTGGCGGGCCATTTCACCGCCTCGAATCCTGACCAGGTGCCAAACAGTGAAATACCTAACGATCGATACAGATAGGAGATGATTCTGGCTGATCACGGGATGCAAAAGAGTAGCTGGATTCTAGGGCGAAACTAGATATAGGGTACCCCTCGTTGCGAGTGTCATCGTGAGGAGAGTCGCTGCTTTTTCGAACCGACGTGACGATCTATGCATTCAGCGGGGGGCACCCGAAAGCCGGAGAAAGCGAATCCATAGGCTCTCACGTCGTGTCCTTGCGGACGCTCCTCAGGGTGACACGCTGGCATTCATTGGGATACACCAACCCTGGTTCTGATCTAGCCCCCAGGAATCCCGGCAGGCAGCGGAATGTTCAGGAAAGCTCCGTCCAGGACCGGACGGGGGCTGAGTGGCTCGATCCGGGTGGCCGTTCTCGATTGCCCAGGCTGCGGCGGCTCACACGCAACAGCGATTCGTGTTGACGGCGACTTCGCCTGCGGATTCGCCGTTCTGATGCACGCTGAGCTTGCGGATTTTGAAGGGGATGCCAACTCGCCTGTACGACTTAGCGAGCAACTCTTCGATCGCGGCCAGGTTGTTTTCGGCAAAGGCAGCGATTGAAGGGCCGGCTCCGCTCAGGCATACGCCGAGGAGGTCAGGATGCTCGAGCGAGAGTGCTTCCTTGAGTCCCGGCACGAGCGGCTCGCGGTATGGCTGATGCATGCGATCCTGAAACGCTTCCCTCAGCAACGAATACTCGCCGCTCTGCAATGCCTGCAAAAGCAAGGCAACGCGCTGAAGATTGAAGATGGCGTCGGCGCGCGGCACCCGCTGCGGCAAAACGCTGCGCGCTGCCGAAGTTGCCAGTGCCAGTTGCGGCGTCAAGACGATGCAGCACAACGATTCCGGCCAGTGCAGGCGCGCCGCAAAGGCGGAGCCGTCAGAAAGCTGACAACTGGCTGTGAGTCCGCCAAGCAGAGCGGCGGCCACATTGTCGGGGTGACCCTCCAGGTGGCACGCCGCGTTCAGCAGTCCCTGCGAGGGCAGCGGGTTAATGATCGCCTCATACAGACGCAGTCCGGCGACCGTCGCAGCGGCGCTGCTGCCCAGGCCGCCTTTCATCGGTATGTCGCTGATGACTTGGATCGACATGGAAGGGAACGAACCTCCATGTTGCACGGCGAGAAAGCGAAAGGCGCGCTCGATGTAGTTTTCGCCATCGAGCTGTTGATTGAGAAACTCGAATTGGAGCTCGTTATCGCCTCCGGTAAGCCGGACCTTCAGGCGCAGGTAAAGCTGCACGGCGAGGCCAAGCGTATCGAAGCCAGGCCCAAGATTGGCGATCGACCCGGGAACCTTGATCTCCAGCTCCGCGGGCCGCGCCGGGTTCATGGGTTCACTACTTGACATGGACTTCTGCCGCCTCTTTCGATTCGGACTTTTTGCGATGCTTGATGATGAAGTCCGTGTCTTTCAACACATGTCCTGTGAGTATGGCGACGACCACCGCATCGGGATCGATAGTGCCTTCCGAACGCAATTTGCGAAGCCCGGCGAGCGTCGTTGCCGAGGCCGGTTCGCATCCGATGCCGTCCCGCCCGATCATGGCCTTGGCCTCGCCAATCTCTTCGTCGGTCACGTCCATGATGAAGCCGCCGGTAAACTCGACGCCGCGCAAGGATTTCTTCCACGAACGCGGGTTGCCGATGCGGATGGCGGTGGCCACGGTCTCAGGCTTGTCGACCGGCACCAGTTGGCGCGAGCCGGCGCGCCACATGCGGGCGAAGGGATTGGCCCCTGCTGCCTGCACCACGATCATCTTGGGAACCTTTTCAACGATACCGAACTTCACGAGCTCTTCGAACGCCTTGCCGAAAGCGGACGAGTTGCCGAGATTGCCGCCGGGAACAATCAGGTAATCGGGAATCTTCCATTCGAGCTGTTCGAGCAATTCAAACATGGCCGTCTTCTGGCCTTCAAGTCGGAAGGGGTTGATCGAGTTCAGGAAATAAAGATCCGGGTTGACCGACGCCAACAACGCGTTCAGCGCATCATCGAAGCTTCCTGGGATTTCAATCAGCTCCGCTCCATAGTCGAGCGCCTGCGCCAGCTTGTTCATCGAGATCTGCCCGGCGGGCAAATAAACTTTCGCGATCAATCCGGCGCGAGCGGCATAAGCGGCAAGCGATGCGGAGGTATTGCCCGTGGAAGCGCAACCGACGGCCTTCGTGCCGACGAAGTTGGCCTCGGTCATGCCGACGGTCATGCCCAAATCTTTGAACGAGCTGGTCGGATTCCATCCCAGGTGCTTAAACCAGAGGGTATGCAGACCGGCAAACTGAGCCGTCTTTTTGCCGCGCACCAGCGCCGTATTTCCCTCGCCAAGGGTAATGACCTTGTCGGCAGGATACTCCGGAAGGAAGTCACGGAAGCGCCAAACTCCGCTGACATCGCGGGGATCGAAGGAGAGTCGTCGTTCCCGCCATTGCCGCTTGAGAGCCGGCGGGTCGAGCGCAACTTTATCGACTACCACCTCGAGCAAATCGCCACAACGTGGGCAGGCAAGAGCTCGATCATGCAAATCGAGCTTGGCCCCGCATTGACTGACACTGCATCGTAAATACATTGACGCTCCTAGGAAAGAATCGGCAGTTGGACTGGCGGTTGCGTCAGGAAATCGAACTTGCCGATCTCGTCCAACGCAGACTCCAGTTTTGAGGTGCTGCATTCCTCCAGCGTAATCACGAACGGCAGCGCCGCTTTCGCGCAGTCGGGCCGTTGCAGCACTGCTTCAATATTAATTCCATGATTGGAGAACGCGGAAGCCAAAGCGGCGATGATTCCCGGACGGTCGCGAACCGTAAAGCGAACATAGTGAGGCGTTACGAAATCATGGCTGACAGGATATACCGAGGTCGCCCCGCTGGAGAGATTTTCCAGTCCCTGCGAGCGGTTGCGCGACACCGCAACCAAATCGGAAACCACCGCGACCGCCGTTGGATTGCCGCCCGCTCCGTGGCCTGAAAACACGGTTTCACCGCCGTAAACTCCCGTGCTTACCACCAGGTTCTGCCCACCTTCGAGCTGCGCAAGGGGCGAATCGCGGCGCAAAATCGCCGGCTGTACCGATGCGTAGAGCTTGCCATCGCGCAATTCAGCGCGAGCAATCTGCCGCACAGTGGAGCGCAGATAGAGATCATGGGCGTAGGCAAAATCGATCATCTCAACCGGGCGGATCGAATGGCACACGACCTGTTCAGGCCGCACCTCGGCCCGCAGACCAACCCTTGCGAGGATCACCAGTTTCGCGCGCGCGTCGAAGCCATCGATATCATCGGTCGGATCGGCCTCGGCGAACCCGGCCTCCTGCGCTTCCTTTAGGGCTTGAGCGAAAGGAATGCCGGTGCTCTCGATTTTGGTGAGGATGTAGTTGCAGGTACCGTTCAGAACGCCGTGGATCTTGTAGAGACGGTCTCCCGCCAAGCCGTCCTGCAAACCGGAAAGCACGGGAATACCACCGGCGACCGAAGCCCCGAAGGCCAAGTGCTGCCCGGCGCGGAGCGCGACCTCGCCCAGTTCGGCTCCGCACTGGGCAATGAGTTGCTTGTTGGCGGTCACCACCGATTTGCCGCTTTGCAGTGCCCGCTTTACCCACTCGCCTGCGGGGTTCACCCCACCAACCACCTCGACCATCACATCGGCATCAGAGGCCAGGATCTCTTCGATGTTTTCGCACCATCGTACGTGCCCGGGAATCCAGTCGACTTTCTTGCGCGCGACGTTGCGATTGAAAACATGGGTCAGGCGCAGCGACGGCTGGTCCAGCCCGCTACACAGAATGCGAGCCACCGCGCTTCCGACGGTGCCGAAGCCGACGATAGCAACCTTGAGAGCCGATTCAGAATAGGGCATGGAGCAATCCGCATCCTTGGTTGTTGCCACTCTTCACCTCACCACATCAGGGGAAATCCTGCAATTGTTTTTGTATGACTCAGCATTCACCAGCGCGGGCATCTGCACCCAACCAGCGCAATCACCCTAGCGATCGGCACTGGCCGGGGGCGCTTCACCAAGGCTGTGCTGGCATCAAACAGATGGGCCATTATTTCCTTGCTCCTTTGGGCCTGTCATCCTGAGCGAAGCGAAGGATCTATGCATTTTTCGTCGAACTACATAGATTCTTCGCCCGCGCCCGAATAGCTCCTTGCTTGTCAAACGCGATGCCGGGTACGCAGCTTGGCTGCTCCGGCCAGAGGCACTCGGCGCTTCGGCTCAGAATGACACCTCCGTTAAGTTGCTCGACTCATGATGCGCTACGCTATTTCAAATCACCACCCGTGGCAGCCGCGCTCAGCGGTTGTGACTGTTCAAAGAATCTTGCATGCAAGTGCCTGATAGCCTCCGGCATGTCGCTCTCTTCGATCACAACGCCGATATTGATCTCCGACGCACCCTGCGAAATCATGTGTATGTTGACGTTCGCCGCCGCCAGGGTAGTGAAGACGCTGGCCGCTACTCCGACCTTGTACTTAATCTCTTCGCTGACCAGGCAGACGATCGCCTTTCCGGTTTCCACCTCCACGTCCCCGAACTGCTTCAAATCCCTCATCAGCGGACTGAGTACTCCCGCTGAGTCCAGTGCGATGGAAATGCTTGCTTCCGAGGTCGAAACCAGATCGGCCGACAAACCGTGACGCTCAAAGACTTCGAACAGGCCCTTGAGGTAGGTAAACGCCATCGGCCCGCGATTTGTCCGCATGCTGATGATCGTAACGTTCTTCTTGGCGGCGATGGCGCGGAACACCGTCTCGCAGGGCGGGGCCTGTGCTCGAATGCAGGTGCCTTTGCCTTCCGGGTGCCTGGAATCAAGTACGTAGACGGGAATATCTTTCTCGACTGCGGGAATCACCGTTGCAGGATGCAGCACTTTGGCGCCAAAGTAGGCCATCTCGGAGGCCTCGGCAAAGCTCATTTCGTCGATCTTCCGTGCGTTCGGGCAGAGACGAGGATCGGTGGTCATTACCCCCTTGACGTCGGTCCAGATCTCGATGCAATCAACGGAAAGCGCAGCGCCGACGATCGAAGCCGAATAGTCGGAACCGCCGCGACCGAGCGTGGTGGTGATTCCGCCGGCATTGGACGCGATGAATCCACCCATTACCACAACGCGGTTGCGGGCGAGCAGCGGGAGCAACTTTGACTGCATGCGCTCGTTGGTTGCCGCGAAGTCGGGGGCGGCGCGGGTAAAGGCCGAATCGGTGATCAGGCATTCGCGTGAATCCACCAGTTCGGACTCGATCCCCAGCGCGTTGAAGGCTGCTGTCACCAGCGTGCTGGAACAGATTTCGCCGTAAGACATCACGTTGTCCATGGTGCGGGGAGAAAGCTCGCCCAGGGCGGCGATTCCGCGCAACACCACCTCCAGCGAATCGAACAGCGATTGCAACTGCGGATTCACCTGCGACGCGACCTTTAGCTCCTCGCCGGCTGCGTAGTGACGCTCGCGAAGGCCCTGAAGAGACTTCAGCGAAGCGGGCAGGTCAGTTCCGGCTGCGCCCCGTGCCATGGCGACCAACACGTCTGTAACGCCTCCCATGGCGCTGACCACTACAACCGGTTGTTGCGCTCGACGCCCGGCCACGATGGACGCTACTCGGGTGATGGCCTTCGCATCTTCGACGGAAGTACCACCGAATTTCATGACGATCATTGCTGGCTCCTCAGGTGATCGGGTGATTGGTTAATGCTAAAAAACAAAACCCACCGGCTCGGCCATGCGGTGGGTCTTACGAGAGTTGATCTATTAAGAGCTAATCTATGAACCCTTACAGATCCCTTCTCCGCCCGGCGCGCCGTATGTGCTAATAGTTCGCACACACGCTGTGCGTGTTATTGTGCCGCCGGGTGTGGGAGGAAAGTGCATAAATATCAAGGAATCCTTACTTTAAGACAAATCGGCGGAGAGCGTCAAGAATTTTCGCCCATAACGGGAATGCCCGAACGAAAGCTGGTTCTTCGAGTTGACTTTTGATAAGACCAGGGTCAAGGTTTCTGCGTCACCCCAGCGAAACGGCCCTAAGCAATCGGCCCCTTCTCGTCAAAGAATCGTTTGCCCACAGAAATTCGGGCTCAGAAACGAAATTTAACTGGATCAGGGCGCACCCGGAAGCATGGAAGGAAGGAGCTTATGGAAAAAGGAATAGATCGGCGGAAGTTCTTACAGACAACGGCAGCCGCAGGCACGGCTCTGTTTGCCGGAAACCTCGCGCAAGCGGCCCCAATCGTGCCAGAGCGGACGAATATTCCAGAGGCCGACAAAATCATTGTCACGGTCATCACCGACAATTTATTTGATGTAGGCCGATTAAATTACAAGATTGCAAAAAGGCCTGCCACTGTAACAAGCCCACTGGACGCCGCCTTCCATGCTGAACACGGATTGTCCTACCACATTGAAACAGTGGTGGACGGAAAGACACATACGTGCCTCTATGATTTTGGGTCGGACCCAAGAGGGGTTGTGCGAAATCTTGACTTGCTGAAGATCAACCTTCAACAAGTGGAAGCTTTTGGCCTAAGCCACGACCATTGGGACCATGAGGTAGCGATGGTCGAGGTCCTTAAAGCGAAGAGACAAGAGTTTGCCAAAGAGGTCCCTCTTTATGTCGGTGAACAATTCTTTGTGGGAACCTACAGCAAACAGACCAACGGTGGCATCGTTAAATTGAATCTTCTTAACAAAGAAGATATTGAGAGGCTGGGCTTTATAAGGATCGTGGAGATCAAGGGGCCTACGTCGATGATTCCGGGGGTTTATTTGCCGGGAAGAATTGACCGGGTAACCGACTATGAGCAACTTAACCCTCGATTTTTGGCCAGGAAAGGGGACGAATACGTACAGGAGACTTTTCCCGGCGAGCAGGCCGTGATTCTGAATGCGAAAGGCAAGGGGCTGGTTGTGCTTTCCAGCTGCGCGCACAGGGGGATTGTCAACACCGTGCGGCACGCGCAGAAGATGACGGGTATTACAAAGGTACACGCCGTTATTGGCGGATGCCATTTGATCAATGCCAAGCCGGAAGTGATTTTGAAGACGGTGGCAGATATTAAGGCAATCAATCCGGACTACATTGTTCCCACGCACTGCACCGGCTTTGAGGCGATCACGGCATTTGCCCGAGAGATGCCCGATCAGTTTATTCTCAACACGGCTGGCACGAAATACATCATTACCACCTAGAGTTGACTACGGGCCAGGGCCAATTAATGATACAGCAGAGTGCCCCGTTCTAGCGGAGCTAGGGCGGGGTGTTTGGCGTTTTCGTAGTATCCATACGCAAAGCTCTTCCGGATTCGGAAGCTTTGCTGCGATGACGCGACGAAGGCTTCACTCACGTCAACAGATGGCTGGAACGGGCCGCCCTCCTTGTCCTGGCTTCGTTTGAATAGGGCATTCCCGAAGCGCCGTATTTCAGGGCTGACAAATCGCTCGCGCAATTCTCTAAATGGAGTATCATCTCGGCATCGGTTTTTCGGGCAATTAAAGGGATTTGGTGAGCTGGCGCACAGTACCGTCCGCGACAGGGCTGCGGTTTTGAGCTTCATGTCGCCTACGCGCCGGGTACGGGCGACGGATCGCCCTCCGGCTCGCGTCGCCGGCGGTGGTGCAAGCGTAATCATTTGACGGGTATGAAGCGAAAGCGACTGGTGAACAGGCGCCTGAACACTTGAGGAGGGGCCGTGGGTACAAGCATCAATACGACTACTAAACCAGAACAAGTGCAGAAGCGAGCGTGGTTTCTGGATCTGAATCGCGCCGAGAAGAGCACTCTGGTCGCAACCTTTGGCGGCTGGGGCCTTGACGGCCTTGACGTCATGGTCTATCCGTTTCTGATCTCCACCTTGATGGCCCTTTGGCACATCAGCCCCGGACAGGCAGGCTTGCTGGGCACGGCGACGTTGCTGATCTCGGCGCTGGGCGGATGGATTGCTGGACTGCTCTCCGATAAATACGGGCGCACCCGGGTTCTGCAATGGACGGTAATCTGGTTCTCCGTGTTCACGTTCCTCAGTGGGTTTACGACATCTTTCTGGCAATTGCTGGTTACCCGCGGACTGCAAGGTCTGGGCTTCGGCGGTGAGTGGGCCGTGGGCGCGGTCCTGATGGGCGAGACTATCCGTCCCCAGTATCGCGGCAAGGCCGTGGGCACGGTGCAGAGCGGTTGGGCCATCGGCTGGGCCATGGCGGCGATCTTTTACATGGTGCTGTTCAAGCTTATGCCGCCGGAGACAGCTTGGCGCGGCATGTTCTGGATCGGCATTCTGCCGGCGTTTCTCGTGTTCTACATCCGGCGCTTTGTGCCGGAACCGGATGTCTTCGCCAAGACGAAGAAACAAATGGAATCCAAGGGCGAGACCAGCCATTTTCTGGAGATCTTTTCGCCCGGCATGCTGCGCACTACACTGCTGACCTCGCTGCTGGCGACCGGTTGCCAGGGCGGCTATTACGCCATCACAACCTTCCTGCCAACCTTTCTAAAGACCGTACGCAAGCTTTCGGTCCTGAACACCGGCGCATACACGTTCGTGGCCATCGGCGGGGCCTTCGCCGGGTACCTGGTGGGAGCATATCTCGCCGACTATCTTGGGCGCAGGCGATCGCTGATTCTATATGCCACCTGTTCGGCCATCACCGTCGCATGCTACACGTTTTTGCCCATTAGTAACGGGGTGATGCTGGTGCTTGGCTTCCCCCTGGGATTCTTTGTGTCCGGCTCATTCAGCCCGATCGGCTCATTCTTTACCGAGCTGTTTCCGTCGCGGCTGCGTGGTTCAGGCCAGGGCTTCGCTTACAACTTTGGGCGCGGCGTGGGTGCACTGTTCCCCACGCTGGTCGGCTATCTTGCTGTGCGAATCACCCTCGGAAAGGCAATCGCCGTATTCGGAGTCGCCGCGTATCTGGTGATGATTGTCGCGGTCTTGTTGCTTCCCGAGACGAAGGGCAAGGAACTGAAGGCATACGAATAGCAGCTTCCCACCCCCGGCAACGACGAAATTAGCCATTGCCGGGGATCTCGACTTTCAGCCCGTTACGCTCAAAAGCTCGCGTAATGGGAACCCGGGCCATACCGCCGGAAGCCCATGCGGCTTACCGGCGGATTTTTTTTGCGCGTGGCGCGGCGCTGTCACCGCGCGAAGGCGGTCTACGCGTCGTTGAGCATCTGCGCCAGGTGGCGGACGCGGGTTCCGGGGCAGAAGTGGCGTATTTGCGAGCGGCACGAATAGCCATCAGCGATCACCACCGCTTCCGGTCCGCTGTTGCGAATCGCCGGCAGCAGCACACGTTCGGCCAGCGCGCGCGACATGTCATAGTGCTGCTTGTTATAACCGAAGGCGCCTGCCAGTCCGCAGCAACTTGCTTCCAGCACGTCCAGTTTCAAGCCCTCCATGCGCCGAAGCAAATCGATCTCCGTATCCATGCCGACGATTGCGCGGTGATGGCAGTGTCCCTGGAGCAGCGCCGTGGCGTTTCGCGCCGGTGGAGTGAAGGCCGGAAGCTCGCGGGTTACGAACTCCTCAAACATGAAGGACTGGCGCGACAGGGCCATCGCGACCGGATTGTTCGGGTACAGCCGGAGCAGCTCGTCGCGGAAGGTGAGAATGCAGCCGGGCTCCAATCCGATAATCGGCGTGCCGCGTTCAATGTGCGGTGCGAGCACCTGCATCACCTCCGCAAGCTGCTGACGGGCCTCTTCGAGCATGCCCTGATCGTAGAGTGGACGTCCGCAGCAAACGTAGCGCGAGGGCACCACCACCCTGCAACCGGCGCGTTCGAGCACCTCGACGGCGGCGATGGCGACTTCGGGGTCGAAGAAGTTATTGAACGTATCGGTGAACAGCACAACCTCACGTCCCTCGTGAGGCTTGTGCGCGGCGAACCACTCGCGGAAGCTGCGATGGGCAAAGCGAGGCAGCGGACGATCCTGATGCAGGCCCAGAGCGCTTTTCGCCAGGCTTCCCAGCGGCGAAGCCGAGACGGCATTGGCGAGCGCGGGGAACTTGGCGGCGAGCGGTGCCCATTCATAAATCTTGCCGAAGAGCTTGGCTTTAAGCGGACGAGGATGCTTCTGATAGTAATGGTGCAGAAACTCCGCTTTGTAGATGGCCATATCCACCGTCGCCGAACATTCCGACTTGCAGCTCTTGCAAGACAGGCACATTTCCATGCTTTCGCGAATGGCTTCGTCAGCAAAGCCGCCGGGAAAGATTTCTCCATTGATGGCCTCGAATAGCATGTGAACGCGCCCGCGTGTAGAGAAAGCTTCATCGCGCGTGGCCTTGAACGAGGGACACATGGCGCCGGCGTCCAGCCTGCGGCACTTGCCAATGCCGACGCAGCGCGAGAAGGCGCCGCCGATGCCGCCATCGGAGCTGAAGTCGAACATCGTTGGAATCTGCTGCGGGCGGTAGCTCGCCATCCGCAGGAAAGAGTGCAGAGGATGGGCATCGACGATGATGCCGGGATTCATGCGGCGCTCGGGATCGAAAATGTCTTTGAACTCGCGGAATACTTCCATCACCTCTGAGCCGAACATTTTTGGCAGCAGCTCCGAACGCGCGATGCCGTCGCCATGTTCGCCGGAGTTCGAGCCTCCCAGCTCGGCGATCAATTCGCTCATGTCGAGCATGGCGCGATGAAAGGTTTCGATGCCCTCCGGGGTGCTGAAGTCAAAGGCCACGCGGCCGTGCACACAACCTTCGCCAAAGTGTCCCTGGTACATGTTGACTGTGAGGTTGTGTCGCTTCAGGATCTGATCGAAGCGGCGCAGATACTCGCCCAGCCGGTTCGGATGGACCGCGAAGTCTTCGGCTCCGGGCCAGCCGCGAGGCACGCCTTCGCGCGGCGCGCCTGAGCCGAGGCCGGACTCGCGCAATCCCCAAACCGCATTGCGCTCCTGCGGTGCGGAAAACAACGCCGCCCCGGCAACGCCCTTGGCTTGTTTGGCGCGCGAGACGAGTTCCTCGCCTCGTGTGCGCGCCTCGTCAACGGTCGCGCCGCCCAGCTCGATGATCAAGTAGCTTCTGCCCGGAGGCAGCAGTTTGACCGAGGTCCAACCCTTTTCCTGCCAAAACTCAACCAGGTAGTGATCGAATGCTTCGACCGCTTCGGGCTTGTGCTCAAGCACCATCGGGACGTGATCGCCCGCCAGGAAAATGTCATCGAAACCGAGCACTACGAGCACAACCTCTTTGGGCTTCGGCACAAGCTGCACGGTCGC
>JBEKQP010000064.1:0-19846 GCA_049519595.1 Candidatus Korobacteraceae bacterium | reverse complement strand
ATGGCGATTACAACTCCGCCCGCTTGCTGCCGGAGATGACTGCTTACGGCGCCGCCCAACTCTATAGTTCAAAGTACTACGGAACTTCGGGCATGGAAGCTTTGCGCGCCGTGCTGAAACACGCCGATGAGTATGGGCTCCGTTACATCTTCGTTAAAGATCGTTTCTACGAGCCGTTGCTCGCTTTTTCCGGATGGCGCCAGACGGAAGTCTACGACGACGGTCTGGTCACGCTCTGGACCAAGGACGATGCTCCGCCGGCGCGGAAGGTCGACTTCGGCGGGTGGAAGCCTCCGATGTGGCAGTGCATCTTGTGGGGAATTCTGCCGGTTGGCACCAGCCTTCTCTCACTCCTGGTTTTGCTGCTGCCTGAGGCCCGGCGCGTCGAGGCGACACTGAAATTCCCCTCCGCTTCGGCGGAAGTCGCTCTGCGGGAGGCACAGTGATGAAACTGATTCTACCCATCACTCTCGTGGTTCTTGCGGCCGCGTTGATCGCGGCTGGCACAATCCATTCCACGACTCTCGCTCCGGCTACCACTCCCGACCGTGCCGTGCAATCTCTGTTGGAGCACGTCAAGGCCAAAGATATGCGCGGTGCCTATTCCTATGTGGCCAAGCAGAGCGATATCAATCTCGATTCCTTTTCCCGCGATGTGAAGGGCAGCGACGGCTCCTTGCGCACCTATTCCACCCTGCAGGAATTCCCAACCAAGGTGCTGAACCAGAACGACAATCAGGCCGTCGTACGAGCTACCATGCAGTGGTCCTCTGCCGTGGGTGCCATTTATGACACGCGCGATCTCCAGGTGGTGCGCGAAGACAATAGCTGGAAGGTCTTGTGGCCCGTGGTCAAGCAGCCTAAAGTCCCGCCGCAGGTCATCCCGGTGAATTATCTTCGCTGGGATATCATTACCCGCGGCTCGGATGACGACTGGGGCGCGCAAAACGTCGATGCCCCGCGCGTGCGCATTGTCTCCATGAACGCCATCGAGCGCGATGGTGGAACGATTGTGCTCGGCGAGATTGTCAATGAGGATACTGTCCCCGCCTTTATCTCCGTCAATGCCACTCTTCTCGGCAAGGATGGTGCGGTTCTAGGACAGGAGGAGAGCTTCGACAAGGTTTCGCATACCTTGCTGCCCAAGGAAATCTCGCCCTTCCGCATTGACTTTCCCAACGTGACGCTCGCCAAGGTGAAGTCCGTACGAATGCAGCCCGCCTCGCTGCTGGTGGCCGCTGCCGCTGATCCGGTGATCGGCGTGCTGCACCAGCGGCTGGAGAAAGATCTGCGCGGACGCCCCGTTCTGAAAGGCGAACTGGTCAACCAGAGCGGTCAAATAGTCAACATCCCACACGTGCTGGCTACTTATTATGACGGTTCCGGGCGCGTGATTTGGGTTTCCGATGGTTACGTCAACCAAGCCCTGATGCCGCTAACCCCGGTTCCGTTCGCCGTTGACGTGCGGGATGATCTGGTCGCGAACGTTCACAGCTATCGGGTCACGGTAAACGAATACAGCATCAATGCCCGGCAGCCGTAGGCCGGATTCGCGGAAGGTGCGCCGCCGCTGGAATTTATGGGCTGTACAACAACGTTGAAATTAGTCTGGAGTCAACGATGAGGAGATTTTTTTTGCTGCTAGCCCTGGCGTGTGCCACCTCGCAATGGCTGGCGGGCGCTTCTCTGCGGGTGCCGGATCACGTTCCGGCCGGGCAGGAGCTGTCGATCCCAACCGGCGGCAGCGGCGAAGCCACGCTGTACCTGTTTGGCCCGAGCCACGT
Organism: Candidatus Korobacteraceae bacterium; assembly: GCA_049519595.1. Lineage (GTDB taxonomy): Bacteria > Acidobacteriota > Terriglobia > Terriglobales > Acidobacteriaceae > CAWBRT01. The sequence continues at coordinate 18,062 of JBEKQP010000064.1, read as the reverse complement.
AGCAAAGCGCAGGGTGAAGCTCGGGAGCCCGGTAGTATTAGCGGGCGACGAGCTCGTAAACGCCGGGCGTTACGTTGTGGTCTTGAACGGAGAATCCTCGACCTTCTTTGTGACCGCGGGTCCGGTATCGACCCTGGCCTTCATCGCACGTCCATCGCGCGTTCCGGCAGCAACCAGGGACGTCGTGAGCGGAACGGTCTTTCTCTTCGATCGTAACCAGAACCTGGTGCTGTCGCCGCAGCCAGTAAGTTTTAGTCTTTCCGTGACGGGTGCGCCGGATGTCCAGCGCACGGAAACCTCCAAGGGCGGAATCGCCTGGACGCGGCTGGATTCCAGCCGCCGAGCGGGAGCAGCACAATTCATTGCTTCCGCGGGCGCGGCTTCCGTCAGGCGCGTAGTACAGGAAGTCGCTAGCGAACCCTGTAACATTCGCATGCATGCCGAGCGCGCCAAGGGCGGCGCCATCGAACTGCAGACGGACCCGATTCGCGATTGCGCAGGAAACCCGGTTCCGGACGGGACAATCGTGACATTTACATCCGTAGACCAGAGCGGGCGCAGCACTGTGGATGCGCGCATCAAGCGCGGAATTGCGCAGGCTGAGTTGCCGGAGTCGCGGCAGGCGACTATCTCGGTGGCCGCCGGCGTTGTGATCGGAAACGAGATTCGCTGGGGAGGCGGACAGTAATGCGGGCGCGAATCCATGTCAGGCACTTGCTCTTCGTATTGTTGGCGGCGTTGATTGCGGCTGCGATCCCGGTGCTGGCCGCCGAGACCGGATTTGCCGTCAATCTGGACACCTCTCAGGCGCAACCCCGCCATGTGGAAGAGACGACGATGACTTCCGTACAACGCGACTATGGCCACGCGTGGCAGACCATGGCTGCGGCAATGGAAGAGAACAATACTGGCCTGCTCGGTTCCGATTTCGTGGGCTTGGCCAAAGAGCAACTGTCGCAGGTGATTTCCGAACAGGGCAAAAGCGGGTTGAAGCGGCGCTACATCGATCACGGCCATCAGGTGCGAGTGGTTTTTTACTCGCCAGACGGCTCAGCGATGGAGCTGCACGACACCGTCCGACTTGAAATCCAATTGCTGGACGGCAACAAAATAGTTTACAGCGACCAGGGGACATTTCATTTTCTGGCCCTCATGACGCCAGCCGAAAACAGTTGGAAGGTGCGGCTCCTGGAGAGCGTTTCGGGCTTCTAGGCAAGTTCTGGATACTCGGCTGGGGAAAACAGGTTTATGCGCCACGAGCGCGGAACGACTTGCACGCATCCGGGTTCCGAACTGTGACGCCTTGCTTGCTCTATCCCACGCAGGCGCGGTGCGTTCCGGATACCTCGCCCTCCGCCTGTCCGCCAAGTCTTGGCTAACTTCAATCGGGAGAGCGCCAGGAGATTACGAATTGCGGAGTTCGCGGCGGATTTTGTCGAAGATTAAGCCGCCTATCGGGCACCTTGCCGCAAAAGCCGATAGAATAGGACTACTAATATTTTACGGAAGCGGCAGCGACATCCAAGGTAAACGGCTGGTTCTAATGAAGATTTCCATGAAGATTTCTCTTTTTGCTCTGCTCCTGACGACGTCAATCTGGGCCCTGGCTCAACAGAATAGTCGACCTGGGGTAATGAACCCGCCGCCGCTGCCCGGAACTGGTAGTCCGCAGAACAGCGCCACTGCTCCCGCCGCGACCACTTCGACCGATGCAGAGAAGTCAAAGCAGAAAGTCGATCGCGCGCAGTCTTACTATCATTACTCATTGGCGCATATCTACGAAGAGATGATGGCGAGCACGGGTCGCGCCGATTACGCGACCAAAGCGATCGAAGAGTACCGGAAAGCGGTGGAGAACGATCCCAGCTCCGGGTACCTGAATGCCGGATTGGCCGAGCTTTACCTCAAGACTGGACGAATCCGCGACGCCGTTACCGAGGCGCAGGAAATCATCAAGCAGAACCCAAACAATCTGGACGCGCGCCGCCTGCTGGGACGCATTTACTTGCGCTCGCTGGGCGACATGCGTGCGGGCGCCCAATCGCAGAACATGCTCCAGCTCGCGATTGAACAGTACCAGGAAATCGTCAAGCAAGATCCCAAGAGCCTGGAGGATCATCTGCTGCTGGGGCGTCTCTATCGCCTGAACAACGACATGGTGAACTCCGAGCAGGAGTTTCGCACCGCAGTTCAGCTGCAGCCTGATTCCGAGGAGGCAGTTTCCACGCTCTCGTATCTCTACAACGAGGAAGGTAATTACGATCGGGCGCTCAATATATTGCTGAGCGTTCCCGAGAACAGCCGCAGCGCAAAGCTGTATGCGGCACTCGGTTATACCTACGAGCAGAAGAAGGAATTCAAGAGCGCCATTCAGGCCTACTTAAAGGCCGTCAATAAGGATCACGACAATCTGGACGCCATGCGCGGGCTGGCTCAGAACCTGCTGAATGACAATCAACCCGATGCCGCGCTCGATCAGTACAAGCAGATCACCGAAGCCGATCCCCAGGATGCGCAGAGTTACATGCGTATGGCCGAAATCTACCGCCGCGACGGCAACTTCGACCAGGCGCTGGCGGTGCTGAAGAAGGCACAGGCAATTGCCGAGGATTCTTTTGAAATTCCGTACAGTATCGCGGTTGTTTACGAAAACGTCGGCCGCTATGATGAAGCCGCGCAAATTCTGCAAGACCTGTTGAAGCGTACCGAAAAGCCTGATGGCACCTACTCCGTTCCGGAACGGAACAACCGGTCCATCTTCCTGGAAAGATTGGGCACGGTTTATCGTGACCAGAACAAGACCCAGCTGGCGTTGGAAACATTCCGCAAGATGGTCGCACTTGGCGATGACAGCGCCTCGCGCGGCTATCAGCAACTGGTTGAGACTTATCGCGACGCCAAGCAGTGGACCCAGGCAACAGCCGTGGCCGAAGAAGCTACCCAGAAACTGCCGCAAGATCGCGGGCTGAAGCTCATCTACGCCGGCCAGCTGGCCGATACGGGACAGGTCGACGTGGCGATTTCGAGCGTAAAAGCCATGCTCAAGGGCACGCCTGAGGATCGTGAGATCTGGACGGCTCTGGCCCAGATGTACAGCCGTCTGCGGCGCTGGAAAGATGCCCAGGAGGCAATCGGCAAGGCCGAGCAGTTGTCGACCAAGCCCGAAGATAAGGACTATATATCTTTTATTGCGGGTTCGATCTACGAGCGTCAAAAGCGTTACGATCAAGCCGAAGAGGCTTTCCGGAGAGTCATTAATGGCGATCCCCGCAATGCTGTCGCGCTGAATTATCTCGGATACATGTTGGCCGACCGCGGTATGCGGCTGGACGAAGCGCTCGGCTACATTCGCCGGGCCATCACGCTTGATCCTCAGAACGGCGCTTATCTTGACTCGCTCGGCTGGGTTTACTTCAAGATGGGTAACTATGAGCTCGCCGAAGAGAATCTGCGAAAGGCAAGCGAGCGGCTCAACAACGACCCGACGGTTCACGATCACTTGGCCGACCTTTACCAGAAAACAGGTCGTCTGAAGCAAGCTGTCGCGCACTGGGAGCGCGCATTGACGGAGTGGAACAGAACCATCCCGGCCGAGATCGACTCGGCGGACTTGGCAAAGGTCCAGAAGAAACTTGAAAGCGCCAAGACTCGCTTGGCACAGCAGAAAGAGTCGAAGGAATAAGAGCCTACCATTCTCTTTGTCAAAGGCATCGCTGCGGCGATGCCTTTGTCATTGGCACAGATTTTCCCAGCCCGCATGGTGGGCAGAAGACGGTCGCCCCAAGCGTAAGCTCGGAGTAAGGTTTTCGGGATACGCTATCTCCGGTTTTGCCGTAGACTCTAACTATGCTCGCCGAATACGCGGTCAGGGTTGAGAACTCTCGCGGACGACGCTTCCCCGAGCCCGAGCATCCGTATCGCACCGCATTCCAGCGTGATCGCGATCGCATCATTCACGCTCGTTCCTTCCGCCGGCTTGAGGATAAGACTCAGGTTTTCACGCATCGTATCTCCGATCACTTTCGCACCCGGCTGACGCACACCATCGAGGTGGCGCAAATCTCGCGCACCGTCGCATCGCAGCTCAACTTGAATGCTGAATTGGTCGAGGCTCTTGCGCTGGTGCATGACATTGGGCATCCTCCATTCGGACACGCGGGCGAAACTGCGCTGGACGCAGTTATGCGGCGCCATGGCGTACGCTTCGACCACAATCTGCACGCCTTGCGCATCGTCGAGAGCTTCGAGAAACGCTATATAGATTTCGCAGGCCTGAATCTCACCTTCGAGGTCCGCGAAGGCATCATCAAGCATTCGCGGGATTACGACGCCAACGACCACCCGGAGTTAGCGGAATACCTGCTCAACTTGCGCCCGCCATTGGAAGCGCAGTTGATCGATCTCGCCGATGAGATTGCCTACAACACGGCCGACCTGGACGATGGCTTCGAAGCCAGGCTTCTGCCCATCAACGAGATTATCGAGCGTGTGCGTATCTTCGAGCGTTTCTATCGCGAAGTCGACAAGCGGCACCCCCAGGCCTCGACCAAGCTTAAGTTCAACGAGGCGCTTAAGCGCATGCTGGATCGCTTTGTGACCGGTCTGATTGAAACGACAACTGAACGCGTGCGCCAGGCGGGAATCCACACCCTGGAAGACGTCCGGAAATGGCCTGAGAGGCTGGCGGCTTTCAGCCCGGAAGTGGATTGCGACCGGCGCGAAGCAAAAGAGTTCTTGAACGAAAAGCTCTACTACAGTCCCACTCTCAAGCCACAGAAAGCCGATGCGCAGCAGATCGTAACCGAGCTGTTCGATCATTGGCTATCTCATCCGGACGAACTGCCGCGGAATTATCAGGAAATGGCCGTAACGTCATCGCTCACCCGCACCATCTGCGACTATATCGCCGGCATGACGGACGGTTTCATTCTTCAGCAGCACCGCAAGCTTCTCGGCTGAAAGCTGCTCTTTCTTCCCGCACCCTGACGAATTTACCCGGTCGAATCGCCGCTGCTATTGGGGCTGAAATTCTGCCTCTATCCAACTCCTTATTTTTTAATGGCTTACCGCGTCCATCCCGAGCAGCAGTTTGGCACTCCAACTGTATAAGTACGGGGCAGGGTGCCATTGCCGTACGCTGGCGGCGCTCGACCGAACGGAGGAATCTGAATGAAGAACCGCTTTTTTATTGCGCTACCGATGGCTGTCAGCCTGATGGTTCCGGCGGCGCTGGCGCAGTCGACCGCCAACTGTGACGGGAAACAGGACAACGGCAACCAGTACTGCCTCGATGTTGTCGCCGACCGCGTGGCTCAGGCCGAACCAGCGAGCGCGGCCCCGCAGTCCTCGAGTAGCCAAGCCACCCAAGGTAGCCAGCCCGGCGATGACCTTGGCCCGCATCAACCGCTTCAGCCGGAAACGCGGCAGGGATTCTGGGGGCACATGAATCCGTTCGCGCGCAAGAAGTACGTGCAGAACCAGCTCTCGCCCATTCGCAACCGGGTGAATGAACTTGATGAGCTAACTGCCAAGAATTCGACGATGTTAAAGGATGTCGATGCTCGCGCCACCGAGGGCATCAGGCAGGCAAGCGCCAAGGCTAACGAGGCCGATCAGCACGCCCTGGATGCGGGCAATCGCGCCCAGCAGGCCAATACGACGGCCCAGCAAGCCAGCACGCGTCTGCAAACGGTGGAACAGGTCGTCGGCACCCTCGACCAATACGAGGCGAAGAATCAACTCGAACTGCGTTTTCGTCCCGGCCAACTTGCGCTCAGCAAGCGCGACAAAGATGCGCTTGATCAAGTTGCCGACCAATTGAAGTCCCAGAAGGGCTTCATCGTAGAGATTCAGGGTTTCTCTCCGGGCCGCGGCGAGGCCGCCGTGCAGAACTCGCAGAAGATGGCCGACTCCGTTGTGCGTTACCTGGTGCTGAATCACAGTATTCCGGTTTACCGGATTTACCAGCTTGGCATGGGCAACGCTCCCGTAGAAAGCACGGGTGATGCCGCGCCAAAAATCCACGCGAAGGTAAGCCGGGTTGAGGTGACGGTTTTGACAAACGGCGTCGACCAACTCGCCCAGCGGTAGCTACGGGATCACGGCTCCGCGCAGGGTGGAATGACGCAGTCGCCAGCCGGAATTGCCGGCAAGGAAGATTTAGCCGCTCCTGACTCGCCAACACAAAGCCTCTCGCCATGCGGGAGGCTTTTCTGTTTCCAGACTGGCTTGGATGAGAGAGAATAAGCGGGCGCCCCCCGATGCGGCTCTCGTTTGGCCGACGAATTATACCGTGCTGATGCACTTCACAAATTTCGAGTCGCCAGTCGGCCCAATGCGGGTCGCGGCAAGCGAGAAGGGCCTTGTCCTGCTGGAGTTCTCGCTCCACCGCAGGCGACGTTCGGGAATGCCGGAGAGTCCCGGAGCGCCCACTAATCCGCAATCGAATCCAGTGGAATCGAACGATAAGTTCGGGCCATATCTTGATCAACTAAGGCAGTACTTTGCCGGAGAAAGGCGTGAGTTTACGGTTCCGCTTGATCTTCAAGGGACTGAATTCCAGCTACGATGCTGGCACGCCCTGCTGGAAATAGGTTTCGGCGAGATTCGAACTTATGCGCAGCTCGCTCGGGCCGTCGGATCTCCAAACGGATTTCGAGCAGTTGGCGCGGCCAACGGCGCCAATCCGGTGTCGATCATCGTCCCCTGTCATCGAGTGATCGCCTCTGACGGCACGCTTGGCGGCTATGGCGGAGGACTGGAAGTGAAAGAGAAGCTGCTCCGCCTCGAGGGCGCTTGGCCCATCGACACTGGCTCCTTAGGCTGAAGCAATCAATCACATTTCATTGTGGTGCGATCCTATCCTGAGTGGGAATTCACACTGTACCTCGGGTGTTTTTCCGCTTATAGCGACCACTGCGACACTTAAGTGCTATCTGCGTCGACGCCTTATGTTGTTCTAAAGTAAACGAAAAGAATCGTAATCCAGGAATTCTGACTATGGCAAATCAGATGCCCTAGTGACCAGGGAATGGCTCAAGAGGAGGAACTTTGGACCCGGCTCTGGTGATTATCGGCGTCAGTTTCCGAAGCGCGCCAGTAGCGATTCGTGAGAAATTCTGGATTGATGAGTCGGGCTACGCCGAGGCGCTCGCCGGACTGCTCCGTTGCGAGGCAGTCGACGAGGTTGCGGTCCTTTCGACATGCAATCGCACCGAGTTCATCGTGTGGACGCCGGATGCCTCCCATGCCGCCAATTCAGTTCTGCGGTATCTGACTCGCGAGTACAATCTTGGTCTGGCCGAGTGGTCGAAGTTCCATCGGCACGTCGATGATGCAGCCATGACCCACTTGCTGAGGCTGGCCTCAGGGCTGGACTCGCTGGTGTTCGGCGAGGCCGATATCACGGCACGAATCGAGTTCGCATACAGAGGTGGTGTGCAGGCACGGTCCATAGGCCGCTGCCTGGAAGCGATCCTGCTGAAGGTGCTCGCGGTTGCACGCCGCGTGCGAACCGAAACCGAGATCGTCTCGAACCTCTCCCTGAACTCGCTGGCACCCGTCGAACTTGCGCGCCAGCTTTGCGGTGACTTTGAAAAACGCGGCTTGGTCATCTTCGGCAGCGGCAAAAAGTGTCAGCGGATCGCCGAACTCTTCCGTAACGCCGGGATGAGCCGGGTCGAAGTCGTTCCACCAAATCGGGGACCGGGGGCGCTTAAAACAGCTCTGAACTCCGCCGATTTATTGCTAACGTGCTTGCCCGAAGCTGGTTTTGTGCTGCAACGAGCCCATGTGGCCGAGTTCACCCGCGATCGGGATCGCCAGCTGGTCATTATCGATACGGCGGTGCCACGAAACATCGATCCGGCGGTGTGCGACTTGCCGGGAGTGACGCTCGAAAACATCGATCAACTGAACGAATTCGTTCTGCGCAACGCCAAACAACAGCACAATGTGGTCGTCCAAGCGGAAAGAATTTTGTGCCGCGAAGCCGCCGGATTCCTCAGGCAGGTGGCGAGCGAGCAGATGAATCCCATGGTCGCGCAGTTTCGCTCACATCTGGGGCGGGTCTGCAGTGAAGAGCTGGAACGCGTGAACGAAGAGTATGGCCCGTTTACGCAAGAACAGCACGAAGTGCTGAATACCCTGGCTGAACATATCATGCAGCGCATTGCGAGTTCACTGGCACGTACCCTGACCGACCCGCCCAGCGCCTTGGAGCAGGAGACGTTTTCCCATCTCTTACAAGGATTGTTCCATGTGGAAGCCGTGGGCACATCGGCGGAGGCCGCACAGGATTCTGAGCAAGAAGATCGCGTCCGCTGTGGCACGTCCGGGGAATAAGGTAGTCGCGAGCCCGGATTTCGGCAAAAACTCGCTGCCTCCAGACGGAGGGGTTGAGGAATGGTTTTGAAAGTCTCTGCGACTAGGGGTTAACGGCGACCGGTAAACGCTGTCTTTACGTTTGCCGGGGTGACAGTAATGGTCGAGAGCCGTTAACACCCCTCATCCGGACAGGATTGCGCAGATCCTGTCCGGTTTTTCTTTCCCTGCCAGCGTGGTTTCAGAACAAGGTGTCGGATTCAGGCCTGCGCGGCCTCTTCCTCGTCGACATGCATGAGGCCGAACTTCTTCAGTTTATAGCGAAGCGCATCGCGACTGATGTCCAGCAGGCGAGCAGCCTGCGTCTGATTGCCGTTGGCTTGTTGCAGTGCCATCTCGACCAACGCCCGCTCCACCTGCTCCAGCGATGTTCCACCTTGAGGGATAGATAGTTTGGGCAAACGTCGCCCGTCGGGCGATGCGACGGCGTCGCCGGTTACCGCCGAACTCGCTTCGAATGCCGTCTGCCCCGGCGTGTGCCGACCGACCGCGAAGGGAAGATAGTCGGGACGCAGATGATCTTCTTCTTCCAGGATCATGGCGCGTTCGATCGCATTCTTGAGCTCGCGGACATTACCAGGCCATTCGTGCTTGAGCAACAGTTTGCGCATCTCGTCCGTGATCCCTTGGACGGTCTTCTTGAACTTCTTGTTATAGCGCCCGATGAAGTAGTCAACCAACGGCATGATGTCTTCCTTGCGCTCGCGCAGAGGCGGCAGGAAAACCGAGATGATAGCCAGCCGGTAGTAGAGATCCTGCCGGAATCCGCCCTCGCGCACCGCGCGCTCCAGATCGCGGTTGGAAGCCGCAATCACGCGGACATCGGCCTGCATGTCGCGCACTCCGCCCACGCGCCGGATCACCTGATCCTCGAGCACCCGCAATAGCTTGGCTTGGAGCAGAGGCGACAGTTCACCAATTTCGTCCAGAAATAGGGTTCCGCCCTCGGCCATTTCGAACAGGCCCTTCTTCATTGCCTTCGCGTCGGTGAATGCTCCGCGCTCGTGACCGAACAGTTCCGCCTCCATCAGTGTCTCTGGAATCGCGGAACAATTGATCGCGACGAACGACTTGTCCTGCCGCCGGCTCTGGTAGTGGATAGCCTTTGCAATCAGGTCTTTGCCGGTGCCGCTTTCGCCCTGGATGAGGATCGTAGTGGCTTCGCTGTCAGCGATCTTGCGAACGAAGTTCATCAACTCGGTCATCCGTGGAGAGACGCCGATCACATCGTGATAGCCCGTCCTGCGGCGCACTTCACCGCGCAGCGACTCCACCTCGGTGCGTAGCCGGGTGGTTTCCAGGGCATTCTTCATAGTCACTGCAAGTTCTTCAAAATCAAGCGGCTTGCCGATAAAGTCATACGCACCTAGCTTAAGCGCCAGCTTGACGTCTTCCAGTTGCGGATCGGCGGTGATCATGATAACCGCACGCGCTCCGCCTGATTGCTTCAACTGTTCCAAAAGCTGTATCCCACTGATGTCGGGCAGGCGCACGTCAAGCAGCACGAGATCTGGAGACTCGTTGCGCGCAATCTTGAGTGCGGCAGAGCCGGTTTCAGCTTCCAGCGTGTGGTATCCCCACTCCTCGCACTTTTGGCGCAGAGACCACCTGACGAGCTTCTCGTCGTCCACGATCAGTACTTTTTCCGTGGCCATGTGTCTGTTTCTAGTTTACAGCAGACTGCTGGTGCTTGGGCAGGCACACCACAAACCGGCTGCCTTTGCCTGGCCAGCTCTCTACTTCGATGCGTCCATTGTGATCCTCGACAACGCGCTTAGCCAACGGTAAACCGAGTCCGGTTCCGTTTCCCTTCGTGGTGAAAAACGGCCTAAAGATATTCGGCAGCGTTTCGCGGGAAATTCCCCTGCCGGTGTCGGTAACGGCTATCCAGACCTCTTCCTTGTCCTGTCCGAACTCAATCTTCACGCTTCCTTTTTCTTCGCACGCCTGGATGGCATTCAAGAGCAGGTTCAGCAACACCTGTTGAATCTGCCCGCTGTCGTGCTCGATGGGCGGAAGCGGTTCGTCCTTTATCAAATCCAACGAAATAGACTTCGCCATGGCCTGCTCGCGTGCAAACAGCAAAGCCTGCTCGGCCGTAGCTACCACGTCGGAACTGCTAAACACCGGCGCCTTGGGCCGCGCAATCTCCAACAGGTCGGAGACGATGCGATTGATGTGCGCCACCTCGGTACGAACATCCTTAAGTACCTTTCGAGCCGGGCTTTCCTTGGGCAGGTCACGACCAATAATCTCGATCACCCCTGCTATGCCGGCCAGCGGATTGCGAATCTCATGCGCCAGTCCCGCAGCTAGTTCTCCCAGAGTCGCCAGATGCTCGGCCCGCGACATCTGCGTCCGGTGCAGGTGCTGGATCTCTTCGCGGCTCTCGCGAAGTTGACGAACCATGGCATTGAAATCGCGTCCCAAGTCGCCGACCTCATCGTTGCGGCTCGCGAACTCAACCACAGTGTGCATGTCCCCTAGACGAACCATGGCAATCTTTTCCTGCAACTCCAGCATTGGGCGCCGGAACACAACTGCCATTACCATAAACACAACCGCGCAGACGACAACCGCCCCGGCTGTCGCGACCACCAGAATCGGCCGCCGCAGCCCACTGTCAATCGAGAGCGTTATCAGCACAAAGATCAGCAGTCCGTTGAGCAGGACAAAAGCCACGGGCAGCAGGACGATCACGCTCCAGTTCATGCGGACGCGGCTCACGATCGAATACCAACCTCCTGAATGAGTCTACTATCTTCCACGTTTTTGCAAGAAAAGCTGCCGCTCTGGGTGTTTTGATCAATAATTCTCTTAGTGCTGGATGCTGAGCCGGCCCCGGCGATTTGCTTTGCTGGAGTACGAGGCGGGGCAAAAAGAATCGGCGAAAGCCTTTCAGCTTCCGCCGGTGGGAGGGTAATGGATATCAGAGGGCGCTAAGCGTAAGCGTGCAGTCCAGGCAACAGGTACGTCACTCCGAAGAATGTAAAGATGACGACCGCGAATCCTAGAATCGCGAAGTAAGCCGCCCTCCGGCCTTTCCAGCCACGAGTAACGCGCATGTGCAGATAGCCTGCATAGACGAGCCAGGTAATTGCCGCCCAAGTTTCCTTCGGATCCCAGCTCCAATAAGATCCCCAAGTCTGGTTGGCCCAGTAAGCGCCCACGGCAATCATCAGCGTTAGCAGCGGGAAGGCGATGCAGATTGTCTTGTAAGTGATCTGGTCCAGGTTGCTGGCTGGGGGCAGCATCTTTTGCAGGCCTTCGCGCCGCCACAGCAGCAGCAGGTAAAGCAACCCCGCGAAGATTCCGCCAAGCATGCCAGAGAGCAGGAACGGACTAGCCGCCAGTGCCGTCGGGAAGGCGCCATCGGCATCGGGCGAAGCGTAAGCGCCGTTCTGTGATCGCAGGATAAAGGCCGCCAGCGCCACGGCCTGCAATAGAATGCTGACGAACATTGCCTTATTGGCGTGATCGAAAAAGGTCCCGTCCTGTTTCACCCGCCCAAGCACGTAGAGCACAAGAGGAGTGATCGTCGCCAGCAGGACGAGCAAGAAGAGCCAACCGAGATCGGGTATGGTGACGAACAGGCGGACGCCGCGGGACAGGAAAGCTTCGGAATTCTGCGTCGGGTCCCAGGCCACAACCGCGAAGCCGCCAGCGCGGAAGCGCAGCATCATGCCGGCATAGACGGCGACCATTCCAAGCGCCGTCAGCGCCTGGAAGGATTCGGTCTTCATGTCATCCTGGATCAGAAACATCATCGCCAGCGCAAAACTCACCGCGCAAGCCGCGTACGCGAGCATGGCCAGCGTGACGTGAACGTGCAGCCAGGTTGATTGCAGCGCCGGAACCAGCGGGCGGACCTCGGAAGGCAACAGTTGCATCAGAATGACGCTCACCACTGCCAGCGGCATCGTTACGCTGCCGATAATCTTTACTTTATACCGGCGCTCCGCGATCAGGGTCAATGCGGCCACCGTCCAGACGAAGCTGAGCAACATCTCATAGAGCGTCGAAAACGGCGGATGTCCGGCCATATACCAGCGGTGAGCGGCGGCCGCCGTGTTAGCGGCAAAACCAAGTGCGGTGGAAAGTGACGCAAACTTAACGTAGCGTTCAATGCCGGTCACGCCAAATCCCATGTAGAGCGCACTCGCTCCGCCGTAGAAGATCAGCGCCGTGTAAAGCATGTTAGCTTCGCCATAGATCGGGCCGGCGTGTGTCTTCATCACTCCAAGGAATGCCGTAAACAGCAGGAACAGCATACCCAGGCCGACCATGACCAGCAGCGCGTTCCCTGTTGACGTCTGCTCTGCTCTTGCTCGCGACATCAGTTAAAAACCTCCGGTTGCCCGGTACGCGTTCTAAGTCTTCGCGTACGCGGCAGTTGTAAGTGGTCCAAGGCATGCGCGCATTCGCACCTGCCGGGACGATGATTGGCTGGCTACACGCGAGCCATGGTTTCCTTCTCGGCAGGCTCGTTCTGCTTCTTCAATTCCGTTACGTTGCTGTTGCCGTTCAGTTCCTTGGCGATTGCCTCGGTTACTTCAGCGAAGCGCTGTTCAAAGCGCTCGCGGTTCTTGTTACACGCGCCCCCGGCCCACAACAGCAACCCCTGCCGGGCGTCGAACAGAGTCGTCACCCAGAAGCGCATGTGGACGAGATAGAACGCGACACCCAATCCGAGCGCCATCAGCAGCACGCCGCCCCACACGAACCATTGTCCGGGTTCGTGCGACACCTCGAGACCGGTGTACAGCTTCGGTTTCAGGTCGGTGAGTGCAAAGGAGTAACCGCCATTGGCGTCCTGCACCCCGTTGGCCTCGCGCGGAAACAGCCATACACTGTGGCTGTTGCCCTTACTGGTCAGCGTGAGCTCGATCGCGGGATTAGAGAGCTCGTCGGATCGCTGGTGAACTTCTCCGTCCTGGATGTAGTAGTCGGGGACGAAGCGGCTAACTCTGATCGTGTTCTCCGCGCCGAGTTGTACCGTCTGTTGCGGCGCCAGCGTGATCGTCTGCGCCTCGCCGTTCAGCGGCGTCGCCCGCAACTGGAAATGATCGATCTTGCTGCTCGCTCCGAAACTCGCCTGGTAAAAACGAATACCGTGATAGGTAAGCGGATCGTTCACGACGATCTGCTTGCGCTCGATCTCGCGGCCCTTGTCCAAAACCACCAGATCTGACCACCACCGCTTTGGGCTGCCATCAGCGTAATTCTCCTGTCCGGCAGCGTCGCAGCGGATGGAGAAGGGAATCGGCGTTTTCTTCTCCATTCCTCCCTTCTGTCGCACCGTGATCATGTTGCTGGTTTCGCCCGTGGTCAGCATCAGCGATCCGCGATAGCCATACAGGGCATCAACGATGCCGCCAGCGAAAATCATCAACAAACTGAGGTGGACAATGTATACCGCCAGGACGGAAAACCGGTTTCGCTCGGAATAAAGAGAGACTTCGTCGTTTTCGACCACACGTTCGGGCCTGAGGCCAATCTTGATCAGCGCACGCTCGGCGGCGTCCAGGCCAGACTTGGCATCAGTGATTTTGAACTCTTTGTGGTGAGGAAGGGCCGCGCGAAAATGCGCTTCTGGACGGCGATTTGGACGAGCGTAAAAGCGCCAGGCGGTCGGCCAGCGATCAAGAGAAGCAAGAATGATGCTAATACTTACCAGTCCAAGCAAAACGGCAAACCACCACGCATGGTAGACATCGGTGAGCCCAAACCGATCTAACCACATCAGCGTCGCCGGAGAGTATGCGCGCTGAATTTCGCTCGGGTCGGTGGCCGGGCGTTGCAGAACTACCGTACCTACAGCCGAAAATACGACCACGACTAATAAGAGAATGATCCCCGTGCGCACCGAAGAGAGCGTCTTATGAACTTTCGACCAGATTTCCTTAAAACCCATGCGGGGCTCCTTTGAGCTACTGGGAATCGCAAGTGCACGTACGGTGCCAGAAACGATTGCGAGCTAACTTACAAAAATTCAATAGCTTGCAGAATAGCTTTCCGACCTGAACCCAGTCAATTGTGGGCTATATCACCCAGCAAAGTGACTATCCAACCTATTCCAACTGTTCCGCGCATTGCTTCAATGTTCGCATCTTGTCTCTCCACGAGGCTATGACGTCGATCACAAATCGCGAGTGCTGACTCAAGGACAAGAACTTGCGGGCTGCTCACCCGCATTTCCCCAAGCGGACAAAAACGTGCAAACCTAGTCGTTTTGTTCAGGTCGGGGTTGTGGAATTTCACGAGGCAACTGCGGGAAAGGGCCCATCTTGGCGGGATTAAGAGAACGGGAAACAATATTTTTTCCCTGGCTTATTTTAAATTAACTATCACATTCTAATTAGCTTATCGATATTTTTTCGGTGAACTTCGGACTGCGTTCTACTCCGGTCACGCGCTTGCATATTGTTGTGGCGGAGGTCGGAGTGAAACGCAATTGGGTTTTGTTGGTCTTCGGTTGCCTCTTGTGCACGGGCAGAATGCTCGCTGCCACGCACCCAGTTCCGCTTCCGAAGGATGTCGATAGCGCCAAGTGCATTGAGTGCCACGAGGATAAGTCAAAAGGCAAGGTAGTTCATTCGGCCATTGCAACGGGTTGTACGAGTTGTCATGAAGTCCGCATTAATAAAGATATTACCCGCGTAAAGCTGATCACTACTACAACTTACGGCCTGTGCCTCACCTGCCACGCAGACAAGAAAGCCGCCGACATAAAGGGCAAAGTTCACAGCCCGGCGGTTCGAGACTGCGTCAAGTGTCACGACCCGCACGCGGCGGATAACAAAAATCAGTTGCTCAAGCCGGTCAGTGGCGATACTAAGGACGCAAACCTGTGTCTGAGCTGCCACGACACCGGCATGAATGTGCCCAAGGGCGGCAGCCGGCACGCTGCGCTCGATATGGGTTGCGACACGTGCCACGTTACGCACAAGACGGGCGAGCGCGGCAAGCGTGAGTTCGACTTCCATCTGACCAAAGATGCGCCGGCGCTGTGCATCGATTGCCACGATCCGAAGGATGCGGCCATCGCCAAGGCGCACCAGAATCAACCAATTGATAAGGCTGACTGCCTCACCTGCCACGATCCGCACCAGTCCGCTCAGCCAAAACTGATGGCGAAGTTCACGCACGCACCCTTTGCCGGCGGGCAGTGCGACACCTGCCACGCGGCGGCCAAAGACGGCAAGATCGTATTGACGCAGGCCGATGCCAAGTCGCTTTGCGTTACCTGTCACGCCGAGAAGACCGAGCAGATCGAAAAGGCCAAGGTTCAGCACCCGGGTGCGATGGGTGATTGTACCGATTGCCACAATCCCCATGCCGGTCGTTCGCCCGGATTCCCCAAGCCCGATGCAGTGAATGTTTGCCTGGGGTGTCACGCCGAGCAGGCCGAACAGCACAAGAAGAAATATCTGCACCAGCCGGCATTCGAACAGGGTTGCGCCACTTGCCATGAGCCGCACGGGAGCAATAACGAGCATCTGCTGCGGTCCAACAATACCAGCGCTCTTTGCCTCGAGTGCCACGGCCCCGACCGGGCCCCCAAGAAAATCGAAGCCGATCACGTGATGACAATCTTCGACGGGAAGGTGAAGCTTCCGGAAGATTACTTCAAAAAGAATAGGGTCGTTGTGCTACCGCTGAAGTTTGGCAAGGGACATCCAGTGGATGGCCACCCAGTTACGAACGTGATGGACCCGGCCAACATCACCAAAGTCTTGACTCAGATCAATTGCCTGACATGCCATCAGCCACACTCTTCGGCTCAGCCCGATTTGTTGGCGAAGGATCAGGTCAACAACGCGGCTTTTTGCGCTACATGCCATAAGGATCTGACAAAGCGGTAGCCCGCACATGAGGAGAATGATTTCGATGTTTGACGCTGGCTCAAGTTCGATTCACCACGGCAAGAAACTGCTGGCGCTGTTTGCACTGGCAAGCCTGGTGCTGCTCGCGCCCGTCTCCGTGTTCGCTAAAGATAATAAGAAGAAGGATAGCGACGCACCGAAGCCGGCGCCAATAATCGACTATTCCAATATCGTCTGGCCGAATCCACCTGCGATTGCGCGCATTCGGTATCAGGCATTCTTTTCGGCCCAGAAGCTGAGTCAGGTCGAAACCGCCCCGACTAAGAAGGGGAAATGGATGGATCGGCTCGCCGGCACAACGCCGGAGGTTGATAACACCAAGTTTCTTTTCCAACTCGCCGAGCCCTACGGAATGGCCGTGGATTCCTCAGGCAAGCTGTATGTGGCCGACCAGAGGGTTGGCGCCATCTTCATCTTCAACACGGAAACCAGAGAGGCCGAGCTGATCAAGAACAAAGTGCATGCCCACTTTGTTCGAATCATTGGCTTGGCGATGGATGACAATGACCGGCTCTTCGTCTCTGATCCCGGTCTGCGTCATGTCCTGGTCTTTGACGCGAGCCACAAGGCGACGGAAGTCATTACGGAGGGAATGGTTAGCCCGGGCGGACTTGCCATCGATCGAGAGAACCGACTCCTCTACGTTGCCGACGTTGAACTCGACCAGGTGCTGGTGTACGACGCGGATTCCCTCAAATTGCTGCGCAAGATCGGTACCACCGGGCACAAACACGAACTCACCACGCCCGGGGATTTTGCCAAGCCCACCGGCTTGGCGGTCGATAAAGACGGCAACCTCTACGTCGCAGATACCCTGAATGACCGCATCGAGGTCTTCGATGCCGACGGCCAGTTTATCAGGACGTTCGGGAAGAACGGCGACGGCCCGGGATACTTCGGGCGACCGAAGGGGGTGGCAATTGATGGCGACGGCCACATCTGGGTAGCCGACGGCATGCAGGATCGCATACAGGTTTTCAACCGCGAGTGGCAGTTGCTCATCGTGCTAGGCGGCCATGGGCTGCTTCCTGGGCAATTCCAGGGATTGGCAAGCATCACGATCGACAAGAAGAACCGGGTTTTCACCTCGGAGATCTTTCCGGGGCGCGTGCAACAGTTCCGCTACGTGACCGATGCCGAAGCCGAAGCCGAAAAGAAGAGTCGCGAGGGAAGCGCAGGGAGTAAGTCGGCCAGTACGACTCTGCAGAAGCCGGCAGGCGCGGTAGTAGCGAACTCGGCGTCGAAGTAACGCCGAACACTTTTGGTCGCCCGCGGGCGGCTGAAACGGAGCCGGGAAAGTGGGCATCCGCGCAGTGGAAGTAAACGGAGCCAGGCAAAGCTTGACTCCGAACAATAGAAGTAAAGCCTTATCAGGAGATCTCTCAATGAAGAAAGTAATTTTGACAGTGCTGTTGGTTCTGGCCGTCAGCGGTTTGATGATGGCACAGAACGCCTCCTCGACGGTTGACGTCTTGGGTGCGCATAACAACAATGGTCGCGGTTGCGCGGGCTGTCACGCTCCGCACAGCGGTTCGTTTGGCTCCGGCAACAACGTAGGCGCCGGGCAGGTCGATGCCGGCAACTATGCCTTGTGGGGACAGGATGCCAGCCCGCTCTATGGCGCGACACTGAAGTTCGGCGACAGCGGAAAGTACGTCGAAGTTCTGCCCGCCAACCTCACCACCGGCAGCATTGACGTCGGCGGCATCATGCTCTGCCTGAGCTGCCATGACGGCAACGTCACCTCGAAGAACATGATGTCCGGCAAGTCATACGAACAGACGATTGGTCTGC
>JBEKQP010000063.1:0-20810 GCA_049519595.1 Candidatus Korobacteraceae bacterium | reverse complement strand
AGGCGCGGCGAGCCGGCATGAACGACAAGACTTATCTCGACGTGGTGGCCGCGCCGCGGCAGCCCTTTCCCGGCAATACGCAACTGATCGTGTATTCGCAATACATGGATAAGCGGCAGACGTTCAAGTTCCCGTCTAATGCGATCTTTGCCGCAACCTGGGAGGACACGATCAAGCAATTACAGACACGCCACAAAGGGGATGCGCGTGTCGCGATCTATCCCTATGCAGCTATCCAGCATTCGGAAACCAAATTGGACGAACCGGCGTAGGCACAATCTTCTTTTGTTTCAGGAGAAATATGAAGAAGGAGAGCATCAAATTCCACCTCGCGCCATACTCGATATACCAGAAGCGGAAGACTACGATCAACCATGCTTTCGCTTCGGGCATCGCTCCGGTGGATCAGTACGATGAAGCGAAGTTGCGGACAGCGCTGCGCTCGCTCGGACAGGACCCTAACGCCGACTTGGACTGCATCTACTGCGGATCGAAGGCCGAAACCTGGGACCACCTAGTTGGCCTGGTGAAAAACTCGGAACTGCGCGGTTATGGACACCAACTCGGTAACCTTGTTCCCTGCTGTCGCGACTGTAATTCGAAGAAGGGGGCGAAGGATTGGAACGTCTTCCTTCGAGCAGCGTTCCCTGATCAATTTGAAGCGCGATCACCGTTAATCTCCTCCTACCTTGATCAACACGCTGTCCCCGTAGATCTCCAACGATTGGAAAAGATTTCGCCCAACGATTGGACAGAATATTGCGCAACTAAAAAACAAATTTTGGACCTGATGAAGAAAGCTGATGAAATTGCCCTGCGCCTACGCAGTGTTGTAGCCTCAACGCAAGACAAAATGAGCACGCCCTTGCAAGAAAATCCGTTCGCCATACTCACCGCCATCGTCGCTCCAGCGGTTCTGACGAACGCCTGCTCCGTGCTATGTCTCGGAATCAGCAGCCGCATTGCGCGGGTTGTGGATCGAACGCGCGCCCTGACCGTGGATATGCCAAAGTTCCAGCACGGCAGCCCGCAATATGAGTCGCGCGTGCGCCAACTCGAAAGATTGCAGAGGCGTGCTCAGCATCTCCTCAAATCCCTCCGCCTGTTGTACGCGGCGCTTGGCGGGCTTGCGGCTTCAGCGCTGATCTCGGTGATCGGCGCGGCGTCGGCCTATTACGGCAATCAATTCGTGTTCCGGGCCATAGCCGCGATCGCACTTGGGATTGGCGTCTTTGCAGTCACGGCGCTGGTCGCGGGTTGTGTTTACATGGTCCACGAGACCCGTTTGGCAGTACAGAACCTGACCGAAGAAGCTCACGAAGCTTTAACTGATTCTTCGCAGGTCTAAAACAGTTCAGGAATTAGTGTTCCGCGCTCCCCGCCGGGCCGAACGCGCCCGGCTGCTTCGACGGCTACACTTTTCGCTAAATTGGTCTAAGACAGCAGTCAGAATCTTGCGATCATCAAAGTACCGCTATGCGCGCATCCGGCGCAGGCTCCACGGCCAGCTCGTTACGCAGTGGCTTACCGAATCCTTCCGCTTCGATCTCGAAAACCTCGCCAGGGTGTACCCGCACTCCATCGGCAAAGCTCAGCGTCGCTGTGCCGAAGAAATGTACGTGTACGTCCCCTGGACGGCGGAACAGTGCGTACTTGAAATGATGATGCTCAAGGTTGCCGATGTAGTGTGACATGTTGGCCTCTCCGCTCAGGAAGGGACGCTCCCAGCGGACACGGCCGTCGGACGCTACCACGCGCGAGGCACCTTCGACATGGTCAGGCAGCGCGCCCGTTCGCAGCGCAGGCCCTGTTGAACATTGCCGCAGCTTCGAATGCGCGAGCCAGAGATAGTTTTGCCGCTCCATTACGTGGTCGGAGAACTCGTTGCCGAGAGCAAAGCCGAGTCGATACGGTGTACCGTCCGCGGCAATTACATAGAGCCCGGCAATCTCGGGTTCCTCTCCGCCGTCTTGCGAAAAATCGGGCATCACCAGCGGTTGTCCACAGCCGCGCAGAATCGATCCATTGCCTTTGTAGAACCACTCCGGCTGTATACCAGGCTTGCCATCATTCCGTTTGCCGCCTTCCAGCCCCATGCGGAACATCTTCATGCTATCGGTGAGCGTCTCCATTTCGCCGCTTACCTTTTTGTGCATGGCATCCCGCGTATCAGCGCTGCCCAAATGGGTCAGGCCGGTCCCAGTAATGACGCAATGAGCTGGATCCGGATGATCGAGCGGCGGCAACAAGCTGCCATCAGCAAGGAGTTCGTCGTAATCGTGCTCTGGGCCGTGGAGCCTTTCTTCCACAAGCTCCGTGAGGCCGCAGCCGCGTGCGATGGCCTCGGCAGCCAGCTTATACGTCGATTCCGCGCCGCTCACCGGTCGCACTTTACCGCTCTCTTCAAGACGGCCGACACGGCGGCTGCCTTGATGGTCTTTGAATTGAATCAGCAGCATCTCCGAACCCTCCTATGGAATTGCGCGCCGCAGTTGTAGGCCGTCAATAGGTAGCACGCCCCCCTGAGATATCGAATACTGCGCCCGTGCAGAACGAGCACTCTTCGCTGGCCAGCCAGCCAACGAGAGCCGCGACTTCGTCCGTGGTGCCAAACCGCCCCATCGGTATTCTGGAGAGCATGTACTGAATATGCTGCTCCGTCATCTGCTCAAAGAGCGGAGTGCGAACCGCGGCGGGCGTGACGCAATTGACGGTGACGCCCGACTTCGCCAGTTCCTTGCCCAACGATTTCGTCAGGCCGATGACCCCGGCCTTCGATGCGCTATAGGCCGGCGCATTCGGATTGCCTTCTTTTCCGGCGATGGAAGCAAGGTTTACGATCCGCCCATATCCCCGGCTCAGCATGTGCGGAACCAGCACCCGGCTGCAATAAAACGCACCATTCAGATTGACGTCGATGACGCGCTTCCAGGCTTCCACCGGATACTCCCAGGTAGTTGCATTCGGCCCTGTAATGCCGGCATTTGCGACCAGGATATCGATTTTCCCGAGTGCGCCAATAGCCTCCTGAGCCGCGCGTTCGACGTTGCCGGCATCGGCGACATCCACGATCGCCGTAACCACCGTCGCCCCGAAGCGATGCTTGAGCTCCTGAAGCCGAGTGCTATCCATGTCCCAGACGGCAATGCGAGCGCCTTCCGCCAGCAACCGTTCGGAAATTGCAAGCCCAATACCAGAGGCGCCGCCGGTCACAACCGCACAGCGCTCCACAAAACGTTTCATCGGAATCATATGATTGCAGGCTCCCTTCCTCAGCGGCTTGGCCAGGCCCGTAGATCTATTCCGCAGCCTTGTCCGCAGCGCAGCCGTTGCCTTTCTGACGATCTTAGTCTATGGCAGCATTCGCAAGACGGCCAAAATACCACGGACTCGACTACAATATGTAAATTGCGGTCCTAACATATGCAACCGGAAAACGCTGGCGGCGCGTTGTCAGCGTTGAGCGCTGCATGGCAGGGTGGAGCACTCTACAGCGGGGAGGCTCCGGCGCCAGGCGACACGGAAGGGGCTAATGGTGCATCACGGCTGCGAATCCAGCGGTAAAAAGCTCAAGGTTCTCATCACCGACTATGACTACCCGAACGTGCATCTCGAGCAGGACATTTACCGCGAAGCTGGCATCGAAGTCGCAACCGGACAGTGCCGTACGGAGGATGACGTTATTCGCGCCTCTGCAGGGTGCTTCGGCCTGCTGGTGCAATATGCACCCATCAACACCAAGGTCTTTTCGGCTCGTCCTGAGATCCGGATCGTCAGCCGTTTTGGCGCCGGGTTTGATACCGTCGATACGGCAGACGCCAAGCGTCACGGTGTCTGGGTCGCAAACTCACCCGACTATGGGATCGGAGAAGTTGCCACTCACGCTCTGGCGATGACGCTCTCCCTACTCCGCCATCTCCCTTGGTATGACCGCGACATACGGCAAGGCAAATGGGACTTTTTCTCAGCGGGAAAGCTACGGCGCGTCGGCAAGTTGACTTTGGGAATACTCGGGTTGGGCCGCATCGGCAAGCGCATGGCGCATCTGGGGCGCAATTGCTTCAGGCGCGTCATCGCCTGCGATCCTTACATCATCGATGGCGATTTCCCGGCCTACGTGGAACGCGTATCCCTGCATCAGCTTTTCAGTCAGAGCGATACGATCTCTCTGCATGTGCCTCTTACGCCGGAAACTCGCGGCATGGTGAATTCCAGTTTGTTCAAGCTGATGAAGCCGGAGAGCCACTTGGTCAATACCTCCCGCGGCGCCGTTGTCAATATTGACGATCTTCTTGCTGCCTTGAATGCCGGTCAACTGGAAAACGCCGCGCTTGACGTTTTGCCGGTGGAACCGCCGCCGGCAGAGCATCCGCTGCTCCAGCACCCGAGGGTCATACTCACGCCTCATGCGGCTTTCTACTCCGATGAGGCGGAACTGGAGTTGCGGCAAAAGGCAGCGCAGAATCTGGTGGACTGGGCGCGCCAGGGTCGTCCAACCTATGCGGTGGTCACGCCGGACTGATGACTTATGAAGATCGTGTTCAACAGCGAAGATTCAGCTTGGAAGCATTCATGAACAAGGACTGGCACCAGCAGCACAAAATGCCTCGCGTTGCATCGCCAAGAGAGCGTATTCAGTGGCATCTGGAGCACGCCAGGAAATGTTCTTGCAGGCCGTTTCCCAAGGGACTGCTGTCGAAGCTGAGCGAACAAGAAAAGCGGCAGCTTGCAGGCGAGGTCAAGCCAGCCTCATCGACTTGATCGACCTGGTTACGCAGTGAACGCGGCTAATTGGGACGCGGCCGAATCAAGTTCTTAAATCCGCGGAAGCGACTGATATTATGTCAGCCCGCTCCCGACTTCTTTCGAGGTGGAAACGCAAGATGGCCAAAGTTCAGATGCAGTACACCGATATGTTTGCTCTGACCATGCAGCGAATGCGGGAGGATGGTTTGTTACTGGTTTCGATGGGCGCAGACGGCAAGCCCAACGTGATGACCATCGGCTGGGGAATGATCGGGACAGTCTGGTCTCGTCCCATATTTACAGTGCTGGTAAGACCCTCTCGGCATAGTTATAGCCGGCTGGAGCAGATCAGCGACTTCACGGTCAATGTGCCCCCCAGCGAGCTTTCGGCAGCCGCGGCGCTTTGCGGAAAGACATCGGGACGCGACTACGACAAATTCAAAGAGTCCCACCTGACGCCCACCCCAAGCCGAGAGGTGCGATCACCGATTATCCAGCAATGCGTTGTGCATTACGAATGCCGGATTCTGCACCGCAACGACTTGGTTCCGGAAGCGCTGGCGCAATCCGTGCGCGACCAGTGCTACCCCCGTGGAGATTTCCACCGGTTCTACTATGGAGAAATTGTCGCTGCTTATGCCGACGACGATGCCGAACACCGGCTGCGAGCTGCGGGAGCTCTGACTTCCCTTCCCTAACCCGTTTACAGTGCCGTGCTCTGCCCGGTTTAATTCCGGGCAGACATGCCTGTACAATCCTCTATTCGAGGTTTGGCGCGTCGCAAGTTGAGCCAGCAGCTCCCGGCCATGTTAGAAAACATAAACCTGAAGAAGAAAAAGCTGTCTCGGGAAGAATACAAGAGCGCGCTGCCGGGCCTGCAGCGGCGCCTCTACGACCTGGAGAAGGCGTGCTGGGATAACGGTGTCTCTACCGTAGTGGTCATCGAAGGTTGGGATGCCTCAGGCAAAGGCACCACGATCAGCACCCTGACGCAAAGGTTGGATCCGCGTGGTTTCAAACTTTACCCCACCACCGCTCCGCGCACTTACGAGCAGCAGCGGCCCTGGCTATGGCGATTTTGGCTCAAAGTTCCGAACCGGGGTGAGATGGTCATCTTCGATCACAGTTGGTACTCCCGCGTGCTTGAAGAGCGCGTCGAGCGCGCAATTCCGGAAACAGCGGTGCGGGAAGCTCTCCGCGACATCGTAGAGTTTGAGCGCATGCTTTCCGACGACGGCACCGCCATCCTGAAGCTTTTTCTTCACATCAGCAAAAAAGAGCAGAGCAGGCGATTCCGAATGATCGAAGCAAATCCGCTGGAAGCTTGGCGGGTGACGCGAGCTGACTGGGCTCGCCACAAGAAATATGAGAAGTACCTGGTGGCGATCGAGGAGATGCTGGAGCTGACGGAATCGGAATATGCGCCATGGACGATCGTCGAGGCGACATCCAAATGGCACGCCCGGAAGAAAGTATTTGAGACCATTATTACCGCCATGGAAAAACGTTTGGGGGCGAACGTACCACCTCGGACCCAGGCTGCGCCGGGAATGCCACGCGATGCCGATCTGCGTGCGGCCATGGAGTCTTTGGGCAAAGGGAAACTCTGATGCTGGAAAGAATGGATCTGACCCGCGCGCTCGATCGCGAGGCTTACGTGCGCGAGCTGGCGCGGCGGCAGATTCAACTCCGCGAGCTCGGATACCAGATCTACCTGCAACAGCGTCCTGTGATTGTCCTGTTCGAAGGCTGGGACGCGGCCGGCAAAGGCGGCGTCATCAAGCGGGTTACGGAAAAACTGGACCCGCGTGGCTATGTCGTCTATCCGATCAGCGCTCCGCAAGGGGAAGACAAGACACGGCACTACCTTTACCGATTCTGGAGGCGGCTGCCGGAGCGAGGGCAGACGGCAATCTTTGACCGGTCCTGGTATGGCCGGGTGCTGGTGGAGCGCGTGGAAGGATTTGCCACCGAAGACGAATGGAAGCGTGCCTTCAAGGAAATCAATTCCTTCGAGCGGCAATTGCGTGATTTTGGAACGATTCTGGCAAAGTTCTGGATCCACATCTCCCGCGAGGAACAGCTTCGGCGCTTCGAGGAGCGCAAAGCTGTCGGTTACAAAGCATGGAAGCTCACGGATGAAGACTGGCGGAATCGCGACAAGTGGGGTGCGTACGAAGAGGCAGTCGAGGAGATGCTGGTCAAAACAAGCACGAGTGGGGCGCCCTGGTGTCTGGTGGAGGGAAACGACAAGTACTGGGCAAGGACTAAGGTGCTGGCAAAACTGGTGGAGCTATTATCGGCCGGGCTTGGATATGAGCCGGCGGATCCTTTGCGAGGCGCAGGACGGAAGAAAGCTGCCACAACTACCTCGGCGAAGAAAAGACCTCGGAAGTGAGAGCTGCACGGTCGGGCATCAACACCAAAAACTAGCTTTCCCGATTCGGTAGAACTTGTCTATGACCTACCAGCACGGGCCGCAAACCTGATAGAACAGTTGACGAGGAGCACAAGAAAGTAGGACCACCTCCGTATGGGCGGCTTATTATCCCGGATCGCGCAACACGGCTACATCCTTATTTCCTCGATCATCTTTGCGGGGTCGCTTGGGGTGCCCGTGCCAGCTACGCTGACATTGGTCGGAAGCGGAGCGGCCACGGCATCAGGAGCTCTGAACCTTCCGGCGGCGTTTCTCGTTGCGCTCGCGACGATGCTTCTGGGCGATTCGCTGCTCTTCATTCTGGGCCGCTACATGGGCTGGGGACTTTTGGGGCTCATGTGCAAGCTCTCGCGGAACCCGGAAACCTGCATCCTGCGATCTGCCAAGTCATTCTACAAGCGTGGCCGGACCACGCTGCTGTTCGCCAAATTCATCCCCGGCGTCAGCGCTATGATTCCACCACTGGCCGGAAGCATGAAGATGCCCTTCGCCCAGTTCGTAGCGCTCGATCTCATTGGCACCAGCTTATGGATCTTGGCATACGGCGGTTTGGGCTTTCTCTTCCACGACTTCATTGTTGCTCTAACCCACGGCTTTCGGGTCGCCAGTCACGCGGTCGGGATCGTTCTAGCCACCGCCATCGGCGCGTTCGTCGTCCGTCGCATACTGCTCTACCGCAAACAGCGCATCTACCGCGCTGTGCCGCGCGTGCAGGTAGACGAACTGGCGAACAGGCTTCACTCTGAAGGAGCGGACAAGGTCCTTTTGGTCGATGTTCGCAGTCATGGGTACTACGACTCGGGCGCCGAGCGCATCCAAGGGTCCATTCGCATCGAACCCAATAACCTGGACGAGGAAATCAATCGCCTCGACCATGACAAGGACATTTACCTGTACTGCACCTGACTGCGCGAAGCAACCAGCGCCCGGGTGGCGCATTTATTGCGGGAAAAAGCATTCAACGCATTTGTGATCAACGGCGGCTTGGCGGCTTGGCGCAAAGCTGGACTCCCCGTGGAGGACGTGCCGCGCGAAGATCTCGTGCATCTCCCGGATTTCAGCCGTCCGCGAACTTCCTGAGACAGCCGCGCTTAGAATAGCCCGCGGATTGCGCTGCTCGCGCGATTTTTCACACTCCCATTTTTCTGGCAAGGTCGATCATGTCCTCTGCGATCACGTCCCAACTCTCCTCGGCCTGGAAGTCCTGGCTTTGATGCGGGCCGAATTCCATCGGACGCGGAATGAATCCAGTCCGCAACCCGAGCGAACGTGCGGCACGAAGATCGTAGTTGTGTGCTGCTACTAACATAACTTGCTCCGGCTTTCGGCCGAGCAGATTGACAGCGGTCAGGTACACCTCCGGCCGGGGCTTGTACCAGTGTGCATTTTCCGAACTGATGATGCAGTCAAACGGAAGACCGGCGAATCTGGCTATATCAATGAGCCACGCAAAACTCGCATTGGACAGCGGGGAGAGAATGTATCGCCTCTTCAAGAGCGTAAGCCCGGCGACCGAGTCGGGCCAAGGCCGTGTTTTAGTCCATGCCCGGTTCAGATGTTCGATGTCACCTTCATCAAGACCCTTGATGTTGTACTTGCCCAAAAGTTGAACCAGCGCCTGCCGGTAGAACACGTCCATCGTCGTCCACGGAAGCTCGCCGCTATTGACTTTCTCCTTAGCCGGTCCGTAAGCGCTTCTCCATTCTTCTAAGAACGCCTCCCAATCGATCTTCAACTCCTTCCGTTGCCCGAACGCACATAGCTCATCCAGCACACTGCCACGCCAGTCGACGACCGTTCCCCAGGTATCGAAGATCAACACCTTCACTTCATCTTGTAGCTTTGCCATTTGAAGGAACCAGAATTGCGGTTTTGACTATCTCCCTTAAATCATTTTAGCGAATACTTCCTGGAGGACACTTTTAATTGAAAGGCCGCAGTGACAACCCGAAGCCGGGCGCACCGGTTTGCGAAGTGGTTGAGCGCCAACACGCTAGTGGGCGCGTCAAAGGCTTAATCGGCCTGAAGAGTCGGGCAGGCGTCGTTACAGAAAACCTGCCCGAGCAATTCGCCAGTGCTACATTATTTGGATGAACTCAAAGTTGGCTGACTGAGATCGAGCGACTGAGACAGACGGAAGCTAAGCAAGGATTCCGCTGGCAATGCGACATCGGCGTTCCCGGTAAATGCTGAACCCGCGGTTCCCGCGCCACCACCGGCGAGTCCACCTACCAGCGCGCCTTTTTTGCCTCCGGCTAAACCGCCCACGATTGCACCCAGACCCGCTCCACCACCGCCGAGTACGGCCGTGCGTTTGCCTTTTCCAGTTGAGGTCTGCGAAATTTCATTCGAGCGGACTTTATAACTCTCGCCTCTGACAGAGATCGACGTCAACTTGAGTCCCATTTGCGCGGCTCCGGCAAGCTTCCCGGCTGCCTTCACATTCGTCACTATGCCGGTCACTGCGGCGCCCCGTGGAATCAGCGTCTCGCCATCCACGACAACCGGCTTTGCAACCGTGCCGGTGAAAGGTTCGCCCGCGCGAGCAGTCTTCGAGCTGACCGCGTTATTGAGCTGCACTACCAAAGTCGTGCCGGTCGGCACTGCTGCGGCTGACGCGCTTGCGGCTGATTGCGTTGCCGGAGCGCTCTGAGCATGCGGTGTAGCAGGCTCCGCCGGTTCGGCAGGCGTGGCGCTCACTTGCTGGCTCGGGGACGCCGTCGGTGTCTGCGCCGCTGGAGTCTGCGTCGACGGGGTTTGTGTCGTCTGGCTCGATTCAGTCTGCTTCTTGCTGCACGCCATTCCGCCGAGCAAGAGCACAAACAACAATAGCATTGTCTTTCCCCGCATGATTCACCTCAATTTCTTTCGAGTGGTTTCAGAATGGACGTATCGAGCTCTAAGCAATGTCAGCCCAGAAGCATTGAATTGGTGATTCGATTATCGTAGGGCGGGTTGCCGCAGGCCGAGTGGATTTTCGAACTTACAGAGTTCTACTTTTAGGCCGAAGACTTCTAAATGCCCTTGCGCTCAACGTGGCTGTCCGTCGCTTCGTATCAATCGTTCGGTCAACTCTGCCAGATCACGGCAGACATACTGCGGTTGCATCGAGGCCGTCTTAAGATCCTCGGGCTTTGTCTCTCCGCTGAGCACCAAAACCGTGCAGATGCCGGCATTGAATCCGGTGGCCATATCGGTGTACAGACGGTCGCCGACAATCGCCAGTTGCTCTGCGTCGTAAGCCTTCTTTCGCAGGATCATGTCGATGATCTCACGATGCGGCTTGCCGATCACTTTGGGCTGCACGCCCGTTGAGGCCGAAATCAAAGCGGCCATCGCGCCGCAATCCGGAATGTACCCCGACTCGGTCGGGCAATTCAAATCCGGATGAGTGGCGATGAATGGAGTGCCCCGCCGTATCCACTCGCAGGCCGTCACCAGCTTGCCATAAGTCAGCGTCTTATCGAAACCCAACACCACAAAATCCGGAGCATCGCCGGTCAGCGTAAATCCCTGTCCTTGAAATTC
The DNA here is from genome assembly GCA_049519595.1 of Candidatus Korobacteraceae bacterium. Classification (GTDB taxonomy): domain Bacteria; phylum Acidobacteriota; class Terriglobia; order Terriglobales; family Acidobacteriaceae; genus CAWBRT01. The sequence continues at coordinate 10,096 of JBEKQP010000063.1, read as the reverse complement.
CTCTTCCAACTCGGGAGTGCCCAGTAAAAAGATTCGCGCACCTTTCTTGAGGGTGTTGATATAGAAGGCTGTTGCTTCTCCAGAGGTCAGTATGTTAGCGGCATCGCAGTCAATTCCTAACTTCGTCAACTTGTTCGCGTAGTATTCAGCATGGCGGGAAGAGTTATTGGTCACAAACAAAAAATCACGGTGAGTCTCGCGCAGATACTCTATGAACTCGAGAGCCCCCGGCAACAAGCGGCTCCCGAGATACACAGTACCATCCATATCAAGTACAAAGCATCGAACATTGCCGATCATCTCAGCCGACATCCGCTCCCCTCGCATATTTCCATGCTCTATGGCGCCGCCGTAAAGCTCCGCTCGTCATGGGAGCACCCTGACTCGATCAATCCGCATACGTAATCCGCCGCTTCATCGTAACCATGCTGGTCAATGTAATGGCCAATCTGTTCGTAGCTGAACCGTGAGCCCTTTGCCTGGTTCGTGCGATTAGCCAAAAACTCCCCCCATTTTGGAACCCGCAAGCCGGTTAATGATCAAAAGACAGATTGCGCCGAGTATGATCAGAATCAACCCCAGGGCCGCCGCTTCATTCACCGACCCGCCAATATAAAAATTAAAAATCCCCACGGTCATCATTTCATGGCCGGGGACAACCAGCAGAAGTGTAGCGGAAGCCTCTTGCAGCGCGAGGATGAACGAATATAGAGCGCCCGTGAGCACCCCCTTCCAGATGAGAGGAAGGGTCACGTCCTTAAAGGTCTTTATTTTAGCTGCCCCAACACTTTCGGCTGCCTCTTCAAACGAGCGATGGACGATCAACAACGAGGAAAACGTCCCTCGTACCGTGTAAGGCAGGCGCCGTACGCCAAGGACAATGGGGATGACAATCCACATCCCGATGAGTGGAATGCCGATGAACGGCAGCGGGTTGCGAAAAGCGCGCATATAGGCGATGCCAATTCCGGTGCCGGGCAGCGCCAAAATCAGCGTCGTCAATGAATCAAGAACTTCTCTACCGGGAAGTTTGGTCCGCGCCATAACCCATGCCGCCGGAACTCCCACGGCGATGCAGATCGCGACGGAAATGCCCGAATAGAGCAGGCTGTTGAGGATGAACTTGGGCGTTTCAACCGAGACCCGCTCGAAATACTGAAGCGTGTACCTGACGGGAAACGGCGTCAATGCCCAGCCCTTCCCAAACGAATCGAGAGCGATCCCGAAATAAGGAATAAAGGCAAAAATCAGGACGCCAACCAGAAACGCGACGACGCCCAGTTGCGACGAAATCGATAGTTTCCTCCGCTCGATCTGCGAATAGGAGAGGGAGCTGTAGTCCTTGATGGCCACATACTTTTTTGCAACGACGAGAAAGACAATGGCGAGAATGACCATGATCGCCGAGATCACGATCCCCATCTTGAAAAGCCTGCGGTCGACGAACTGGACAATATTCAGATAGGCCTGTGAGGCAAGCAAGTCATCTACGCCGACCACGAGCGGCGTCGCGAAGTCGGCAAAGGTCCAGATAAAGACCAGCAACGCGCCGGTAACATAGCCTGGCGTGGTCAGAGGGAAAGTGATATCCAGAAACTTGCGAAGTCCACGTGAACCAACGCTCTCAGCCGCCTCATCCAGCGAAGGCGATATTTTCGACATCGCGTCCACAATACTCAGCGTCATCAGTGGAAAGAGGTGCAAAGTCTCTACCAGAAGCACCCCGTGAATCCCGTACATGAAGTTGATAGGCTGCTCTAAACCCAGATAGTCCTGGAGGATAGTATTGACCGTTCCTGCGCGCCCCAGGATAAAAGTGAATCCCATGACGCCAACCAAGGGCGGCATGATCATGGGGATGATAGTGAGATAGGAAAAAAGCCTCCTGCCGGGAAAGTCGTAACGGAGTAAGAGAAAAGCAATGGCGATGCCAAGCACAGAAGTTGTGATCACACAGGCAACGCCAAGTGCCATGGAGTTAAGAAATGATCTCAAGTAGAAGGCATCGGTAAAGAACTGATAATAATTCCCAAGGGTAAAGATTCCGTCATCGGTGGTGAAACTATCGTAAAACAGACGGATGAGAGGGTAGATCAGAAAAACTATAAAGAAGCACCAGAGGCCAGCGTAGCCTAGGATCTCACCAACATGTATATCGGGCCAGATTCGTGATCTCGTCGCCAATGCCGCTGTCTCGGTTTTCACGTTCCGGTTCCTAGCCTCTTATCACAGGAATCCCAAGTGTCACTCGGATGGGGAAACAGACGCTCACCTTCTCGTTCATCGGAAAGGGTTCCTGGTTCCTGGGGTTCTGCACATCAACTCTGAAGATCGTCTCCCGGTCAAGCTCGATGTCATAGCGTATCGCGTTGCCTATATAGGAGGCGAAGCTTACCGTTCCACAAATTGCGTTCATGCCATCCCGTGCTTCAGTAAGCACACCGATGGACGCGACCTCGGGGCGAACCGAAATCTCGCACGCATCTCCCTCCCGTAGCTGTTTGTCCGGCAGACATTGGATCAACCCGAATCGGGTGTCGACCGCCATCACTCCGCCCGCCTCATCGACCTGCTTCACCTGCCCTGCAATCAAATTATTGATACCGATAAAATCTGCCACGAATGGAGTTTGGGGCCGTTCGTAGAGGTCTCTGGGCGCTCCGATTTGTTGAACCTTCCCGCGCTCGATGACCGCGATGCGGTCGGAGATAGTCAAGGCCTCTTCCTGGTCATGGGTCACATAGATCGAGGTGATCGCCAATTCCTTCTGCAACTTCCTGATCTCGGCACGGACCTGCAAGCGTATCTTCGCGTCCAGGTTGGAAAGAGGCTCATCGAGAAGGAGCACGTCAGGATTGAGAACCAACGCGCGGGCCAGCGCAACGCGTTGCTGCTGGCCGCCGGAGAGCTGACCGGGGTAGCGCTTTTCCAGTCCCGTCAGGTTTACCGTCGAAAGCACCCTGTTCACCTTTTCGGGTATTTCTTTCTTGGGGATCTTTTTGATTTTCAAACCATAGGCGACATTGTCGAAGATCGTCATGTGCGGCCAGAGAGCGTAGTTCTGGAAGACCATGCCGATGTTTCGCTGGTAGGTGGGAATGGCCGATACCTCTTTGTCGCCGAAGTATATTTCTCCTTCGTCGGGCTTGTGGAAGCCGCCAATAAGCCGCAGGAGTGTCGTCTTTCCGCAACCTGACGGCCCTAGAAGGGTAAACAATTCACCGTCCCGGATTTCCAGGGACACGTGACTCACCGCTTCCAGGGCGCCAAATCTCTTTACGACATCCTTCAGTTGGATATGCATGAAGCTATCTCTTAACGAGGTCTTTATGTTTCTCTGCGATTTCCTTGCGGAAGTAGGCGTTCACGTTTTCGTCTCGTGGCCCGGCAACCGAGTCGTTGTAAACATTGCCCACCGGGATATCGAAGAAGGACCGAATCCCACCGGTAAAAGCCACTGCCTTCTCCTGATTAGACCCGGCAGGGCCCTGAACCTTGTACTTGGCGGTAATCGGATAGACTCCCATGGAAGAGACAAGTCTCTGACCTTCTTCGCTTAGCAAGAATTCGATGAAGGCGTGGGCTGCCTTCGGGTGAGGCGCACCTTTCAAAACAGCCATGGGCTCGGGCGTCACATAGGCATTCTTCGGATAGACAAACCCAAGGTCATAACCATTCAGCACCTCGGCAAAGGCCATATAGCTCGGCACCGCAAAGCCGACGGCAAACTCTCCCTTGGCTACCACGTTCGGCACGTCGCGCGAGCGGGCGGTAAAGATTCCCGTGTTCGCTGAAAGCTTCGTCAGCCAGTCCCATCCTTTGTCCCAGTTATAGGTTTGCAAAATGACTTCATAGGAAGCATGGCTGCTGCTGGATCTGTCGGGAGTACACTGCGCGATTTGACCTTTTAGCTTCGGATTGAGCAGGTCGTCCCAGTCTTTGATCTGCACGCCAAGACGCTTGAGAAGCTTCGGCTGATAAATTATTCCGTACGGTTCCAGCATTGTTCCGACCCAGAATTTCTTTGGGTCTTTTAGCGGCAGGCCCACAGGCTTGCCGATCGTGGCGGGAATCTCGCGCCATATCGAGTCTGGAACGCGTAGCTTGTCCAGCAGCCCTTGTTTGGCCAGTTTGTCAAAAAGTATCCCCTCGCCGCCCCAGAAAACATCTGCCTGTGGTCTCCCGTTCCATTCCACGATCTGGCCATAGGCAACTGGCGTGCCTTGCGGCATGGCACTGGTCGTCAAGTCGACATTCCATTTCTTCTTTGCGTAGGCCGCGAACGCCTTCAGCATCGGATCATGGACGTCCTTGGATACAGGGGTGATGAGATAGAACTGATTCTCGATGGCTTGAGAAAAAGCGGGTGCTGTCATCGCAACAAAAAATGCAACTAGCAGGCTCGTGATTACCGCAAACCGTCTCATTCCATGTCCCTCCTGATGCGAAAATATTGTTTGTATCACAGAGGCGAATGCTTGCCTCCACGATCGTTCATAGCACATCGCGCAGTTTGGAAAATGCGTCAAAGACCTTCTCAACTCGCCGCGCGGTACACAGCAACACACAGTTTTTCATGTCAGCCAGTAGTCGGGATTCCCGACCGAAACCGAGTTCACGCCCTGGTCTATCAATTCCTGAATCTGACGAAGTGATTGTACTAATCCGCCGGCAATGACCGGCAGTGTGGAGTGTTCACGATTTAATTCGCGCACCAGATACGGAGCCACGATCGCAGGCAGCACCTCGATGGCATCGAGCCGGGTTTGCTCGATTGAACGCAGGGAGCTTTGCAGCGCGGCCGAATCCAGGAGAAATGTGCGTTGTATGGCGAAGAGTCCTAAGCTGCGGGCGGCGCGAAGGGGAACTTGGTGCGTGGAAATAATTCCCCTTATGCCGCGATGCGACAAAAACTCAATGGCGGCCGCGTCGCGTGCAAGCCCGGAGACAAGGTCCAAATTTACGATCGGCACTTTGCCACAGGCACTCACCTGCGCAGCCATTTCGCCAATGTTCTCCGGCGTCCCACACAGCAGATAAATGATCTTGCTCGATGCAGCCGTCGCCTTCGACAAGTGCTCCGGGGCCCGTACCGCTGGGATAATTCGACTCTGTTCCAGAAGAGATTCGAGTGTCTTCACCGCTTCACCTGTCCCGGCGGAATACGTCCCGGGAGGGTCCTTTAGCTTGCGGGTCTGCAACGCGCCAGCCTCTCCACTCCAATAGCTTGATCTTTCGCGTCTCGATCATACCTTGCTCGCCGGTATCCGCAACAGGTATCTCCCTGAGCAATAGGCCTCTGAATCTGTCGCGAGCCCAAGCAACATCCGCCGCGGCCATTATGACGAGTCGCTCTCCGAATCGTTGCCGAAAGCCGGACCTTGCCGACCCCTGACCTTGCGCCGCTGCTGGTTTGAAGGTACACTCGATTCCAGCATCGCGGCAGAGACTAGAGAAGCCGCCCAAGAGAAGCCTCCTGTATGGATCTATACCATGCAAGCTACTTCTCTTGGGCGGCTTTTGCTTTGTCCCGATAACGAGGCTTTGCCACACTTGCGACGAAGAAGGGGACTCGATGAAAAGCCGTTCCGAGACAATGGCGAGTATCAAGAACACAACGTTTGATGTCTGCGTGATCGGTGGTGGGGCGACAGGAGCGGGGTGCGCGCTCGATGCGGAGCTTCGCGGGTTGCGAACGGTTTTGCTGGATGCCGCCGACTTCGTCTCGGCAACCTCCAGTGCTTCCACCAAGCTTGTGCATGGCGGCGTCAGATACCTCCAACAGTCGGTTGCGGAATGTGATTTCGGCCAATATCGCGTTGTCAGGCGCGCTCTGCGCGAACGTAAACTGATGTTGGCCAATGCTCCGTTTCTCGCTCGCCCCCTGGAGCTCCTGGTGCCATGCTTCAGCCGTCGCGACGCGTATTATTTCAGAGCCGGCTTGAAACTCTATGACTGGATTTCGGGTCAAGGCATGCTTTCCCCTAGCCGCTTCCTCTCGGTCCGCGAATCCACGGTGCGCCTTCCGATGCTGAACACCGCTGGACTCGTGGGGACTGTCGCCTATACCGACGGCCAGTTCGACGACGCCCGATATGGAATTGCGCTGCTCAAGACCTTCGCCGAGAACGGAGGTACCGCGCTGAACTATGCGCGCGTCGCCGGCTTTGCCAAGACCAAGGACGGTAAGCTATCGGAAGCACACGTCGAAGACCAACTGTCCCAGCAGTGCTTTACCGTGCGCGCCAAAACTTTTGTCAATGCCACGGGCCCCTTCGCGGACGGAGTTCGGAAACTTGCAGATCCCGGCATTCACCCGCGACTCCGGCTGAGCAAGGGGATACATATTCTGCTTCCGTTGGAGGCTGCCTTCCGCCTGGATGCGATGCTCATTCCCAAGACGGATGACGGGCGCGTGATCTTTGCCATCCCGTGGCAGGGCAGGCTGCTGGTTGGAACCACCGATGACGAAGCGACACTGGATGATGAGCTGGCAGTGAAACAGGAAGAAGTGGAGTATTTGCTCAGACATCTGAACCGTTATTGGAAGCGGCCTTTTAGTATCGATCAGGTCGTGAGCGGCATGGCGGGACTAAGACCCTTGGTCAGTCCGGGAGACGCGCGCAATATCAAAAAATTGATCCGGGATCATGAGGTGGAAGTAAATCAAGACAGCGGACTCATCAGTGTTCTCGGCGGCAAATGGACTACCTACCGGGCAATGGCCGAGGATGCGGTGAATGTGGTTCAACAGTGCTTGAAGATTGCCGTTTCACCTTGCAAGACGCAGCATTTCCCGTTGACCGGCGCCGAGGGGTACGGACCAACCTTCTGGCACACCTTGGTTCCGAAATTCCACACCTCCCCGGACACTGCTCAACACCTCAGCGAAAAATTTGGTACCCACGCGGTCGAAGTTCTCGAACTCACCGGCGTGGACAAGCAACTGGCGACGCCCATCGTAGCAGGTGCTCCAGGCATCCACGCGGAGATCGTCTACAGTATTCGTTACGAAATGGCCGCCTCTATCGAAGACGTCCTGGCCCGGAGAATTGGACTGCAATGGTTCAGCTGGAATTCGGCAATTGCCGCAGCGCCGCTCGTAGGCTCCTATCTTGCTCGAGAGCACGGCTGGTCGGCCGAGCAAACCCAGCAGGCAGTGCGTGACTATACCTTCAAACTCCAGCGCACCATGTGCCTGGCGGGCCTCAAGCCCAAGCATGCGTTGGCAGGTTGAGGCGTTGAGGCGGCGTCTGAGCCGCCTTCGAAATCCTGAGCGAAGGAACTCCGAAGCCCGGAGCGGCGCTGGGTGGGAAGGTTTCATGGATGCTTCGCTACGCTCAGCATGACTCCCTATGTCATGTCACGAATCACCGAAACACCACCCTCTCGCACCCGGAACCTCACAGCGTGATCCGATCGACCTCTGCCAGTTCCTCCGCGCTCAACTCCCACACTGCGGCCTTGGCGTTCTTCTCAATCTGCTCTGGCTTTGTAGCTCCAGCGATCACGCTTGCCACCGCGGGTCTCGCGAGCAGCCAGCTAAACGCCAATTCCAGCAGGGTGTGGCCGCGTTGGGCCGCAAACTGCTCCAGTCGCGCCACCTTCTCCAGGTTAGCGGCGGTGTGGTACTTATCCGCCAGAGCTTGCTTCTGCGCCAATCGTGTGCCTGCCGGAGCAATCTGGCCCGTCTTATACTTTCCCGTAAGCAGCCCACTCGCCAGCGGAAAGTACGGTAGCTCTCCCATTCCATGCCGTTCGATAGCCGGCAGCAGTTCGCGCTCAATCGTGCGCGCCACCAGGCTGTATTCATCCTGGCTGGAAACCAGACTGGTGAGCTTCTTTTCGGCGGCGGTTTTCTGCGCCTCATTCAGTTGATCGGCCGAGAAGTTCGAGCAGCCGATATAGCGGACTTTCCCTTGCTTCACCAGATCGTCCAGGGCGCGCAGGGTTTCTTCGATCGGGGTCTTGGGATCGGGGTAATGGATTTGATAGAGATCGATCCAATCGGTTCTGAGCCGTCGCAGACTTTCCTCCACCTCGGCCAGAATATAGGCGCGCGAAACGCCGCTCTTCTGGCCATCCGGCTTCGCTTTCGCGCCCACCTTGGTCGCCAGTACGATCTTCTTCCGCCGTTCACCCAGCACTTCGCCCATGATCTCTTCCGAGCTGCCATAGCTGTCCGAGGTGTCAAAAAAATTGATGCCTACCTCGAGCGCCTTATCAATCACTTCGCGCGACGACTCGACATCCATATTCGCGACGAATCCAAAGTTGTTGCACCCCAGCCCAACCACCGAAACTTGCAGCTCTGATTTCCCTAGCTTTCTGTGTTTCACTCTTCATCCCTCGCTTGTTCTTGCCGAGACAGGCGGCAGTATTGACATATTCTACGGGACAACGAAAGGCCTGCGGTTGATGATCGGACGCCGCCCCTCGCGTCATCTCGACAGCAAACTTTGATTGACGACATTGGCGGGGTCCACGGTGCCGCCTGTAAGCACTGCGACGATATTTTCGGCCGCGGCGATGCCCATGCGCTCCACCGCGGCACTGGTCTGCCCCGCAATATGCGGAGTGAGAATCAGGTTCGGAGCCGACAGCAACGGATTGCCCGGCATGGGAGGTTCCTCAGTCAGCGTATCAAGAGCAGCCCCCGCCAGCCTGCCGCTGCTCAGTGCCTCCGCCAGAGCCACCTCGTCGACCAGAGCTCCACGAGCGGTGTTGATGAACAAAGCTCCCGGCTTCATCGTGGCGAACGCCCAGCGATTCATCATTCCGCGCGTTTCGGCCGTGAGCGGGCAATGCAAGCTGACGATGTCAGACGAGGCAAGCAGCGCCTCCAGGCTATCCACCCGTTCCGCCAGCGCCGGAGTGATCGAATCCGGCGAGCGCCCGAGGTTCCCGACACGCTCGGCGGTCTCGCGTAGTGGGGTGGAAGTCAGCATAACCACACGCATTCCGAAACATTGAGCCAGCGCTGCCACCCGCTGCCCGATCCGGCCGAAGCCGACCAGCCCGAGCGTGCGGCCTCGAAGTTCCCTGCCGTGGTAGCTCCCGCGATCCCACTGACCTGACCTGACACGAGCGCTCAACGAGTCAAGTTCGCGTCCCAACGCCAATATGCACCCAACGGTAAGCTCCGCCACCGCAGGGGCATTGGCGTCGCCGGCAACCATCACGAGGACGCCGTGCGCGGTCGCGGTAGCCAGATCTACCGAATCGACGCCAGCTCCGTGCTTGGCAATCACACGCAACTCGGGCGCGGCGTTCAGCACCGCCTGGCTCACCGGGGGATTTCCGCGCATCAGGATCGCCTGCGTCGGCTGCTTGGCAAGCTCTTCGATGAGCCGCTGTTCGGTCACCTTGCCCGACATCATCGTCAAGGTTGCGCCGACGGCGGAAAGCTTATCTACCGCCGTCGAAACCAGCTCCGCACCCGTCACCAGCACTCGTAATGGATGTTCCGCCATCTCGCATCATCCCTTCATTCGGCAACCGCAAATCATTTGCCGGGCGCTGCTTCAGCCCGCAAATCTACTCCCTTGGTTTCGCGCAGCAGGTAAGCGGCGACGAGCGCCACGCCATACGCCGTGAGCGCGCAGACCCCCATGGCCTGTCCCAGAGGCTTGGTTGCCGCCAGCACACCGACCATTGCCGGAACCACGGCGCCGAAACCACGGCCGCCGCTCAGCGAAAATCCTTGCCCGCTGGCGCGAATGCGCGTGGGAAACAGCTCCGAGAACGACGGCAGCATACCCGAGGCAAGCCCGCCCTGGAGCGCCCCGAGGAAGAATCCGAGGATCATCGTCGTCGCGGCGTTGATAGGCGCAAACATGTAGATCGCTACGTTGGTGGCTTGGCAGCAAAGGAAGGCCATGAAACTCTTGCGCCTGCCAATCCAATCGCTCAGGTATCCGTAGGCGAACGGGCCGACAAAAGAGCCCAGGATATTGAGAGCCAGGTAGCCAGCCGTGGAGGAAACGCGGAGGTGCAAAACCGTTCGAAGATACGTGGGCAGCCAGGTGATCAGTACGTAAGCGCCGCCCAAAATGCCGGTGGAAAGCACGGTTGCCGTAATTGTGTTTTTCAAATG
>JBEKQP010000062.1:0-20030 GCA_049519595.1 Candidatus Korobacteraceae bacterium | reverse complement strand
CAAAATAGCAACAGGCGGCAACGATTGCCGCCTGCTCAACTCTGTTCTCAGGAGACTTCTCCCTTACATCGCCCTCTGGATACAGAATACCTGATTTTGCCGGGGCAACGCGACATCGTTTTCTAAACAATTTTCCTTGTAAAATCAGCAACTTAGCTTTCTAAGTAGCAGAGGGGGCTGTTGACGAGGTTCGCCTGATCTCAATTCCCGGCCCTTCGTGCCGCCCGCCTGGCCACATGCCACATCAGCCGCGATGCGCTGCCGCCAGCAGATGGCCGATTATCATTGCGAGGGTTCGCTTTGTCCGGCTGTCACTTCAGCCGCGATGCGCTGCCGCAGCGCGCGCTTCAGAAACTTGCCGGTCGAAGTTCGTGGAATCGCATCGACGAACATGTATCGGTCCGGCAGCCACCATTTGGCAAACTTGTCGGCAATGAAGCGTTCGATGTCTTCCGCGCTCGCCGTCGCTCCCTGCTTCAGGACGATGCATGCCAGGGGACGCTCGTCCCATTTCGGATGCGGCATGGCGATCACGGCTGCTTCGGCCACGGCCGGATGCCCCATGATGGCGTTTTCCAGGTCCACCGAACTGATCCATTCGCCGCCGGATTTAATCAGGTCCTTGGTGCGGTCGCAGATCTTGATATACCCGTCGATGTTGACGGTCGCCACGTCGCCGGTACGCAGCCAGCCGTCGGCGGTGAACTTTTCCGGGTCGCACTCGCGATTGTGATAACGGCCGGTTACGAAGGGGCCGCGCGCCTGTAATTCTCCCATGGTCTTGCCATCGGCGAGCACCTGCCTGCCGTCGCCGCCCACCACCCGCAGGTCGACGAATGGCAGCGCGGTTCCCTGCGTAGCGCGCACCGCGTAGCGCTCGTCCGCAGGCAGACCGCGCATGTGAGCTCGCAGTCGCGAGATCGTGCCCACGGGTGACAGCTCAGTCATTCCCCAGGCGTGAACCACCTCGATGCCGAGCCGGTCGTAGGCGCGGATCATCGCCTCCGGCGCAGCCGATCCGCCCACCAGCAGTTGCAACCCGGGAGCCAATTTATGGTTGCCGGCCTCGCGCTCCAGCAGTTGCAGCAGGGCCAACCACAAGGTTGGCACGCCCGCCGCGAAGGTAACCTGTTCGCCTTCGATCAGCTCCAGCAAGCTCTCGGCATCCAGGTGCGGCCCGGGAAACACCAGCTTGCTGCCCACCATGGCAAGCGCGTGCGGGATTCCCCACGAGAGCACGTGAAACATCGGCACCACTGGCATCACCGTGTCGCATTGTGAAGCCCCCATCGAGTCGGGTAGCAAGATGCTGTAAGAGTGCAGCACGATGGAGCGATGCGAAAAGACCACGCCCGGCGGACGTCCGGTCGTTCCCGAGGTGTAACACATAGCGGCAGGCTCGTTCTCGTCCAGTTCTGGATAAGAGAACTCCGAGCTGCTTGCCTTTGCCGTGCCCGTCCCGTTTCCCCCTTGAACTTCGTTTGCCAGGGCTCCCGTCTTGAGCAGCTCTTCATAGCTCTCATAGGCGGGCGGAATGGGCTTGCCCGTAAGTGGCACCACGAAGACCCGCTCAAAGCTAACTCGATCCTTAAACTGCTCGAAGAGCGGCAACAATACATCATCGACGATCAGAAACCGGTCCTGGGCGTCATTGACGATGTAAGCGATGTCATCGGGATGCAGACGCAGGTTCAAGGTGTGCACTACTCCGCCCGCCACGGGCACTCCAAAGTATGCTTCCAGGTGCGCGTAGTGGTTCCACATCAGGGTAGCCACGCGGTCGCCCCGCTTCATCCCGGCCTGCGTGAGGGCCATGGCCAGCGCCCGCGCCCGCCGGTAGAAGTCGCCGTAGGTGGTGCGGTGCAAAGAGCGGTCCGGCAGCCGTGAAACGATTTCGGAGTTGGCGAAGTACCGCCCCGCGCGCTCCAGCAGGTGTGGCAGCGTCAACGGATAGCTCATCATGGTCGATTGCATCTTGTTCCCCCACATACACCCGCTGGCAAGTTTGGTGTACACCAGCTCTTGGGCGCGTATATTACAGCCTCAAGCCTGACCTGCGCAATCCCGTTTCAAGCCGCCAAGGCCGGTTGCCGGCTCGCAAAAAAACGGGATGACCCGAAAGCCATCCCGTCGTCCATACGTCTAAGCCGCTAGAACGAATATTTCAACGAGACTGTTCCAACATTGGTGTGGAAATCACGCGGAAGTGCCACCAACTGGTTTCCGGTGATCAACAAGTTTCCTTCCTTCTCGTTGTAATCGTAGTAGGCATAGTTGCCCTTGAAGGTGAGGCCCTTGGCGACATTCACTGCAATGCCGGCATTAACCTTGTGCCAGTTGAAGTCCTGTGAGCCGGAAGGTTGATTCGGAAACGGACCGAGGAAGAGGCTCCCGGCTCCTGGGTTGTGAGGAACTGCGGGTGCGTTGCCGAACTGGTCGCCCAGCACTTGTAAAGGTTGACCCGTATCGCCACGCAGCCAGTTGTCGTAGCCGCTGGTGCTGGTGATTTCATAACCCAGGTTCAGGGTAACGCGATGCATCGGCCGGAACGTCAGATTCGCATAGGCTGTGTTCGTGTTTTCCTGATAGGCCTGAATCACAGGCACATCAACATCCCCAGCTTGCGGCTGTATGTTGAACGTGGCCGGTAATGTTGGCTGGTTCGTGGTGACGGGACATGCGGTTGGAGCGGCGTTACCCGCGCCAAACACGCTGGAGGCTACCAGCATGCAGGCCGGGATGTTGAACTTCTGGTCCATGTAGGTCCAGCCAAAGTCAAAGCTGACCCTCCGGATGGGTCCCAGAGTTGCTCCCAGCGAGTAGTAGCGATCATGGCTATGGGTGCCGTAAGCCGGGTAATCGCCCGTGGGAAATAAATTGACACCGGGACCGCCGAAATTCTCGGCCCAGTCATTCCGCGATTCGATGATATGCACGGCAGCGTTGACGCTGGCCCAACGGTTCAACTTGTAAACCGAGTTGGCCCGCACCCGTTCCTCGTGACGCGGAACAATCTGTGCGAATGCATTGTCGGCATACGTCAGCTCCACATCGGCATTGATCCGCCATTTGTCGACCGGACGAAGCACAACGCCTCCGAGCGCCGTGTGCTCGTTGATCCTGGCGGTAGACAGTGGAAGCGTGGCAGTAGTAGGAACGCCAGGCACTCCGACGAGGCCGCCCGCCACGACCGGGGTATCCGTGGTTGTTGCCTGGTAGAAGGTCGTCAGCTCGCGCCGTCCATAACGGTAACCGATGTAGGCGCTGATACGGCGGCTCGGAGACCAACTCAAGGTCGTGGTGTTAAAGAATGTGCGTTCACCCTCAAGCGTGCTATAGGCGGCTAAGACATTGGCATTGGGGCCGGTTGCTGTTGTGGCTACGTTACCCGTTGGCGTAATTCCCAAAAGTCCCGCAATGCCGCAGGGATTACCAATCGGAGACGAGAGGACGGCAGGGGCGCCGCTGGCGAAATAACAATCGACGGTCGATTGGTAAAAGGCTCCGGGGTCGCGCCAATCGAGCCAACGAAACTTGTCCGAAATGCTCCAACTCTTGGTGATGTGGTAAGTCAGTCCAAGGTCTGCGTTGCCCGAAACACGATCCGTACTCGCCGGGCCGGTGACCTGGTAGGCGCTCTCGGTGCCCGCCCGGCCGATTGCGCCGTAGAAGAGATCGTTATAGTTCAGAACCTTCGAGTAGCCTGAACTGTAGCTGCCGCTGGCAGTGATGTCCAGCTTGCGGAAGTAATTCGACCGCAACGACAACTGCGAGGTCGGAAAACTGGAGCGGACATTGTCGCTGCGCGAGTAATTGAAAGCACCTGTGCCGCACCCCGCATTGAGAACGCCACCACTGATGAGAGTGCCGCTGACAGTACAGGGTGGGAAATAAAGAGGTAGAGAAACATTCGGTCCATTGATTGTGCCCAGCGGAAACGTCAGATTCAGAGGATTATCCACGTAAGCGTTATCGACCTTGTCGTGTTCGAAGAACTGGTCAAAGCTAATCGTTGTCCGCTTGAACGGTCGCACGTCAACCCCAAACGACCAGCGATCGGAACGCATGTGCATTTGGTTCGTCAAATCGATGTTGACATCTTCCAGGCTGGAATCGACCGTTCCCTTGTTGTCGTTGCGCGAGAAGCCCAAGCGGACACGGATTGCCGACTGTGGAAACAGGGTCAGGTTGAAGTCGCCCATGTTGCGGGTGGTGTCCTGGAAGTGTGGGCTATTGATGAAAAAATAGCTCGACTGGAGCTGGGAGACGCTGAGGCCGGACGTGCAAGCGACGGTGGCGCTGCTGCAATTGAGGTTGCCCGGATTCAGCGTCATCGGGTTCGCAAACAGGTTGTAATCAAAATAGTTTTGATCGCGCCGGTAGAGCCCGACGAAGTTATACCACTTGTTTTTCTCGATCCGCAGGCGGACCATGTCGTTCGGATCGCCGCCCAAGCCAAAGCTGCTTAGGTACAGATTGTCGAACAGCGAGCCGTTGTGGTTCATCGAGCGCATCGACAGCTCCTGCCCAAGCAGCCGGGGACCGCTCTGCAAGTTCACCAGCGTGTCGTACATCTGCTGGTTGCCGCTGTTTTCGGTGATGCGTCCGCCGAGCTCGATTGACTGCTGCACCGTGTAGTTGCCCCAAATGCGTCCCCTCGGATCGCTGTCGTTGTCGTTATCCTCTTCCTGCACGGCCTTGCTCTGGCCCATAGCCAGCGACGAAACAAGCAGCGCCAGAACGATGAAGTATCTTTTACTCATACAGCGACTCCCTTGCAGCCTCCCTCTTCCGTAAGGGAGAGGACGCGGCGAATTCTGTTTTGTATTTGCCATCGTTTTCTCCCTTTCTTTATTTGAAGAAGACGTTGCTTAAGTTCGAGCCGTGGATGTTCGAGTGGCACGCGATGCATTGTTGGAGCCTGGTGTTCTGCGTGTGTCCGATCGCAGCTGTAGCCGCATGACACTGCAGGCAGAGCGAGTTCGTGCGCGCGGTCGTCAGCATGCGCGGGTTCGTCGAACCGTGCGGGAAGTGGCAAGCCGTACAGCCTTCCACCTTGACCGGCTCGTGTTCGAAAACGAACGGTCCACGCTTGTCGCTGTGGCACTTGAAGCAAACCATGTCCTGATCCGGCGTCGACCGAAGCTGACTAGCTCTCAGTGTGCCGTGAGGATTGTGGCAATCGCCGCACTGGATCAACCCTTCTTCCACGCGATGATGGAACGGCTTTTGGAAATCGGCTTTCTGTTCGGCATGGCAAGAGAAGCACAACGCCGTCTGCTTCTTGACAAGCTGATGTTCCAGAGTTGAGTGATGTACGGAGTGACAGCTCGTGCAAGTAATGCCATTCTCGTTGTGCGTTGAACGCACAAATTCGCGCTGCTCAAGATTCGCCTCATGACAGGTCATGCAGCGCCTGGTGATTTGCTCCGGCTTCGCTCCTTTGAAGTTGAAGATTTTGGTCTTATCTCCACCCCCAGCAACGTGCGCCGCGCCGGGTCCATGGCAGGATTCACAGCCGTGGACCTCCTCGCCGCGAATCTTTTTAGAAACGCCTACTCTGAAATGGGGACTGGCGTCGATGCTCTTGCCTGCGTCCTCATGGCAACCTTTGCAGGTGTCCGACCCAACGTACTGCGACGGATCCGCGGGTAGGGCGTCCTTCTGGTCTGCGGGTGCGTCCTTCTTGGCGTTGGAGTCCCGCTTCGCGGCCATGATCGTGGTCGCTGCTAACAGGAGAACGCCGATCAGAACCGCCCATCGGAAAATGGGCTTAAGAATTTGTCTCATCCTTAACTCCTGTACTCCTGAAGTCGACGGTTCAAGTTGAAACACTGATATGAGGCCATTCCAACTGTATGGGCGACAGCGGGGCCTTGATTCCACAATTGTGTAGGATCGCTCAGAAATGACGCGACGAAGCTTCGCCCCATCCCCAAATCGGAATGAGATTCGCCTGCGGGCAGATCGCTGATCACGATGCACCTCAAGGAAAATGCGAACGCGTACACGCCCTTAGTTACATCCGGGAAAAGTCGTATCGCGATGTTTTCAAAAGCCTGGGAGTGGTATCCGAAAGGAGCCCCACAATCAAATCTCCTCACGGCACCGGTGGCCCCGCAAAAACAACTGAGCGATTTTACACTGGAAATCGCCAGCGCTGGCCGGGCGATCAAAAAAAATAATCAAACACCATTTAAGAGAACGCCAGCCAGCTTGAGCCCACTGGAAGAGCTGCCGACCGGGAGCACCGGGCAGCAGCTTGCTTCCTCTGGAGTGGCTGTATATGCGCGACTGGCTGCAAGGCTACTTCAAACTGCAAGCGGTCTTTGCGAAGGGCGACCGTCTATTTCATGAAGATCTGTAACCGCTTGGTCGCACAAACACCGAGAGCTGGGGAAGGGAGCTGCTCTCGGTCAAGTAACAGTCAACGTTCCTGGTGCGCCATATCCGCCGTAGTTAGCGGATGTGGGAACTGCTATTTCAACGACTACACTTTTCGCGAAATTGCTCGAAAGGAAAAAAGAAAAGCCGAGAGCAGGGAACTGCTCTCGGCAAATTACTTTCCAGAGCCGCTCTAATCAGCGTGGGCGCTGTTCTTCTTTACCAGGCTACGCTTTACGACACCGGTGTAGATTTGGCGCGGGCGAGCGATCTTCTGCTCTTCGTCGACAATCATCTCCTGCCACTGTGCCAGCCAGCCCGCTGTCCTTGGGATGGCAAACAGCACCGTGAACATTTCCGAGTCGAACCCCATGGCCTCGTAAATGATACCGGAGTAGAAATCCACGTTCGGATACAGCTTGCGCTTAACGAAGTATTCGTCTTCCAGCGCAATCCGCTCCAGCTCCATGGCGATATCGATCTTGGGATTGCGTCCCGTGACCTCGAACACCTCTTCCGCCACTTTTTTGATGATACGGGCCCGCGGATCGTAATTCTTGTAGACGCGATGGCCAAATCCCATCAGCTTGTATTTGCCTTCCTTCACGCCCTTGATGTATTCGGGGACCTTGTCTTTAGAGCCGATCTTTTCAATCATGCGTAGCACGGCTTCATTGGCTCCGCCGTGCAAGGGGCCGGCCAAGGCGGAGGCAGCCGCCGCAGTCGCCAGAAACGGATCGGCTTCCGAGCTGCCGACTGCGCGCATCGCATTGGTCGAGCAGTTTTGCTCGTGGTCGGCGTGCAGAATGAACAGAACGTCCAGCGCGTGGGCAAGAACCGGATTCGTCAGGTACTTCAGGTGGCTGCGTTTCCACAGCATGTTCATGAAGTTCTCGGTGTAACTGAGATCTGGTTCCGGATAGAGATAAGGCAGACCCTTGCGGTGACGATAGGCATAGGCGGCAATGATCGGCATTTTCCCGATCAAGCGATAGATACAAGCTTTCCGCGTCTCGGCATCCCGTACGTTCTTGGAATCGGGATAGAACGTCGACAGCGCGGCCACCGTGCTTACCATCATGCCCATCGGGTGCGCATCGTAGCGGAAGCCTTCCATGAACTTCTTGATGTTCTCGAAGATCGACATCCGGTAATGCAGCGCATCCAGCCAGACGCCTTCTTCCTGCGGAGTGGGAAGTTCCCCGTTAATCAGCAGATAGGCAACCTGCAGAAAGGTGCAATTCTCCGCCAGCTCTTCGATGTCGTATCCGCGATAGCGCAGGATACCTTTGTCACCGTCGATCATCGTGACGCTGCTCTCGCAACATGCGGTATTGGTGAACGCCGGATCGTAGGTCATGATCCCGAAATCATCGGGGTTGACTCTCATCTGGCGGAAATCCATGGCGCGAACCGTCTCATTCGTGACCGGGATCGTATACGACTTACCGGTCCGATTGTCGACTACTGTCAGAGTATTGTCGGGCATAAATGCTCCTGGCGTTGTGCCTACCCCGATTCCCGGGGACGTGATCGAGATGAATTAGCGAAAAAGGTGCTTCGACCCCAAGCAGTCCCACACTGCTCATTATCTCTATGCGCCCAACGCACTCCACAAAATGCGCCGGAGCCGTTTCGATCTCGAGGTAGAAACTTCCCCTTCCCCACAGTTAAGACAACTACTTGACAGCTACTTTGCGACTGTCGCAAACATTTCGCTGTAATCTGCGTCACAGGTATTTGTGATTATTGACACGAGCACAACCGCATGTGACCGACAACCATTGTCTCTGGCTCGCCCACTCCGGCGTGACTTCCAGGACATGTGCAGTAGTTGCGCATATTGGGGTGAATGATACCCCAGGCTGGCTAAGATCTGGAAATTCTTTCTAGCTATCGAATCCGAAGAGCCTGCCCGGATTGCCGGCAAGCAACATTTGCCGCACGCCCGTGTCCGCAGCCCAATCCCTCACCAACCCCAAGTTATAGGCATCGTCCTCCTTGCGGAAGGGCTCGATGTCGGTCGGTTTCGCATCCGCGGAGCGGGTGGCTCCAGAAGTATGCGGCCAGTTGCTTCCCCAGATCACGCGTTCGGGCGCAGCTTCGATCAGCGCTTTGGCGATCGGGGTAATGTCTGCATAATCTTTGCGTTGCGAGATCATGTAAGGTCCTGAAAGCTTCACGTAGGCTTTCTTTGCCTTCATCAGCGAGAGCAGGGTAGAGAAACCCTCCTGTCCCACACCGCCAGTCGTTTTTGCCAGTCCGAAATGATCGACGATGATTTGGTTCGGCTGGTCCATGAGTCGCGGCTCCAGAGCGGCGATAACCGGCAGGGCGGCCCAAATCTGGATGGCCCAGCCACGGCCCTCGATCTGTTGCGCCGTTTCGCTCAGCCGTCTCGCCGCATGATCCGGATCGCGGCCTGTGCCGGTTTCAAGGTTGATTCGAACCCCGCGCACCCCGGCCGCGGCCAAGTCATCAAGCTGCCGCGCCGTAAACGTACTATCAATGACTGCAATTCCGCGGGCGTCTTTGCCAAGCCGCCGAAGGCCGTCGAGCAGGCACCGGTTGTCTGTGCCGTAGACGCTGGGCTGCACGAAGACCGTGCGCGGCACCCCGATTCCGCGATGAAAAGCCTGCAAATCGGCGACTGTCGCGGCGGGCGGAGTATAGCGGCGAGCCGGGGAATACGGAAACCTCGCCGGCTCGAAAACGTGCAGATGACAATCGACTGCCCCTTCAGGGACTACAAATTCGGGAGATGACATGAAACTCAGCTCCTTCCGCAACGGGGTGTTGTTGACTGCGGGTGCCCCACGTCCCGCCCATCAGTGATCGGTTGGGCTGACGTGAGGTAGTTCCTCTGCTCGCCGCCAGCTCGCAGCGGAGATCAATCCTGCCGTTGCTCGTGGTCGAGCATTACCGCGCTTTATCCCCGTACGGTGCGCAGCACGATATCAGTGAAGGCCTCTGTGCCAAGCGTTCCGCCCAAGTCACGCGTGCGCGTCGCGGGGTTTGAGAGAGCGAGCTCAATCGCGTCGGCGATGCACTGTCCCGCTTCGGCCAACGCGGCCTGCTTGTGTTCCGTGGCCATCCAGTCGAGCAGCATGCTTGCCGAGAGCATCAGCGAAACCGGGTTTGCGATGCCCTTGCCTGCGATATCCGGAGCAGACCCGTGCTGCGGCTGCCCCATGGCGACTCCGTCGCCCGCGTTGAGGCTGCCGCCCAGCCCAAGACTGCCCGAAATCTCGGAGGCTTCATCGGAAAGAATGTCGCCAAACATATTGGTGGTGACGATCACGTCGAAACGCGCCGGGTCGCGCACCAGCAGCGCGGCCGTGGCGTCGACGATCAGCTCATCGAGTTTTACCTGCGGGTAATCCTCGGCGACTTTGTGAACCTCGCGCAGGAATAAGCCGTCGGAAATCCGCATGACGTTGGCTTTGTGAACAGCTGTAACCTTTTTGCGGCGCTTGGCCGCGATCTCGAATGCGGCTTTAGCGATCCGGCGGCAACCTTTGACGGTGATTTTGCGCACCGCCAGCGCAACGTCTTCGGTCGGCATGAACTCGCCGCTGCCGAAGAACATGTTGCGGTCCGCGTAGAAGCCCTCGGTGTTTTCGCGCACGATCACCAGATCCATCTCTTTGCCCGCGAACGACATGCCGAAACGCGATCGGCTCGGACGGATGTTGGCGTAAAGGTCCAGCCCTTTACGCATCTCGCCGGATGGATTCAGGCCGCCCTTGTCCCGCGGCGGGTACTCGTTGTGCGACACCGGACCAAGCAGCACGCCATGCGCTTTCCGCGCCAGATCCAAAATACGCGGAGGGAAGGTGGTGCCGATCTTCTTCAAAGTAACCAGCCCGAGGTCCTCGCTATGAAACTTCAGACCCAGCGAGTACTTGTCGTTGACGGCGTTGAATACCTTCATCGTGGCTACGGTCGTTTCCGGACCGATGCCATCACCCGGCAGAATCAGCACATCCATGAATGCCTCTCCAGATTGTGTCAATAAAAATTTCGGCGATGCCGATCAAGTCTACTATAGCGATTCCAGAGTGCGCGTACTTCATTGGGCAAGCCAGCGTCCTCGGATCATGATGAA
Source organism: Candidatus Korobacteraceae bacterium (assembly GCA_049519595.1). Lineage (GTDB taxonomy): Bacteria > Acidobacteriota > Terriglobia > Terriglobales > Acidobacteriaceae > CAWBRT01. The sequence continues at coordinate 9,538 of JBEKQP010000062.1, read as the reverse complement.
CGAAGTGAAACGCGGCGAAGCCGGATGTGCGCGCGGCAGTGCGATCTTTTTCCTTGCTGGGCCGCTTCTGTCGTGATATTTGCTTGGGACACACCAATTAGGACTCATCCATGAGCTCAACGGTTTCGACTTCGCCGCCTCGTTCGCCCGCTGGCGGCCCGGTTCAAAAGGCAGGCGGCATTTCGCAGGATTCTCGCAAACGGATCTGGCTGGTCGCCGGTTTTCTTTGCATGTTGTTTATTTTCTTCTCGGGGCCGTTTGCTGGTTTATCGGTGGCTGGCCAACGGGTATTGGGAGTTCTGGCATTCGCGCTCGTCGTTTGGGTTTCGGAAGCAATTTCTTATCCGATGAGCGCGGTTGCCATATTTAGCTTTCTTACCGTAGGCCTTGGCTTTGCGCCAGCGGGCCCGGGCGCCGCCCGCCTCGGCACCGGCAAGGCTTTGTCCATGGCCCTGACCGGGTTAACCAACGGCGGCTGGGTCTTGGTGGTGACGGGGTTGTTTATCGCGGCCATCATGCTGGAGATCGGCCTGGAAAAGCGCGTAGCGCTCACCATTTTGAAAATTGTCGGCACGAAGAGCAAAAACCTGATAGCGGGAATGATCGTGGTGATGTCGGTCTTTGCCTTTCTGATTCCGGCCATCACCGCCCGCTCCGCTTGCTTGTGCCCGATCGCGCTGGGCTTGGTGGACGCGCTGAAAGTCGGCCGCAAAAGTCAGTTTGCCAAGGCCTTGATGCTGTCGATTGCCCTTTCTTCTTCCATTTCCGGAGTCGGAATTTTGAGCGGGGCGGCCCAGAATCCGCTGACAGTATCGTTCGTGGAGAAAGTGACCGGTCAAACGATAACCTGGCTGCAGTGGCTGATTTATGCCGAACCACTGGCGATCGTGCTGACGATTTTCGTGTATTTCTTCGTCAGCCGCATGGTGAAAGTCGAGTTCGATGAGGTCCCCGGTGGCAAGGAACTGGTAGCGCAGCAATTGCAATCGCTGGGGCCCATGAGTCCCAGGGAAAAGCGGCTTCTCTACATTCTGCTGGCCACGATTCTTGCCTGGGCGACCGAGCCTCTGCATAAGATTGACGCCAACAGCGTTTCCGTTCTGAGCGTGTTGATCTTGTTATTTCCCGTTATCGGGGTGGCCGATTGGAAGCCCGTTGCCAAGAAGGTGGACCTGGGAACAATTGCGCTATTCGGAGCGTGCATTTCCATGGGCGAGCTGTTGTTCAAGACGGGAGCGGCCACCTGGGCCGCCAATCGGTCCTTGGGCGCCATGGGTGTAACGGCGATGCGACCCATGATGATCATGATTGTCTTTGCGGTCGCCATATTCTTTGTCCGGCTGGCGTTCGCCAGCAGCGCGGCGGCGGTTTCGGCCTTGATTCCTACTATCCTGGGCTTTCTGGTCGGCGCCAAGACCTCCGACCCGCACATCGTCGGCATGACCGTGGTGGCCTCATACATCATTCTGTTCACTTGCGTTTTACCGGTTAACTCACCGCAAACCATGATTCCTTATGCGACAGACACATACGAAGCGAAAGAGTACATAAGGATAGCGCTGCCATTCACCATCGTCGCCTTGCTCGTTTGGTTCCTGTTCTACCTGACCTATTGGCGCTGGCTTGGATTTGTATAGAGGAGACAGTTCGTGGCCCACATCCGTCCGCAGTTGGCGAATGTTGGAACGGCACTTCGGATGCCCATAGAAGCTGTTTTATAACTCGGCTTGAAGGGCGCGGCTACAACGACGCCGTCTCCTCAGCCGCTGAGGTGAAATTCATAAGATGAGAACTGACACAGACCGCCGTAGTTTCCTTAAGGGCGCCGCCATTGTCACCGCGTCCAGCTTGTTCGCCGCCAACGCGCATGGTGAAGAGAAGCAACCGCCCACCCTCAACGCCGGCCCTAGCCCTGATCCGGGCAAGCCGAAGCTGGTCGTCGCTCCGCCCAAGGCATGCGATTGCCACGCCCACATCATTGGACCGGGCGCGAAATATCCGTTCGTCGCCGGGCGCAGCTTTACTCCCGTGGAAGCGCATCTCGACCAGTACCGCAGGATGCTGAGCGCGCTCGGATTGCAGCGCGCAGTAATTATTCAGCCGAGTTTTTACGGCTCCGACAACAGCCGCACCCACGATGCCATAGCCGAATCGCACGGCAACTGGCGCGGGGTTGCAGGGTTGGTCGCGAACACGCCCAAGGCCGAGATTCAGCGCCTGAACGATGCCGGCTTTCGCGGCGCGCGCGTCAACCTGTCATTCAAAGGCGGGCCAACGCTCGAAGACCTCGCCAAGGTTGCAACCTTGGTCGCCCCGTTTGGTTGGCACATGCAGATACAGGTCGAAGGCCGCGACTTGGTGGAATTGGCTCCGCGATTCCGGGGCTTGGCGACGCCGCTGGTCATCGATCACATGGGCCGTGTTCCGCCGGAGCTGGGCGTGCAGTATCTGGGATTCCAGGCGCTCCTGGTGCTGGTTCGGGAAGGGAACACCTGGGTCAAACTGTCGTCTGCTTATGCCATGTCGAAGAAGCCTTATCCCTACGACGATATCGCCCCCTTCGCCAAGGCGCTGATCGAAGCCGGTCCCAGCCGCGTGGTCTGGGGCAGCAACTGGCCGCACCCAAGTTACAAAGGCGTGCCGCCGGTGGATGCCACGCAGCTTGACCTGCTGGCGTATTGGACGTCCGTGGAGATGCGCAAACGCATCCTCGTCGAGAACCCCGCAAAGTTATACGGCTTCCCGAGCGCGTAGAGATTTGGTGGGCCCACATTCGCGGAGCCGCGGTGTGGGCCGGTGCCGGGTCGGTTTCCGAAGCAACTTCCTTGCTCTGTGATGAGCGGAAAAGCTACAATCGCGCCATTCTAAGCGTGAGAGTTGAGGTATTTCGATGGGTTGGCTAGTGCGGACGCGATTTACGTCCATCTGTCTGTTCGCTTTGCTGTTTGCTTTTGTATCTCACTCAGGCGAAACCATGAGCGCGCAATCGCCCAGCACCGCTCCGGCAGAAGGCCAGAAGGCATCCTCTGTAGCGGATTTGCCGGTCAATGTTATCGCCAAGGCGCCGAATTCGGCAGATGCCGCCAAGCAGCTTGCCAAAGCCTTTCAAAGCGTTGCGAAGCGAGGTCGGCCATCACACCTGCCGCAGTTCATCGCGGAAGATCTTGGTCTGACACACGCGAGCGCCGGCAACCAGCAGCCGGTATGGGCTTCTATGTTGGATATAGACGGCGCTCGAAAAGTCTACCTCGTCGACGACACGGATGCGGCTGTGGTCATCACAGCCGTCAACGAACAAACGATAGTTTATCTGGTTCGTTCTGGAGTGCTTAAAAAGGCGGGGCGAGTGAAGTCAGGAACTTGGGGATCCAAGTCGCTGCAAAACATTCCGCTTGCCACGGCAGCCGCCGGCTTCAATACGGAAAGAGATTTGTGGATGCAGCTGCTTGCTGCGCAATTTCCCCCGGGGAGTCCATCAAAATAATGCGCTTGAAATCCTGGGACGCGCGTCCCATCTCAGCGGATTGGGTGTCCCATTCAAGCCCTCTGTTGGCTTGAGTGGAGCAGTTTTCAATAAGGGATCTGTGTTCGTGTCTCAAGCGAAGACGCGCAGAAATTCCGCGGCGGATTCGCGCGGGCGATCCATCAGCGCGGAGATGATTGCCACGGAGTCCGCTCCCGCCTCGCGCACCTCCCGGCAGTTTTCCAGCGTGATGCCGCCGATTGCGACCAGGGGCTTGGTCGTGAGTTGTCGTGCTCGCCGCACTCCTTCCAGACCCACCACCGGGTCAGGGTTGAGCTTGCTGCCGGTGGCGAATACGGGGCCGATGGCAACGTAGTCCGCCGGACTCGCGGAGGCTTCGGCGACCTGCTCAGGATTGTGCGTCGAGACCCCGACGATGCGGCTCCCAATCAAGCCGCGTACCGCCTCCGGCCAAAGGTCGTCTTGTCCAACGTGGACCCCGTCGAAGTCCGCCGCCAGACAGAGATCGGCGCGATCGTTCATGATGAGCTTGAGTTCGGGGAATGTTTGGCGCAAAGCGCGCGCATGGACCAATGCGGATTGTGCCGGCAGCCGCTTGGCCCTGTATTGCAGCAGGCGAACGCCGCCGTCGTGCAACTGTGAAGCAAAATCAAGAACAGCTGAGAGCAACTCGGTCCCGGTGCCGGGCGCGAGCGCCTGCAAGCAGTCGATGTCGAGAATTGCATACAACGGGGACAATCGGAGCCGCCCGGCATCACCCTGCGGCACTTGTGCCGGCCCGGTACGAGAAGTCTCTCGAGTCGGCATCTCTAGCCGCGCTCCTTGATGTGTTTTCTGGCCGGAGGCTTCGCGGGCGTTCCTGCCACCTGCTTGTTGGGAGTCGGGGCTGAGGCGGTCGCGACTTCAGCCGGCGTCTCCGGAGCCGCCGGTGCCGGGACAGGTGGCCGCTGGCTCGCGCTCGCCTCGGCCAGGAATCTTTCCATGAACTTCGTATCGATACGCCCCGCAATAAACTCCGGGTCCTTCATGATTCGCCGATGCAGCGGAATCGAAGTGTAGATGCCCTCGACAATAAACATATCCAGTGCACGAGACATGCGTGCTACGGCCTCGGCGCGGTCTTTGCCGCGCACGATCAGTTTGGCGATCAGCGAGTCATAGTAGGGCGGCACCACCGCTTCAGCGTGCATGGCGGTGTCAACCCGCACCCCGACCTCCCCGGGTGTGTGGAAAGCCGTGATCTTACCCGCCGACGGCGTGAACTTTTCCGGATGCTCGGCGTTGACGCGGCATTCGATGACGTGCCCACGTTGCTCGACTACCTCAGGCAGCACCTCCGACAACCGGCAGCCGGCCGCGATCAGAATCTGTGCCTTTACCAGATCCACATCGGTTCGCATCTCCGTTACCGGATGTTCGACCTGGATGCGCGTATTCATCTCGATAAAATTCAGCGATTCATCTTCGTCCATGAGGAACTCGACGGTCCCGGCATTGACATAGCCAATCTGCTGCAGCGTCGACGCCAGCAGATCGCCGATTCCGGCGCGCAGCTCCGGCGTTACCTTCACCGAAGGCGATTCCTCAATGAGTTTCTGATGCCGTCGCTGGATGCTGCATTCGCGCTCGCCCAGGCTCACCACATTGCCGAACGAGTCGGCCAGCATCTGGAACTCTATGTGTCGCGGCCGCTCAATGTATTTCTCCAGATAGAGCATCCCGTTCCCGAAGGCAGCCGCTGCTTCGCTCTGGGCAGCATTGAATAGTTGCGGCAACTCTTCCAGCGAGCGAATGACGCGCATACCGCGTCCGCCGCCTCCGGCGGAAGCCTTCACGATCACTGGGAATCCCGTCTGTCGCGCCCACTCCCCGGCTTCTCCCACCGAGCTGATGACTCCCTCGGAGCCCGGCAGAATCGGCACGCCGGCTTTCTTCATCGCCATGCGAGCTTTTTCTTTTTCGCCCATCATGCGCATGATTTCCGGAGGTGGACCGATGAAAGTAATGCCGCAGGTTTCACAAACTTCGGCAAAATTGGCGTTCTCGCTCAGCAGGCCATATCCCGGATGCACCGCATCGACGTTGCTGATTTCGGCTGCGCTGATCACCGCCGGGATGTTGAGATAGCTCTCACTAAGCCGTGGCGGCCCGATGCAGATGGCCTCGTCGGCGAAACGTGCGTGCAGCGAGTTGCGGTCCGCATCGCTGTAAATCGCGACCGTGCGGATACCCAGTTCCTTGCACGCGCAAATGATTCGCAGGGCGATCTCCCCGCGATTGGCGATCAAGATCTTTTTAAACATGGAAAATGACGGCTGAGGGCTAATGCCGCCCGCATCCTCTGCCTTACCTTGGCCGGCGAAAACTATCTCGTCCGCACCGAAAACAGCGGCTGCCCGTACTCCACCGGCTGACCGTTGCTGACCAGAATTTTAACCAACTCGCCCGCCACGTCCGACTCGATCTCGTTCATCAGCTTCATGGCTTCGACGATGCACAGCACTTGTCCCTGTGTTACCTGATCGCCTGGCTTCACGAACGGCGGTGAGCCGGGCGAAGGCGACTCGTAATAAGTGCCGACAATCGGTGACTTCACCAGGTGAAGTTCTTCCTCGGCAACTTCGGCTGGCGCGCTTCCGATCGCCGCCGGGGCCGGCACGGCGTGTGCGCCCTGCGCAAGCACCGAACTGGCGGGTGGAAAATGCGAAGCAACAGGAGACGGCGCATACAACGCAACCGCTTGTCCTCGCTTGATTCGCACCTTGACGTCGCCGCGTTCCAGTTCGAACTCGGCCACGTCCTTCTCAATTAAAAACTCGATTAGCTCTTTGATTTCTTTCAGGTTCATGTTTATCAAGCCATAAAACCGCGTCAACTCCAGGAACCCCAAGGCTCGCCTGACGGCGGTGCCCCACATCCGGCAATTACTAGTTCTGGAATATTAAAGCCGCCGCGTTTCAGAGTTCCACAAAATCTTTTCTGGCGGGCGTCAAGAGCTCATAGCCACGGCTGGTGACCAGCACCATGTCCTCGATACGGATGCCGCCCTTGCCCGGCATATAGATCCCGGGTTCGATGGTAATCACCATCCCCGGCTGAAGCGTGCCGTCCTGGTTGGCAGCCACACGAGGGGGTTCATGGATCTCCAATCCAACCCCATGTCCGGTCGAGTGCGTGAAAAACTTCTCCAGCTTCGCACTCTTCAGTACCGACCGCGCTGCCTTATCGACCTCCGACAATTTAGCGCCGGGGCTGACGACGGATATCGCCGCCAACTGTGCCTCCAACACCGCACTGTACCAGCCTCTTTCTTGCCTGCTGGGCTTTCCCAGGTGAACCGTGCGACTCATGTCAGAGCAATAACCGTGCAGTATAACACCGTAATCGAGGACTACGAATCCCAGCTTTGGCAGCAGCGCCTCGGACGCGATGCCATGCGGCAGTGCCGAGCGCGGGCCGGATGCAACAATCGTTTCGAACGACATACCCGCAGCCCCGGCGCGTCGCGCCGCATACTCGAGTCGTGCCGCCACGTACGCCTCTGAGCGCCCCGGACGCAGCGCCCGCAGCACAAGTGGCAACAGGTGTGCTCCCAGTCGCACCGCTTCGCGAATGGCGTCGACCTCTTCGGGCTCCTTCAGCATTCGCAAGCCCTCGACCACGCCGGAGGTCGCGACCAGTTTCGATCCGCGCAGTTCGCGAGCCAGCAACGACCGCGTGGCCACCGTCATCTGGTCGGCTTCAATACCCAAGCGGGACGGTTTACGCGCCGCAACTTCCCGTGCTGCTCCGATCAGAGAACCGACTTTGCTCACCACGACTCGCGGATGCGCCACCTGCGCGCGTGCCTGCCCGGCGTAGCGGCCATCGGTAACGAAAATCGGCCGGCTGCCGATCAGAAGTGCGGCAGCGCTACCCGTGAAGCCTGTCAGATAGCGCACGTTCGGCAAATGCGTAATCAGAATGGCGTCCAGCTTCAGCCGTTGTAGCTCGTGTTGGAGGCGCTCTTGCCGTCCAGAGTAGTCCATGTTGGTCATTGTATATGGCGCGCCGCATCTAACGCGGCGAATGCAGAACCACAGTTGCTGTAGACAGGATATTTGAAGGGGCACGCCTTCACCGGCTGCGGAAAAATTACTCTCCAAGGTGTCATCCTGAGCGCCGCGAAGGATCTGCTGTTTGCCTGTGCTGGAAATAAAGCAGAAAAAAATTGAGGGGCTGTGATAGCAGCCCCTCAACATGGAGATAAAGATTGGAAACAGCTTTAGGTCTGGACGATCTTAGGACTCAGGATGAAGATCAGCTCCTGCGTGCTGGTTGTCACCGAGCGGCTCTTGAACAGATTGCCGAGTATCGGGATGTTGCCAAGCCAGGGCACCTGCTGCACGTTGACTGAATTCTGCGTCTGAATGACACCGCCGATGACCACCGTTCCGCCATCGCTGACCAGAACCTGCGTCGTCGCCTGCTGCGTCAGCAAGCTGGGATTGCCGCCAACCGTGGTGCTGGAGTTGCCGAAGTCCGGTGTCGTATTTTCCACGTCGACCGCGAGGAAGATTGTATTTTCCACCGTGATCTGCGGGGTGACGGTCAGCCGCAGGAAGGCGTCGATGTAGGTCGTAGTCGCCGGCCCGCCAAGCTGACTCTGCGTGACAATCGGAATTCGATAGCCTTGACGGACCACTGCCGTGACGTTGTTTTGCGTCACCACTCGCGGCCGGGACAGCACTTTCGCCAGGCCTCGCGACTCAGCGGCGGTGAGCAGAACGTCAACCCGATAGTTTCCTACCGCGGTTGAAAAGCCCAACCCGCTCGTATTTCCAGAGGGTGCCAGGTTCGAGAACAGCGGGATGCTGCCACCCTGGGTGAAGTAAGGGAAGGTTCCCGTAGACGACGTGTAGGTTTGCGAGCTGAGTCCCGTCGACGGGACGCCGCCTATCGACGTCGATCCATTTCCCCAGGCGAACCCGAGCTGCGTTCCGAACGACCGTGCGAAGTTTCGCGTGGCCGATACGACACGGGCTTCGATCTCCACCTGCATCGTCTTGCGGTCAAGCTGCGTGATCAGACGGTCTATACCGGGAATAATGCTCGGGATATCGCTGATGATTAAGGCGTTCGTGCGGTCATCGGCGAGCACCTCGCCCCGTATCGTCATCAGCTTCTTGAGCGTTGGTACGATATCTTTGGCGCGCCCATAGCTGAGGAAGCGGGTGACCGTAATTTTGGGAACCGCCAGCGCCTGCGCATCAGTCCGCGCACGCTGCGCGTCGGCTTCCTTGCGGAAGGTATCCATCGCCGCGATCCGCAGAATGCTGCCTTCCAGTTCGCGTCCGAGGCCGTTGTTGTGCAATACCACGTCAAGCGCCTGATCCCACGGTACGTCGTCTAGCACCAGCGTCACCGTGCCCCGCACACTTGGGTCGAGGACGATGTTAAGGCCGCTGATCTCGTGAATCAGCCGGAAGAAATCTTTCAGATCCACATCCTTCAGGTTCACCGAGATCGGCTCGCCGGTATACTTTTGCACAGGCGCCGGAGCGGGGCTGACACTTGCTTTCTGCTGCTCAAGCGCAAGATTCGCGGCTGGCTCCGGTCCCATCGGCTTCAGCGGCTCAGCCTGGGCTATCAGGACCGGCGGACGCTCCTTCGCGACTGTTGTTGCCGCCTCGACGGCGCGCGCACTAGTCGGATTGGCGGCGGGAAGCGTAGAGACCGCGTCCTGCTTCTTGTCCGGCAGGGCAGACGGTGCATCCTGCTTCTTGTATTCCGGCATCACATAAACATAGTCCGCATTCTTCTGAGCGGCGGTTGCTGGTTCCTGTGCAGCGCTCGATGCCGCCGGCACTGCCTTTGCCGGGGCTTCTCCGGAAACGCCACTCTGCACGGCCGGAACAGCTTGCGGAACTGGAACTTCAGCCGTGATCTTCGGCAGCGCATCATCTTTCTGGGCTTGCGCCGGGACTGGCTCGGCGGGACTCGGAGGCGGTGCAATCTCGTTCTGTGCAACCACGGTGACCGCGCTCTGGTCTGGAGCCGCGACCTTCGGCAGCG
>JBEKQP010000061.1:0-20684 GCA_049519595.1 Candidatus Korobacteraceae bacterium | reverse complement strand
CGGCTACTTTTCGGCGAATGACTTGCTGAAATCCTCGATCCCGATCGGAATTCTGGTTTGGATCGCATGGATCGCTACCGCTCTTACCTGGTGGCGCTTTATCGGGCTGACCTAGACCGGTTCCGCGGAAGGTGTATATCGAAAAGAAGCCGGGCATTCAGCCCGGCGGCGAGGGTTCGGGATACATCAACTTGGGAACTGCTCTAAGAGCTCTGAGCGGTCCCTGAACCGGCACTCATGATTACCACGCGGCGGCCGACGATCCGGTAATTACCCTCGATCACAATGCGAATCGCTTCCGTGTAGGCCTTGTGCTCCTGCTCCAGGATGCGCTCGGCCAAAGTGTGTTCGTCGTCATCCGGCAGCACCGGTACGGTGCGCTGCACGATGATCGGCCCATGGTCGAGGTGCTCGTCGACAAAATGGACGCTGCAGCCGCTGACTTGCACGCCGTAGTCGAAGGCCTGCTTCTGCGCCTCTAGTCCCGGAAATGCGGGCAGCAGAGACGGGTGAATATTGAGAATGCGCTGCGGGAATTGCTGAATGAACCAGGGCGACAGCAGCCGCATGTAGCCGGCGAGGATGACCAGATCGACGCTCGCTTGGCGCAGCGCGGCTACTACCTCGCGGTCGTGTTCTTCCCGCTGGCGGCCTTTGCTGGGGATGACCAGCGCATGCAGTCCCCGGCGGCGGGCGCTTTCAATGCCACCCGCATCGGCGCGGTTCGAGATGACGATGGAGACCTTTGCCGCTAGGCGGCCGGCATCGATGTTGTCCGCGATGGCCTCGAAGTTAGAGCCGCGTCCGGAGAGAAGAATGCCGAGATTCATAAGCAGTCGGGCCTTCCTTAAGCGGATTCGCGGAAGGTATCCTCCGCGAAAGAGCCGAGCGTTCTGGCTGGCGGCGCTTGGGTCGCGTCTCAGAGGCTCGCGCAATAGCTGTTTGAGGTGTCATTCTGAGGGAGCGAAGCAAGCGAAGAGTCTATGTATTTGATTCGAAATACTACATAGATCCTTCGCTTCGCTCAGGATGACATCCTGAAACGGTATGCAGCGAACTTACGGGAATGCCGAGGACACACAACCCTTAAGATTGCTCTGTTTGTCCCTGGCTTTTCGCAGAAAAAGAACGAATCACCGACAACCATGAACCGCTCTACGAGTACTGTACTTTGCGGTCTCCCTTGACGATACGGCCGACGACGTGCGCTTTTTCGCCGATGCGTTCGAGGATGCTCTGCACCTTCTTGAACTTCTTGGGCGAGACGACCAGTAGCATGCCGATTCCCATGTTGAAGGTGCGCATCATCTCCGCCGGTTCAATGTTGCCGAGTTTCTGCAGGTGCTCGAAGATCGGCAAGATGGGCCAAGTTCCCATTTCGATAATCGCGCCGGTTCCTTTGGGCAACACGCGGGGCAGATTATCGGTCATGCCTCCGCCGGTGATGTGCGCCATGGCGCTGATGGTATCGGCTTCGATGAGGCGGCGAAGAATCGGCCAGTAACTGCGATGCTGCTTCATCAGTTCATTGCCGATCTTGCCCTTGATCTCGTTGACGTAGGACTCGGGAGAGTATCCGGCAATGGAAAACAACAGTTTGCGGGCGAGCGAATAGCCGTTGGTGTGCAATCCATTGGAAGGCAATCCCAACAGGATATCCCCTACCTCCACGGCTTTGCCCGTGATGATGCGGTCACGCTCGACCACGCCGACAATGAAACCTGCCAGATCGTATTCCTGCGGCGGATAAAAGCCCGGCATCTCGGCCGTTTCTCCGCCGATGAGGGCGCAGCCGTTATGCTTGCAGGCTTCGGCCACTCCGGTAACGATTCTTTCGGCCACTTCCGGGTCGAGCTTGCCCACGGCCAGGTAATCCATGAAGAAAAGCGGGGTCGCGCCCTGCACGACGATGTCGTTGACGCAATGATTCACCAGGTCACCACCCACGGTGTGGTGGAGGTTCATCTCAAAAGCCAACTTCAACTTGGTGCCGACGCCGTCGACGCTGGAGACTAGGACGGGGTCCTTAAATTTCTTCTTGTCGACCTGAAACAGGCCGCCGAATCCGCCAATTTCACTCAGTACGTTCTTGTTGAACGTGCGGTGAGCCAGGTACTTGATGCGTTGCTTGGTGCGGCTGGCTCGTTCAATGTCGACGCCGGCGTCGGCGTAAGTGAAGCTTTTTTGTTCCTGTTCCATGCTTTGCGCCAAGCAAACTTCCGGGTGATCAAGATAGATTTGAACGGAAATTGTACCATTGTCTCAGTAGCTTTCGAACACCGGTCACATATTGGTCGTCAGTTGGCTGTCTAACTGGCCACCTTGCCAAGGTCGACGACCTCGATTCGCTGGCAGCCAGCATGGCCGGCGCGCGCGCCGTGACGGATGCCCCATGGGACGATTTCAGGCTGCTGGCACCGGTTCCTGGTGTCCCGCTGCTCCAACCAATGACCGCCATCGAAAGCTATTTGGCCGAGGCGGCCTTGGCGGGCGGCGCGGGTGCGCTGATGACGACCACCGAGTCGGCGCGAACGAAATGCGGCTGCATGTTCTGCATTTCGAGTTTCATCATATCGAGCTCAAGTTTCGTGCCGTTCACGCGCACCACGCAATAGTGGTAGGTTGCACCGCGTTGCTGGTATCCATCCCCCGGCTTACGCGGAACAGAATACGGCGTCGCTCCACCGCCTCCGGTCACAATATAGGTCACGCCATGGTGCTCATAACGTTCGTAGTTATGGACGTGACCGCTAAAGACAATGAAATGCTGGCGGGTCTTGAGTTGGCGTTCTTCCAGCATCTTCGCCAGCGCCTTCTCGCGGGGGCGCCCGCTATGGCCACCCCCAAAAAAGCTATCGCTGGAATTGGTATAAGGCGGATGGTGCAGCAGGAAGAAGACAAAAGCGACCTCATTAGGGAGGTGATCGAGTTGGCTGGTCAACCACTGCCCTTGCGCACCGGTTGTCTCGTCTTGCGAGCTGTCCAAAACCAGCGTGAGTGTGCTGCCGGCCCGCATCGAGTAATAGCGGCTGTCTTTCAGATCAGGAAAGCGCTGGAAGTAGTTCCGCAAACCCGCCGCCGGGTCCTTGTAAAGCTCGTGATTGCCGATGGTCGGGAAAACCGGGATCTTTGCCTCGGCCCATGCCTTGGTTTCGGCGTCCCAGACGGTCCAGTCAGCGGGATTATCACCCTGTAGCACCAAGTCACCGCTGAAAAGAATAAAGCTCGGCTTGATGGATGCGATCTGGTCGACCAGCGCCCTGCGAACTTCCGGATTGCTGGGCGCAACGTTGGCGGGATTGGTAAACCTGGCGTCGCCATAGGCAACGAACTGGAAGGGCCCATTGACTGCAACCTCAAGCGCCACCGGCGCCCCGACATCCGCAACCACGGCGCGTTCCGGCGAGCCCGCGGGTGGCTGCCCCCAGCTGGAGTTAACGCAAATGAGTGAGAACAAGACAATAAACAGTAGTGGGAGAGTGAAGAGATTGCGCATGGCTTTGCTGCGCCGCAGGCAGGTAGAGCTGCAGACTCCGCCAACGGCCGCATCACAATCGAAATATTATAGAGTAAATTCTTGAAAACACAAGGGCAATGCGCACTGTTCGAGCGCCCCACGGGATGATACTCTTGAACAGACAGAAGCGAACAACCTGGTTGTTCTTGACAACTGCGGTTTGGCGGTCATCCACATCGGTGAGCCGAAGCGCGGTTTTCCCCGCGAGGAGGGAAGTTGGCCGTACTCCAAGACCATGTAATCCGCCACGCCTGTGGTGTTGATGGCAAGCAGCGATGTGGTTCGCGATTTCTGTTGGATTTCAATTCAAAAAGTTTTGCTTCGCAGCCTGTTGCAAAAAACGATTTATACATACATTTTCATTTCGCAAGGTGAGGTCTCATGACTGCTGGAAAAGCCGTTGGAAAAGCCGTTGGAAAAGCGCAGCCCGTTACCGACCCGGCGCACGATGTATTGCGCCCGGACGTGCATCCCCTGGATCCAATTTTTAAGCCTCGAAGCGTCGCCCTGATCGGCGCCTCAGAACGTCCCGGAAGCGTGGGGCGCAACGTCCTTTGGAATCTGTTGAGCAGTCCGTTTGGCGGAACTCTTTATCCAGTGAATCCCAAGCGGGCTAATATTCTCGGCATTCGGACCTATCCCTCGTTGACCGATTTGCCGGAAGTGGTTGATCTGGTGGTGATCACGACGCCGGCGGAAAGTGTTCCTGCCCTCATCAAGGAAGCTGTCGGGCTTGGCATTCCCGCCGCCATTGTGATCTCAGCAGGGTTCAAGGAAGTCGGCGAAGCCGGCAAGAAGCTGGAAGCCGAGATCATGGATACGATTCGCGGCAAGATGCGCCTGATAGGTCCCAACTGCCTCGGCGTGATGAACCCGCTTATGGGTTTGAACGCAACTTTCGCCACCACAATTGCACGTCCCGGCAACGTGGCTTTCATCAGCCAGAGCGGCGCTCTCTGTACGGCGGTTCTGGATTGGAGTTTGAAGGAGAACGTCGGCTTCAGTTCGTTCGTCTCGATTGGCTCCATGCTAGACGTAAACTGGGGCGATCTGATCGACTACTTCGGCAATGACGCCCGCACCAACAGCATCGTGATTTACATGGAATCGATCGGCGATGCGCGTTCGTTCCTATCGGCGGCGCGCGAAGTCTCGCTGACCAAGCCGATTATCGTGATCAAGGCAGGACGCACGGCTGCAGCGGCAAAAGCGGCGGCTTCGCATACCGGCTCGTTGACCGGCAGCGACGACGTGTTGGAAGCGGCTTTTCGGCGCACCGGCGTACTGCGCGTCAACTCGATCGGCGACATTTTCTACGTGACGGATGTGCTGGCCAAGCAACCGCGTCCCAAGGGCAACCGGCTCTGCATCATCACCAATGCCGGCGGTCCGGGCGTGCTCTCTACCGATGCGCTGATCTTCGGTGGCGGGGAATTGGCGGACCTTTCGCCGCAAACCATTGAAGAGTTCAACAAGATATTACCTTCCGCCTGGAGTCACGGTAACCCAGTGGACATCCTCGGCGATGCGGAGCCGGAACGCTATGTGAAGGCGCTCGAAGTCGCAGCCAAGGACCCCGGCATTGATGGCACGCTGATCGTGCTGACCCCACAGGGCATGACCAATCCGACGCAGATTGCCGAGCAGCTTCGCCCGTTCGCCAAGACCTCGGGCAAGCCGGTGTTGGCCAGTTGGATGGGCGGAAACGACGTTCAGGCCGGCGTGGAAATTCTCAACCAGGCGGGAATTCCGACCTTCGCATTCCCGGATACGGCGACCGGCGCCTTCAACTACATGTGGAAGTACTCGTATAACCTCAAGGGCATCTACGAGACTCCGCAATTGGGCTCGGCCGATAGCGGTCCTGACCGCCCGAAAGCGGCTGAAATCATCAACTCGGTGCGCAAATCCGGCCGCACAATCCTGACCGAATACGAATCAAAGAAACTGCTGGAAGCCTACTGTATCCCGACGGTTCCGACCGAGATCGCCCTCAGCAAACAAGAGGCGATCGCGATTGCCAACCGCATGGGGTATCCCATCGTGTTGAAGCTGCACTCGTTCACCATCAGCCATAAGACCGACGTCGGTGGCGTGGTGTTGAACCTGCGCGATGCCGACGCCGTGGGCAAGGCTTTCGAGGGCATCAAGCAGTCGGTGACCGAGAAGGCTGGCGCCGAGCACTTCCAGGGCGTGACCGTACAGCCGATGGCGAAGCTTGAAGGCTACGAAATCATTCTCGGCTCGAGCATCGATTCGCAGTTTGGCCCGGTCCTGCTGTTTGGAACCGGCGGACAGTTGGTTGAGGTGTTCAAGGACAGCTCGCTGGCTCTGCCGCCGCTGAACAGCACCCTCGCTCTGCGCATGATGGAGCAGACCAAGATATTCAAGGCCTTGAAGGGCGTCCGCGGGCGAAAGCCGGTGGACCTGCTGGCCCTGGAGACGTTGATGGTGCGCTTCAGCGAACTGGTCGTCGAACAGCCGTGGATCAAGGAAATCGATATCAATCCGCTGCTGGCCTCGCCCGAACGGTTGCTGGCGCTCGACGCGCGCGTGGTGGTTCACGGACTCGACGTGCCGGAAGATAAGCTGCCCAGGGCGGCCATCCGCTCCTATCCGGTGCAGTATGTGAACGAATGGACGATGAAGGACGGCCAAAAAGTCGTGATCCGGCCGATTCGTCCGGAAGACGAGCCGTTGATTGTCGATTTCCACGAGAAGCTGTCGGAGCGTTCGGTCTATATGCGCTACTTCCAGCCGTTGAAACTCAGTCAGCGCACCGCGCATGAACGCCTGACCCGGATATGCTTCATCGACTATGACCGTGAGCTGGCGCTGGTGGTGGAACGCAAGACTCCGGAAGGCAATCGGGAGATCATTTCGGTATCGCGCATGAGCAAGCTGCATGGCCGCAATGAGGCCGAGCTGGCAGTGATCGTGCGTGACGAGTTCCAGGCCAAGGGCCTGGGCACGGAACTTTACCGGCAGATGGTGGCGATTGCCAGGGACGAGAAGCTTTCCAAGGTCATCGCCGTAATGCTGGGCGACAACCGCGAGATGCGCTCGATGGTGCAGAAGCTGGGCTTCAAGGTCAAAACCGACATGGAAGAAAACCTTGTCGAAGCGGAATTGCCGCTCGTGTAATTTCTGCAACTTCGTTCCGCAGGGCGGCGGCTTCGGCTGCCGCCGCTTTTAATTCTTAGTGGAGCCCGTTTCCGGGCGGTAGAATAGGAATCGCACCGGAAGTCCGGGTGTGGGCTGCGGTCCACACTCCTTCGCCTTCGTTGACAAGCGGAGCTGTCTAAGGTAACTTATAATCTTTCGGCTGTCCTGCGTTGCCCGCCTGACGGTCCCTGTTGCGGAGATGTTCTGCTGACGGGAAAAGGTTCCGGTTCCAGCTAGTTGGACTCGCAGAAACAACGATCTGGGAGGGATTCGGAGCTGCCTTGAAGGGTTACCGGTGCGTGCCAATGGCGCGGGCCGGGGCCGGCGTTTGTCGGCACCCTGGAAGTTCACGGCCGTGCGGTCTGCTCAGCGGTTTTTCAAATCTGGGAGAGTTTGGAATGTCTACGTATTTCCCTAAAGGGGAGATTGCGCGCAAGTGGTTCGTCGTCGATGCCGAAGGTCAAACCCTTGGCCGCCTGGCGACCCGGGTTGCACGCATCCTCAGCGGTAAGAACAGTCCCCGCTACACGCCGTTCCTTGATACCGGTGACCACGTGATCGTGATCAATGCCGCCAAGGTAAAATTGACTGGCCTGAAGGCCGAAAAGAAAGTCTACCGGCGCTACACGGGATATCCCGGCGGATTGCGCGAAGAAGAATTTCGCAAGAAGATCGTGCGCAAGCCGGAGCAAATCATACAGGATGCGATCGAGGGCATGTTGCCCAAGTCGAAACTGGGCAAGGCTATGGCCAGCAAACTGAAGGTCTATCGTGCCGACAAGCATCCGCACGCGGCGCAGAAGCCCGAGGCGTTGGCGGCCAAGGCTTGAGTTGTTGACCGGCGAACAAGGCCAAGCGATACGAGGTTGGCCACAAGCTCAGCAAGAGCGGAAAATCTAAAGTAAGGATCACCGAGAAGACTTCTAAATGGCTGAAACAGTTCAATACTACGGAACGGGACGCCGCAAATCGAGTGTCGCCCGTGTTTTTCTTCGCCCTGGCACTGGCGAAATGACGGTCAACGGTCTTCCGTTCGACCGCTATTTTGTTACAGATGCGCAGCGGATCGTGGCTCGTCAATCGCTGGTAATTACCGAGACCGCGAGCAACTTCAATGTTATCGCCACCTGTAGCGGCGGTGGCGTAAGCAGCCAGTCGGGCGCGGTACGCATGGGCATTTCAAGGGCGCTACAGGAGTTTAATCCTGAGTTGCGCGCCAAGCTGAAGAGCGAAGGGTTCATGACCCGCGATTCGCGTCAGAAAGAGCGCAAGAAGTACGGACAGAAGGGCGCTCGTAAGCGGTTCCAGTTCTCGAAGCGCTAGACGGCGTGGATGGATTTGCATAGTCTCCGTGGCAGCCTGGCCCTCGCGCGCAAGCGCTCCAAGTTGCATCGGGCGACGAATCGCACGAGAGGCGAGCACCGCTGGCGGGGACGTGATTTCCAGTTGAGTGCGAGTGCCTCAACGAGTTCTTTTGCAATATGGCCTCACGTATGGGCTAGCCCCGACGGGAGGCATCTCCCCAAGCACTGATTTCCTTGCGCGACGTGTGTGGAATAACGTGCGTCGTCTCTTTTGTTTTCGGCAGAAACGTTTTGGTCTGTCTGCCGGTTTCCGCGCTGTCTGGTTCCGGCGGCGCGGCAGACGAGTCGTATCCGGGACTCAAATCTTCCCGCACCCGCTGTTCATTTCGCAACGGGGCGGGCACGGGAATGTAATCCCTTGGCGCCGGCAACTGGAGCAGCAGCGACTGCGTCGTGGTTGCCAAGCGGCGGCCCTCAGGGCTGGCCGCAGGTAGCTGGAGGATGCAATCCAACGAGGAGGTTACTTGGCTAATATCACCATGAAAGAGTTGCTCGAAGCCGGAGTTCACTTCGGGCATCAGACGAAGCGCTGGAATCCGAAGATGAAGGAGTATATCTTCGGCGAGCGCAACGGAATCTACATCATCGACCTGCAGAAGACGCTGAAGATGTTCAAGGAAGCGTCGAAGTTTGTGCAGGAGCTCGCCTCCGACGGCCGGCTTGTGCTCTTCGTCGGAACCAAGCGGCAGGCGCAGGAAGCGATTGCCGAAGAGGCCGGGCGATGCGGCATGTTCTACATCAACCAGCGTTGGCTGGGTGGTCTTCTCACCAACTGGGTGACCGTTCAAAAGTCGGTGAAGCGGCTCAAGGAATTAGACGAAATGGCCACCGATGGCCGCTATGAGCTGCTGCCGAAGAAGGAAGTCGTCAAACTCGAGCGCGAGCGCAAACATCTTCAGGCGAACCTGGCTGGCATCAAGAATCTGAGCCGGCTGCCGGACGCTTTGTTCGTGATCGACTCCAACAAGGAGCAGATCGCAGTTAAGGAAGCGCGCAAGCTGGGCATCCCGGTGGTGGCCGTTGTCGATACCAACTGCGACCCGAGTGAAGTTGATTACATTATCCCAGGCAACGACGACGCTCTGCGTGCGATTCGTCTTTTTGCCTCGAAGATTGCCGACTCGATCGCGGAAGGCGCGCAGTTCGCCAACGACAAACAAGCTGCCGAAATTGCTGCGGGCATTTCCGCGGGAGCGACTGCTGCGGCTGCAGCTGCGGCGCAGGATGAAGCCACGGCCCCCGGCGTTGCCGAAGACGTCAGCATGGAAGAGGTGCTCGGCAAGGGAATTCGCAAGCAGCCGGAACCGGAGATCAGCGATAACGATCTTCCGCAGGTCGAGAGCCGATAAGCGACTTTCAGAACGCATTTTGATGGTAAAGGGCGCGGCTGGCAGAGTCCGAGGCGCTTAACTCGGAGTCTGCCGAAGCAGGATTTAATTCAAGAAAGGTTTTGCAGGAATGGGTACTTCTCCAATAATCAGCGCAACAATGGTAAAGGAGCTCCGGGAAAAATCCGGTGCTCCCATGATGGATTGCAAAAACGCTCTGACGGAAGCCAAAGGCGATATCGAGCAGGCATTCGTGGTGCTGCGAAAAAAGGGAATGGCAACGGCAGCTAAAAAGGCAGCCCGCACCACCAGTGAAGGCAGCGTCACCAGTTACATCCACGCGGGAGGGAAGATCGGCGTGTTGCTGGAAGTAAATTGCGAAAGCGATTTCGTGGCGCGCACGGCAGATTTCCAGAACCTCGTCCACGACATCGCCATGCACGTTGCCGCCGTCGACCCGAAGTTCGTTCGCAAGGAAGACGTTACGCCCGAGGCATTTGCGCGCGAGAAAGACATTTACCGCGCTCAGGCGGCCCAGACGGGCAAGCCGGCCAACGTGATCGAAAGAATCGTGGAAGGCAAGATGTCTAAGTTCTACGAGGAAGTTTGCCTCTACGAACAGCCTTTTATCAAGGAGCAATCCATCTCGATAGCGCAGCTTATTGCCAGCGTGATTGGCAAACTGGGAGAAAATATTTCAGTGCGGCGTTTTGCTCGCTTCAAGGTGGGGGAAGTCGGTGAGACCGTGGCGGTCTCGAAACCAACGGCGGAAGCTGAGCCGGCCGCAGCGAAGTAGCCTTGAGAAAACAACTCGAAATCGTGGGCGGAGGCGGCTCCGCCCTTTTGTTTTGTATTGGGCAGCCTGTGAAAGGCGCAGCCTTTCATTGGGCGCCCGATCGGTTACACTAAAGCGTGACGTTTCGAAGGGGCATGGCCTTAGCCCCCGAGGCGACTAACGCCGTTTTCTGAAATAGTTTATGAAACAAGCCCCAGGAACACGGGCTAAGATTCGGACGCTTATGACACAGCCGCGCTATCGCAGGATTCTCTTAAAGTTGTCGGGCGAAGCTTTGGCCGCCGGGCAAGGTTTTGGTGTCGACACCGCCCGTGTGCACGAGATCGCTGGCGAAATCCGCGAGGTTCACCAACTCGGGGTTGAGATAGGGATTGTGGTCGGAGGGGGAAACTTCTTTCGTGGCGTCACCCAGCAGGCCCGCGAGATGGACCGGGTCTCAGCTGATCACATGGGCATGCTGGCGACGATGATTAACGCCCTTGCCTTGCAGGACGCGCTTGAAAAGCGGCAGGTGTTTACGCGCGTGATGTCGGCCATTGAGATGAACCAGGTGGCTGAGCCATTCATCCGCCGTCGCGCCATTCGCCATCTGGAGAAAGGGCGCGTGGTCATCTTCGGGGCCGGAACCGGCAACCCATATTTCTCAACCGACACGGCGGCGTCTCTGCGCGCAATGGAAATCAAGGCCGACGTGATCATCAAAGCCACCAAGGTGGACGGCATCTACAACGCCGACCCGGAGCTGGTGAGCGATGCTACGCGTTTCGAAGAAATCAGCTACATGGACGTCCTGAAGCAGGGTTTGCGCGTGATGGATGCGACCGCCATCAGTCTGTGCCGGGAGAATAATCTTCCGATTATCGTGTTCAACTTGAACGTAGCGGGAAACATTCGGCGCGTGGTACTCGGCGAGAAGGTCGGATCGATGGTTACCCAGTAGAGCAGTTTCTCAGTCTGAAGCAGGCCGGTACCGGGAATCAGAAGAGTGAACCCGGTTCAGCAATTCCGGGTTTATAATCACTTTTTGAAATCTTCTATTTAGACGGGCAGACCTATGGCTCAAGTCAGCATGGCCCAAGTGGCCGCTCTAAAAGAAACTTACTTACAACTGAAGTCTCGCATGGAAAAAGCGGTGGAAGACTTCCGCCGCGAACTGGCGGCGACACGCACCGGCCGCGCCTCGGTCAACATGCTGGACACCATTCACGTCGAGTGTTACGGATCGTCAATGCCGCTGAACCAGATCGCGCAAGTGCACGCTGCCGATCCGCAGATGATTACCGTGCAGCCGTTCGATCCCAGCCTCATGGCGGCCATCGAAAAAGCCATACGGAGCGCGGGGCTTGGATTGAATCCGATGAATGACGGCAAGATCGTGCGCGTACCGGTCCCGGCGCTCACCGGCGAGCGCCGCAAGGAACTGGTGAAGCATCTCAGCAAGGTCCTCGAAGAGCATCGTACGGCGGTCCGCAATATTCGACGCGACGGCAACGAAGCCATCAAAAAGGCGCTCAAGGATAAGAAGATCACCGAAGACGAAGAGCGCGGCTCACTCGATCAGATCCAGAAGCTGACCGATGACGAGATCAAGAAGATGGAAGAGATGGCCAAGAGCAAAGAGAAAGAAATCATGCAGGTGTAGAGGCTGTTGAGCTTCAATGGACAGGCGCCGAGAAGGCGCCTTTTTTTGTGATGCGAACATTCCCCCGGCTAGTGGTCGCCGCCCGGGTGGTGATTTCCCTCCGACGCCCCTGTACCGTAGCGGTCCGCGAAGCCCTACTTCGGTAACGTGCATTTCCGCTGGAAACGCGAAAAGATTACCAACATGAGCGGGGGCCTGCTAGAACGATTTCTGTCTTCCTGTCGCCACCAGTTTGCCTGGCCCCGGCGTGCCGATAATGGCGACTACTATCAGCTCTGCGTTCACTGCGGCGCCAAATACCTATATGACTGGGGCAACATGCGGCGGCTCTGCCTGGCCGAGGAAGACGAACAGAGCATCGTCGGGCAGGTGCGCTCATCCATTCGAAAGTGCGGCACCCGGGTGGCGTGGGTGCCTCGCGAGCGACGCTTGCGCCATCGGGTGCCCGTGCAGTTCCGCCTGCCCGGAGACGCCGAGTGGATCGAGGCGACCAGCGAGAATATCAGCCGCTCTGGTCTCCTGTTTCGTCATGCGGCGCCCCTGCTGGTTGGTACACAATTGGAGTTGGCGTTCGAGATGCCCGTGGAACTCGCGGGTCATTGTCCAGCGCGGGCCTTTTGCATGGGCTCTGTCGTCCGCGTAACCGCCGACGCGCCATCCCGTAAGCAGAAACACTCTTTCCTGATCGGTTGCGCCATCAACCAATGTGAACTCAAGGCTCAGCAGGCCGGATAACCTCCGCAGTCGACCCTGGCCAGTTGTAAAATCAATTCTTGATGATCCAGTCGCGCGCCGTTCATCCTCTGTCACGCGAAGACTTCGACGAACGTTTTCGTGACCGCCATCTGCTTCACGCCATCCTCGAAAGGTGGGCTCGCGAGAGGCCCGAACATCCGGCGATGATCAGCGCCGACAGTGGCCAAGTGACCAGTTGGGGCGACCTGGAGCGGATCACCAGAGGATTGGCCATGCGGTTGGTCGAAATGGGCTACCAGCGGGGCGATCGCTTCGCCAGCGCGCTGCCGTTGTTGACCGAGCACCTTCTTCTGGAGCTCGCCTGCTTTCGGATTGGAGTCATCTTTGCGCCTCTCGACCTGAGACTCTCGCCGGCCGAGATGATTCGCAACCTTGGATTGCTTCGACCAAAGGGGTTCGCATTTTGCGGAGCGGAGTCCCAGACCGTGCCGGGGTCGGGGGATTTCAGTCGGTTCGGGAAGATGGTCGAAACCGAGGCGCCGTTCGTCGAACATCGCCTGTGTTTTTTCGAAGGAGATGCGGCGATTGTCGCGGAAGACTCCGGTAGCGGGCTGCTGACCATGCGGCAAATGCTGGCTCGGGCATCGGAGCTGGCGAGCGGCAAAGCGGTGCCGGAAACGACTCGCGAGGCCTTCGAACGCGCCACCGCAGGTGTGGACGAGAACGATGGCGCGCTGGTTATCTTCACCACCGGTTCAACCGGCAGTCCCAAGCCTGCCCTGCTCTCGCATCGCAATATCACCTGCCAGTCGATGTGCATCAGCCAGGCGTTCTTCCGGGGCGATTCCGGCATGCGAACGCTGGTGAACCTGCCGCCCTCCCACGTCGGCTGTCAGACCGAATTGCTGATGGGTACATTCTTCGGCGGCGGAACGGCAGTGCTTCTCACTGTCTTCGATCCGCTGCGTTCGCTGCGCGCTATCCAGGAATACAAGGTGCAAGTCCTCGGACAGATTCCGGCGCAGTTTCAGTTCGAATGGCGGCTGAAAGATTATGCCAGCTTCGACTTATCGAGTCTCCAGTTCGTGGCCTATGGCGGCCAGCAGGTATCCGAGGCGTTCATTGAAAAGATGGCGGCCATGGCGCCATGGGTCGGCACCGGGCTGGGGTTGACGGAAACAGCCGGTTTCTGCACTTACCAGTTCAAGCCGCGAGAGCAAGCAAGGGACTGCCTGCACAGCCTGGGAGTGGACATGCCGGTGTATGCGGCTTCCATTCGCGGGGCGATGCGCGAAGATGGATTTGCGGCGGCAGCTCTGCCTGAGGGTGAAGTCGGCCACATCTGCTTTCACGGGCCGCAAACATTTCTGGGTTATCTTAACGATCCTGAAGCGACGGCCCGGACCATCTCACGCGATGGTTTTCTTTACACCGGCGATCTTGGCTTCAAGGATAGCGAAGGCATCCATTTTTCCGCGAGAGCCAAGTGGGTGATTAAGCCTTCCGGGTACCAGGTGTTTCCATCCGACGTCGAAAACCACTTCTGTGTGCTTGCGGAGGTAGCCGCATGCGCCGTCGTTGGTGTCGCGCACGCACTGATCTCCGAAGCCATCGTTGCCTTCGTTGAGATCAAACCTGGAGCCGAACTGTCGTATTCCATGCTGGAAAGGCACGCGCGGGAACTCGCTACTTACATGCGCCCACGCCATTTCGTACTGCTGCAACCAAGCGGAATGCCTCTGAACCGTGTGGCCAAACCCGACTACCTTCGCTTGCGTGAGATGGCGGAGCGAGAAATTGGGGAGCTGCGCGAAAAAGGGAAGTGGGACCGCATGTGAGCCGGCAGGTAGCCCACGTAACTAGCTAACGATCCAGCCGCGCGCACAGGCATCCTCAATAATGCGGGTCACCACCGGCCAGAGTTCGGGCAGCGCGGTGCGGATGGGCTCCATGCGCCGATGGACCTGATCGAGAGTGACGGAATGAATACGCCAAGTACCGCCTTCGGTGCGTGAGTTGTGCAGCAGTGGTTGAAGGCGGTCGAGCGCGTTGGCGTATTTCGATTCCGGAGTCTTGAAGGCGTCGAATTCTTCCCACAATGCACGCAGCTCGCGGCCCTGTTCCACGGGCAGCATACCGAAGATGCGTTCGGCACAGCGCTGCTCCCGTTCGGCTCTGCCGAGGTTTCCGGCCACGTCGTAGGCGAAAGTGTCGCCGGCATCGATCTCGATCAGGTCGTGTACCAACAGCATCTTCATGACGCGGAGAATCTCGACCGGCTCGGGAGAATATTCGGCGAGCAGAAAGGACATGATCGCCAAGTGCCAGGAATGCTCTGCCGAATTTTCGCGCCGCGAAGAGTCGGTGAGCAAGGTTTGCCGCAGGATGGTCTTGAGCTTATCGATTTCCAGAACGAATGAAAGCTGTTGATCGAGACGATTCATCTACACCTTCAGTTCCACGACCGTCGCTCCAGCACCGCCCTCCTGTTGCGGAGGCTCGCTGACGGAGGCGACCTGCGGATGACTTTGCAGGTACTGGCGAAGGGCGCGTCGCAGGATTCCCATGCCCGATCCGTGCACGACGCGCACCCGCGAAAGCCCGGCAAGAAAAGCGCGGTCAAGGAATTTCTCCAGCGCTCGCGTGGCGTCGTCGACGTTGTGGCCAATGACGTTCAACTCCGAAGGCGCGCTCTCCTCTTCGTTGCGCAGGTAAACGCTGATTCCTTTCTGGCGAGCCGCCAGCACCGGGCTGTCGGCGGCGCGGGCTATGACCTCGGCGATGTCATCGATGAGAACGCGCACCTTCATGGGGCCAACCTGGACCTCCACGGCGTCGTCGGGAAACTTGCGCGTGATCTTGCCGGCGCGGCCCAGCGATTTCAGTTGCACGGTGTCGCCTTCGCTGACGTGCTGCACGCGGTGCGGTTGCGCATTCGGGTCATCGCGATCCGCCCCAGTGGTGTGCGCCACAATCGCCTGGTTGAACTGCTCGCGGAACTCGCGTCGCGCCCGGGCGATTCGGCGCTCTGCCTCGCGGCTAAGCTTCACGGACTCGGCGCGATCCTGGATGGCATTGACCGACTCGCGCGCATGATACTCGAAGTCGCGCAAAAGGCTCTCCAGCTTACGTTCCAGTTCGCGGACTTTTTCACGCTGTTCCTTGAGGCCATCGGTCTCCAGACGGCGGCGCTCGGCGGCAAGTTCCTGCTCGCGGGCCGCCATCCGCGCGCGTTCCATGTCGATCTCCCGCAGATCGTGGTGCAGGCGGTCGAGAAAACGGGAGACATCCTGCGTCTGGCTGCTGATGCGCTGCCGCGCTTCGACTATGATCTCCGGGTTGAGGCCGAGTCTTTGCGCGATGTTGATGCCCGCCGAGGCTCCCGGCACACCAACGCGCAATTCGAAGGTCGGAGCCAGCGTCTGCTCGTCAAAGCCGACGGCGGCATTGAGCACGCCCTCCGTGTTCTCGGCGTATACCTTGAGCGAAGTGTGATGGGTAGAGATGATGCACACGGATTCGCGCTGGCGAAAATAGTCGGCGATGGCAACGGCCAACGCCGCGCCCTCCTGCGGGTCGGTGGCTGAACCGAGCTCATCGAGTAGCACCAGCGACTCTCGGTCCGCAGCGTGCGAGATGAAGTCAATATTGGTAACGTGCGCGGAGAAGGTCGACAGGTTCTGCTCGATGGACTGGTAGTCGCCAATGTCGGCCAGCACGGCATCGAAGACCGGAAACTCAGCGCGATCGGCTGGCACTGGAATTCCGGATTGCGCCATCAACGCCAGCAGTCCGATCGTCTTCAGGGCAACGGTTTTTCCACCTGTGTTGGGGCCACTGATCACGAGCTGGCGGTGTCCACCATCAAGCTCTAACGAAATCGGGACCACCTTCGCCGCGGTAGCTTTTGCTGCCGTTGGAGCAGCGCTGCCCTTGCCGGCCTTCGCTCGCAGTGCGCGCTCCAGGAGCGGGTGACGGGCATTGCGAACGATGAAGGTATCACCCGCTGGCTTCGCCGCGGAAGCAGGGAGGCCAACTTCCAGAAAGCGTACCGGGACGCAGTCATAGTCCTCGGCAAACCGGGCTTTGGCGAATTGCAACTCCAGCTCGGCAATGCACTCGACAGCGGCGGCGATTGCATGGCTCTGCTCGCCGATACGACCGGTCATTTCACACAGAATGCGCCGGATTTCCTCCTGCTCTTCTTCCAGCAAGCGCACCAGTTCGTTGTTCTGCTCGATGGTCTCCAGCGGTTCAACGAACACCGTTTGTCCACTGGAGCTGGCACCATGGACAACTCCCTGGACACGCCGCTTGTGCTCGACTTTCACCGGAATTACAAAGCGTTCGCCGCGAATGGTAATCAGCTCGTCCTGCAGCGTTCCGCCTTCGGCGAGCCGCCGGAGGTAGCCGCGCAACGATTCCTGGATGAGCCGGCGTTGCCGCTCAATTTCACGGCGTATGCCGCCCAATGTGGGTGACGCGTGGTCGTCGAGCGTACCATCGGGCAGCAGCTTGCCACGAAAGAAGCGCAGTAATTGCGTGAAGTCGGCGATTTGCGCCGAGAGCTCCTCGATGGCGGGCCAAGCTTCCTTCAGCGAGGCCGGCGGATGCATGGCGATCTCGCGCCACTCCGCCACACGGTCCACCACCGTGAGCAGATCGCGGATCTCAATGACCTCCAACATGGCGCCTTGAATGCGCGACTTCTCCAACATCTTGCGGGAATCGACGAGCCCGGCAAAATCGAAGCGTCCGCCGGCACTCAGGTACTGGCGCACCTCGGAGGTGAGCTGCTGTTGACGCTCAATCCAAGCGCGATCGCCGGTGGCCTCGAGCGTCTCGACTCGCGCCTGTCCGAGCTCCGATTGGCAATAGCCGCGCAAGAGCTCTCGCAGGCGGTCGAACTCGAGAACACGGGCGCTGTTGTGTAGTAAGGGAACGGTCATCAATCTCGATCTATCCTACACTCCCGACCCAAGGCGGGACTTCCGCGATTTGCCTCGTTTTACGTTGGCTGGGGGGCGGCGCCGAACCTGACAGTAATTCCTTCCAGCTAGCCACGAGTCCGGAAAGCAACCACTTACCCGCAAGAGTAGGTATGGAATATGTTGTGATACAAAGAGTTACGGCTGTGACAAGCATCACTGCACGAGCAGTCGAGGGAGATGCTAAACTTTTTGCTTATGGCATTTCCGGCTAGCCGCCTGCGCCGCTTGCGGAGCTCTGACACTTTACGCTCGATGGTGCGCGAGACCCGTCTTTCGCCCGAGGGCTTCGTGTATCCGCTCTTCGTCTGCCCCGGTGAGGGTGTGCGCAAAGAGATTCGCTCGATGCCCGGCGTCTGCAATCTCTCAGTCGACGAAGCGGTCAAAGAAGCCACCGAGGTGAAGAAGCTCGGGATTCCGGGAATTATCCTCTTCGGACTGCCGGAAAGCAAAGACGAAATTGCGACCGGCGCCTGGGCCGACGATGGAATCGTGCAGAAGGCATCGCGCGCCATCAAGAACGAAGTGCGCGATCTGCTGATCCTGGGCGATGTCTGCCTCTGCGAATACATGTCGCACGGGCATTGCGGAATCGTCAAGAAGGTCGAAAGCCGTGCCAGTGGAGTTTCCTCGAAGGCGGGTGCGGCAGCGGCCACCGCTCCCGAACCGGAATATGAGATCGTTAACGACGCCACGCTGGAAATCCTGGCCAAGACCGCGGTCTCTCAGGCGCGGGCCGGGGTCGATATCATTGCGCCTTCCGACATGATGGATGGTCGCGTGGCCGCGATTCGCTCGGCGCTCGATGCCAACGGATTCCTGAATACCCCGATCCTGTCGTATGCCGCAAAGTTCGCTTCCGGATTTTATGGTCCATTCCGCGAGGCCGCCGATTCAACTCCGGCCTTCGGTGACCGGCGCTCCTACCAGATGGACCCCGCCAACCCGCGCGAAGCGATGCGCGAGATCGAGTTGGACCTCGCCGAGGGCGCGGACATGATCATGGTGAAGCCGGCAATTGCCTATTTGGACGTGATTGCCGAGGCGCGCCGCCGCTTCGATGTGCCAATCGCGGCCTACCAAGTGAGCGGCGAGTACGCCATGATCAAGGCTGCCGCGCAGATGAACTGGATCGATCACGACCGCATCATGCTGGAAACGTTGTTGAGCATCCAGCGTGCGGGGGCTTCGATAATTCTTACGTATTTCGCCAAAGATGTTGCGCGTTTGCTGGGTTAGTTCTGCTTCTCCGCATCTTCTCCGCATTCACTTGGCGGCTGCTTTCCGGCAGCCGCTTTTTTCGCGCCACCGAAGCGTGCCACTGGCTATGACGAGCATGTGAGCGATTCCGTCGACTCTCTGCCGCTGGCGAAGTACCCGTTAGCTTGACGCAAGGAAACTGCCTACGCTACGAACCCTATACGCTAGGAATCCAGATTGGATCTTCGCCTCGACCAAAACTTGGGGCCGAATACGGTGTGTGCGCAACATGCTGGTTCGAGATAATAATCTTTAGGCGGGCTTTCTGCTCAGCAAGGAAAGCAGCAGCCAGCACAGCCTGTTAAACTTGCTGATGACGAAGAAGAAAACCGCTAAAGCCGGCCCCGTGACCACGCAACGGTGCGGGCCAGAGCAAGAGCCGCCTTTAACCTGGAGCGGTATACCGACACGTACGAACTGATCGCCGCCCAGGAGCTGATGCTAGAGGTCAACTTTCAGGCGCAGCCGAATCGGGCTGCAGACTGAAGCCGGGTGATTGAGAGTTGATGGATGCCGGTTGGAGGACAGGTTAGTTGCACAAGCATCTGCAATTTCAGTACAATTCGACGATGTAGGCGCGTAGCTCAGTTGGTTAGAGCGCTACCTTGACACGGTAGGGCTAAAAACCTACAGTGTACAAAGCAAGTGCCTCAGGGTCAGTCGGTTGCAACGGTTTTTCGGGTTCGGCTTGCACCCGTCCTGCACCCGGTGAAGCCCGTCGAAATGTGGGCCCGTAGCTCAGTTGGTTAGAGCGCTTCCTTGACACGGAAGAGGTCGTTGGTTCGAGTCCAGTCGGGCCCACCATTATTGTGTTCTCTCCGTTGCTGCTTTGGACAGCAACATCGCTTCCAGCATTGCCCCACTCGCCAGCATACGGTCTTCGCTGACGCTCTTCGCGTACAGCTGAAGCGTCGTGCGCACGTTCGCATGACGAAGAAGTTCCTGAACCGTTTTGGGGTCAGTTTTCGTGCGTACGAGGAACGAGGCCAGACTGTGGCGCAAGTTGTGGAAACCAAACCGAACCGACTCGCCTTCAGCCAGCACACCCGCCTTGATTGCGGCTGGACGCAGATAACTTTGCGCCATGATTCCGCCTAAACGGGGTTGCTTTCCGCGACACCGTTCACTCGGAAACACCCAATCGGTCTGCTTGGCATATGTTGTCTCGCCGTGCCACGCTTGTAGGTATGAAGCCAATAATGGGTGCATGGGCACTGGCGTCACTTTTTGGTTCCCCGATTTCTCCAAGCGACCACGACCGACGAATGAAGATCTGCTGGTTTTTGGTTCCCCGATTTCTCCAAGCGACCACGACCGACGAATGAAGATCTGCTGGTTTAGAAAATCAACGTCTTCCCAGCGAAGTCCCAACGCTTCCGAACTTCTGAGGCCCGTTGCGGCAATGCCTTTGGATGGCGGCGTCATGAGTATATGCTCAAGAAAGATGGTTAGATCATCGGATTTCTCTTGACCGAGGAGCGATTATGGAGATAACGAGTATATGAGCACCACTTCCGATATTCGATCGCAGCGACCGACCACCACCCCCGCCTCTCTCGCCTTGCTGTTGGCCCGCTGTGTCCGCCGCCGCCGGGGAGAACTTGGCCTTTCTATCGAGCGCGCCGCCGAACTGAGCGGGATCGTGAGCTCTGAGTGGTGTGCCCTGGAGGCCGGATGGGTCCCGGACAACGAATCGGGGCTGCTGAGGGCGATCGCCGGAACCCTGGAGTCCGGCTACATGAAGGTGTTGTTCATCGCCGAAGTTAGCCGCTACAACCAGGAACTGTTGAGTAACCGGCCTCTGGCCAGCTAAAGCTGGTTTTCGTACTCATAGCCGGATATCCTCACCTCTGAGCCCCGTCCGGGGGCGGAAGGAGGTGAGCCAACTGAAAGACGAACACAAGGTGAAACGTATGAATCTGAACGTC
>JBEKQP010000060.1:0-20371 GCA_049519595.1 Candidatus Korobacteraceae bacterium | reverse complement strand
CACGGAACTCATCTTGAGCGGAGCCTTCCGCAGGTCCGGAACCGCGAAGTCGGTTTCAAACGAACCCAGCTTGCCATTCTGGTTTTCGCGCACCACAAACTTCAAATGATACTTGCCTGATGGAAGCAGGAATCCCGTATCGTATTGCGCGTTCTTGCGTCGTCCCACCGTGCCGTTCTCGATTGCCAGCTTGATCGTTTGACGGATGTTGCCCACCGGGAACTTGGTCTGCTGATCGCGAATCATACCAAGCACGTCTAGCGAGGCTTGATTGCTGGCTCCGGAAGGGATCGCCGATCCTGGCACAACTGCCGACAGCAACACAAAGAATCGGTCCGATTCAGTGCGGAAGTATTGGGTCGAGAGGTACACCGGCAGATCAGTATTCGGCAGATCGGAGTTCAACTCTGCTTCCATCTGCCGCTCGCGATCGTCCCGTGTAAAATGCCGGAAATCGCGCGGACCATAGTAGCCGCGGCGGAAGTCGAGTTTCACGTCAGGCCGGTTTACCTTGACGATGATCCTGCGATAGTGGCCGTCCATTGAGGGGTTAGAGCTGCGGTAGCCGAGAACGTAATAGCTCTCCATGTCCGCCTGCACCTTGGCGAAAGCCGCGCTGAAATCGTTGCTGTCGAGAAATGCCTTGCCGCCCGTGTCGGAGGCGAGCGTAACCAGCGTCTCCTGCGTCTTGAAATTTGAATCGTAAGCCGATGTAATAGCGTTGCCGTTATAAGCGGCCTTGCCGTGCAGGCTGGCCAGCTGCGCACTGCCGCCGGGGACGATCGCTTCCAGTCCGCGCGAGTCTACCGGGTAAATCGAAACATTGGCTTTGACCGCGGCGTTAATGGCCGCGCGTAATTGCGACTGGTTTTCATTCCCGGTATCACGATCCATGCCGCTGCTGAAGTAGAGCACGGATTTTTTCTGATCGATATCCTGCAGCACCTTGGCCAGCGCGGCGATGGCCTGCAGACGGCGGTCGGTGTTGAAAATGTTGTACTCGGTGTCGTCCACCGTATAGGCCTGTCCCTGGTCGGGCTGGCCCTCGGCCGAGCCGGTCGTTCCCTCTGCCATCCCCTGGCCCTCGATGCCCTGCATGCGCCGCACCGCCTGCGCAAGCAGGCCGTGATCGGAGGTGAAGTCCTGGTTCACCTGCATCGAAGTGCTGAAGCTCACGACGGCGACCAGATCCGCCGGCGTCATCTGCTTGTCAATGAAGTGCAACGCGCTTTGGCTCGCCCGATTGAGTTCGTCGGGCTCCATGTTGGTCAGGTCGAAGAGCAGCACGATCAGGCGGCGGTTGCGAATGCTCTCGGATATTGCGGTTCTGCGGCAAGGGCCGCTCTTACCATTGCCGGCACAATCGGAGCCGGAAAGCAGGTTGGCTGCCTGCGGAGCTCCTTGGGTTTCCACTTGGGCCGGACCGCCCTGCGCGAACCGCGCGACATCCTCGATATCAAACGACCGCAATCGCTGCGGCTTGCCGTCTTCCAGCACGGTGAAATCGCTTTGCTTCATATCGCGGATGAGGTTGCCGTGCTTGTCGCGCACGCTCACGTTCACCAGCACCAAGTCGCTGTAGGCGTGGAAGCCGTATTCGGGGGGCACCTGCCGCACCGCATCTTCATTTTGGGCGACGCCCTGGGCGAATCCGCCGACGGAGAGCCGGCACAGCAGCCATGCGCCGAACACCGCTGTCACAGCGGCCTTCTTCGCCCACCGGCTGTCCCGGGTTCGCCGCACACGGTTGTTAAGGTCAATCGTCATTCGTACCTAGAAACGGAAGCGTGACAAAAACTGCAATTGCCGCATGCTCGCCACTGAGGTCACCTGGCCAAAGGTGGGCGAGTTCATGTTGGTGTCGATTCCGGAGTAGTTCGGGTGATTGAAAACATTGTTCGCCGTAGCGCGAAACTCCAGCGACTTGGTCTCATGGAATGGAAACGTCTTCGCCGCGCTCATGTTAAACAGAATCGTGCCCGGACCAATAACGATGTTCCGTCCCGCGTCGCCGTACTGTCCCGGCGGCGGAGCGATGAACGCGTTGGTGTTGAACCATTCGCTGATTCCCGGATTCGCAAGCTGGATCGACTGTCCGGGAACGAGGTTCGGCCGCAGACTTCCGTTGCTGCCGCGCGCTACGTCGGAAATGTTGTCAAGCAGGTAAACCGTGAACGGCGTTCCGGAAGCGATGGTGAAGCTCCCGCTCACGGTCCAGTCTCCAAAAACGCGCGCCGTTGGACCGGCTGCCGACAGCCAGCGCTTGCCGGTTCCAAATGGCAACTCGTAGAGAAAGTCGCCGGTGAAATTGTGCCGCTGATCGAAGCTGGAGAGCCCGCGTTCGGCTGACAGGTTGAGCGGATTCTGTGCCACCACCACGGCTCCGCCACCGATCGAAGATGCGTCGTCAATCGACTTGGAATAAACATACGTGCCGCCAATCGCTAAACCGTGCGCCAGCCGCTTGCGAACTCGCAGTGTCCCCGCGTGCAAAATCGAAGATCCTTGAGAAGTCTCGTAGTTGAACGCCCCCACGTTTGGCAGCAGCAGCCCCGACGGTGTGCGGTTCGGCGCGGTCATGGTGTCGAGATCAGTTCCCTTGCTGCCGTTATAGCCGACGTTGACCAGCAGCGACGTGCCGAACGCATGCTGGATGTTGAGATTCCAGAGCTGAACATAGGCCAGCCGGTAATTCGGGTCGACGCCGTAATTGTTGGTGATCCCCGCAGCGGTCGGGAACGCGTTGGCAAAGGTGAGCGCTCCGGGCGTCGTCGCAATTGGCGTCAGGGCCACGGCGAACGGCGGCTGATAGGCCAACTGGGTAATGATCGTGCCGTACTGCGACAGGTTGTAATTGATGCCGTATCCGCCGCGCACGACGGTGTTCTTCTCTACCTTCCAGGCGAAGCCGACGCGTGGCGCAAAGTTGTCCCGGTCGGGCTTCATCAGGCTGGCGCTGCCGGCGGCGGTGCACTGCCCGATCTGTGTCGGCGTTACACAAGTGACCGCAGTCAATCCCGGAGCCAGGACCACATCCAGATTCGCGAGCTGGTTGTTCGCCTCCGTATAAGGCGCGATGTACTCGTAGCGGAGCCCGATCTGGAAGGTGAAGTTCGAGCGCACGCGCCAATCGTCCTGCACAAAGAAATCATAGCTGTTCGTGCTGAAGAAATAAGGAGTAGCGCTGTATTGCAGGGCCGTTGATTGCGGCATCCCCGCCAGGAAGTCGGCTAACGCATTGCCGGTGTCAAAACCCGTAAAGGTAAAAGTGCCGCGAGGGTCGGCGTTGCTGCGCAGCGTGGTCCACAAACGGCGGTAGTCGGTGCCGAAGCGGACGTTGTGCTTGTGCTTGTTCCAGATTGCGGTTTCGCTGAACTGGAGTGTCGCGTCGTTGCGATACTGCGGCGCAATGTCGGTCAAGGGAGTAAACCCCTTGATAGAAATATTCGGCAGCCCCCAGTCCAGCGGGTTGGTCGAGATGCCCGGAATTTCAACCGGCTGCTCGTTGCCCGCATAAAGATTAGTCACGTCCACCCGGGCGCGGTTGAAGTTCACGCGCAGCGTGTTGTTCCAGTTTCCTTTGCCGGCGGCCCATCCCAGCCCGGTGTTGAATGAGCTTGTGCCGTTGGTGCCACTCGCCGTGGGGAAGGGCGTCAATTGGCTACTGTCGTTGCGCAACCAGTTGAAGTTGAAGTTCAGATTGTTACGGCTGCGCCTGCCACCAGGCCGCCCGCCGCCGAAAGGCCTGGGTGCACTGTCGCCAAAGTTGTGCGTGAGGCGTAGAAAAAGGTTGTCGCTGTTGTTGTCCGCTGAAGTGGCGTAGCGGTAGTTCAGCGCCTGCCCGGCACTCGTAGGTGCGGGAATAAAGTTATTCAGGATTTGCAACGCAATCGGGTTGGTCGACGGCAGGAGGGCCGCAGCATTCTGGATTTCCGCCTGCGTCGGCACCGTCGAATAGGCGATGTAGGGGGTGGTGGCGCGCGTGCCCGTATATCCGCCGAAAATGAACGTCTTATTGTTCTCGATGATGTGCGGAATTTTGAGCGGACCGCCGATCAATCCCCCGAAACGGCTGGAATTGTAGCCCGGATTGTTGCCGCCTTGGCCATTCAGCGAGTAAGAGGACGCATCAAACAGCGAATTTCCAGCCGAATAATACAACGTTCCATGCGGCTGGTTGATGTCCAAGCGATTACGACGCGTAGCGAAGGGACCTCCTCCCAAGGCCGCGCCCAAAGGGCTGCCGACTCCGGGGCCTTGCCCAAATGGCCCGCCGCCTTGAGCGCCCAACTGCTGCATGCGATCACGAAGCTCATCTGAGGTGCGGATGCCGCCGAGGAAACTCTGCGTATTCCCAAGCTGCCCGGCAAACGTAACCGATTGATTGGTGGCGTCGGGACTGTTGGCCAGTCCAGCCAAGCCGCCCAGCGCGGGCTGCTCGCCCGAAGAGCCGGCCTCGGCGCTGCCTGCGGCCAGCAGCCCGCTGTCATCCACGCTCAAGCCGAGCCGTTGTGTGCCCCGCCCATCGCGCGCCAACGCGCCCGCTGCTGTGCTCTGCCCCGACGCGGGCTGCTCAGGCTTGGGAGCACGGGAGAGCAGTACAAGCGAGAAATTAGCCTGCTGCTCCGGCGAACTGGCGTTCAGGACCACTTCCTGGGTAGCCGGAGCAAAGGCGGTCATCTCCGCTCGAACCACGTAGCGTCCTCTGCCGCCCAGCTCCAGCAAATAAGAACCGTCCACTTCAGTGGAAGTGACCGCTTTCTTACCGGTCAACGTATTAGCGGCCGTAACCGTCACGCCTGGCAGCGGCGAATTGCCCGACTTAACGATGCCGCGAATGTGGAAGTTTGGCGATGGCACCGGTCCAGAGGTTTTTTCAGCCGGCTGCGTCTGTGCCGCCGCGGCAATCGCACTGAGAGCCAGAACGGCGATCAACCATTGCGCCCCGCCGCTCACCCGCCGCATGTCGCACCCCAGCCTGCCCCTGGAACACCAGCGCATCCTAGCGGTCCTTTCCGGGAGCGAGCGGGGTAGAGCCTTGTGGCGTTCCGCCGAAGCCCGGTCGTCCCATTCGGACAGGGTCTCCGAGGTTCAAAACCTGCGGGACGAAGACACCATTCTGCACTTCGCCTCGTCCAAAGACGCGATCTCCAGCCTTGATGTCGGCCAGCGTAATGCTCTCGCGTTTCTGGTTGCGGAACGACGTACCTTCATTCACTTCGATGACCTGCAACTCGCCGTCAGGCCGTAGGATTGTCAGCTTGGTCTCGTCAATCTTCTTGACCTCACCGCTGATGAAGCTCTTCCCAAGCTCCTGCCGCAGTGCCGCTGGGTCCGGCTGCAGGCGAACCGTTTTGGCGATCCAAACGCCGTCCTTTTCGTCGCCGACGACAAAAAGGGAATTGCCCACCTTGAGTTCGGAGAATGTTATGGCCTGCCTGCCCCGGCGGAATGCCGTGCTGTCACTGGTCTTAACAATCGCCATCGTCCCGCGAAAAGTCCTTAGCGTAATCGTTTGCCCTTCAATTGCCGCGATCGCTCCGCCTACCCCGGGCACATCCATTCTGGCGCGTTCCCCGCGTGCCGGCCTTTGGGGATTCGAATTGGTGTCTTGGGCCGTTAAGCACGGTGCGGCGACTAAGAGCAACAGCACGGCAATAGTCAAACGACGAAGCATCGGTCTACCTCGTTCCTCTGCGGAAGGCACACGCGCGCAACCGTACCACTCCGCGCCGCGGATTCGTAGCGATAAGAACCCTTATGGGGTTCCAGAGTTCCTTATCTCAGAATTTTGCGGTCGGCTGCGCGCCATCGTAACGCAGCGTTTATTCCACGCAGATGTTTAGCATTACGCAACTATTACAAACCGCAACCCTGGCAAGCACTACTCTAAACATAGATATTATCTGGATACACGACTCCAGATTTACGGAGGCAGACTTTGAACATCACAGAAGATCGAAATCAGGTGAATTGGCTGACTGCCTTTTTTATGGTGGCGTTTCATATCGGGGCGGTAGTTGCACTCTTTAACTTTGCCTGGAAACCGTTTTGGGTTGCAGTCTTGCTGTGGTGGATCGCGGGCGGCCTCGGAATCGGCATGGGCTATCACCGACTGCTCACGCATCGCGGCTACAAAACTCCCAAGTGGGTAGAGTATTTCCTCACGATATGCGGCACGCTTGCCCTGGAGGGTGGACCGATTTTCTGGGTAGGGGTGCATCGCATGCACCATCAGCTTACGGACCGCCCCGGCGATCCGCATTCGCCCCGTGACGGCAAATGGTGGTCGCACATGGGATGGGTGCTCATGGGCAGGAGTCTGCACCACGCCACGAGCGAATTCTCGCCCTATGTGCCCGACCTTCGCAAGGACCGCTTCTACTTGCTGCTAAGCAAGTGGCACTGGGTGCCGCTCGTGGTGCTGGGAGCCGCGCTGCTCGCCTTCGGAGGATGGAATTACGTGCTCTGGGGCATCTTCCTGCGGGTAACCGTCGGACTGCATACCACCTGGCTGGTCAATTCTGCCACGCACCTGTGGGGCACACGCCGCTTCGCCACTGGTGATGACTCCACCAACAATTTCCTCATTGCCGCGTTGACTTTCGGAGAGGGTTGGCACAATAATCACCACGCTCACCCCAGTTCGGCACGTCATGGCCTAAAGTGGTGGGAAGTCGACCTGAACTGGTACTGCATCCAGACTCTTCGCCTGTGCGGCTTGGCCAAAGATGTTAAACTGCCGCGCGCCGACGCCCGCATCAAGCTTGTCAGCGACAGCCCGCCGCAATCCATGCCGGCTGCAATCGCCGAACCCGTCAAGTCTAAAGCGATCTCCGCCTAGCAGGCTGCATTTCGGATGTCATGCGAAATCCCCGGCAGAATATAATTCGGCCAGGGCTCTCCCTCCGGATCCCCGGGCGACGACCGGACCGTTCCCGGGTTGATGCGGGCTCCCCAACACGCGTTGGAGTTCTGCGTGTGTTGGGGTGAAAGAAAACGCGCGGTTGCGTTTGGAATGACATTTTCGCATGCAGATTGGCCGGCGCAACACTACCATCACCTTCGTTCTGCTCGGAGCCATCGGCGTCGGCCTGGCGATTGCCCTCAACATTACCTGGGCCTTTCACTGGCGATCGGTCGCCGCCGTCGTGCTCGGCATTATTTTGTTCGGCTTTCTGATCGCCGCCCTTACGCTCAACACCATCTTCCTGGTACGGGAGATCCGACGCAGCGAGCAGCACGACAGCTTCATTAACGCGGTGACCCACGAACTCAAGACGCCAATCGCTTCCATCAAGCTCTACCTTGAGACCTTGCAAGCGCGTCCAGTCGAGGACGAGCAGCGGCAGGAATTCTATCGCGTCATGCTGGAAGACGTCGGCCGCCTGCTGGGAACGGTGGAGCAGGTACTTAAGGCGGGGCAGGTGGTCCAGTCGCGCCCGGTGCGGCGCATCCGTGTCGATGTGCGCGAGGTGCTGACCGAATGCGTCGAGTTGGCGCGCAAGCGCCACTATCTTCCCGACGGTCAGATGCGTCTCGAAAGCGCAGGCGACGAGCCCGCGCGAGTGCTGGGCGATGCCGAAGAATTGCGCATCGCTTTCTCCAACGTTCTCGACAACGCCGTCAAGTACTCGACTCGCACCGTTGATATCCGTGCCGAACTCCTGCAAGATGGCGGCAATCTGCTGGTGCGCGTCACCGACCATGGTGTCGGCATTCCCCCGGCTGAGTTGAAGCGCATTTTCCGTCGCTTCTATCGCGTGCCTCTGCGCTCGGCAATGAAGATCAAAGGCACAGGACTTGGACTTTTTCTGGTCAAGAGCATCGCACGGCGGCACGGTGGAGATGCCTCCGCCTATAGCGCGGGGCTTGGGAAAGGCGCTACCATTACCATTCGCCTCCCGAGGATTGTCGCATGAGCCAGATCCTTATCGTCGAAGACGAAGTGCACCTTGCGCGCGGGCTGCGTTTCAACTTTGAAGCCGAAGGGCACCGTGTCGTCATGGTTGAAAACGGAGAGGATGCCGTCGACCTTGTGGTAAAGCAGCCTGAACGGTTCGATGTCGTGGTGCTCGACATCATGCTTCCCGGCAAGGATGGCTTCTGGGTCGTCAGCGAATTTCGCAGGCAAAACATATTCGTGCCGGTGCTGATGCTCACCGCCCGTAGCCGGCCCGAAGATGTGCTGAAAGGCTTCGAGTCGGGCGCGGACGATTACCTGCCCAAGCCCTTCGAGCTTTCGATCCTGCTGGCGCGCCTCCGCAGCCTGTTGCGCCGCACGCAGTGGATGAAGGTCGCGGTCACAAGCGATGCGGTCGCCCCGGACAACGCGAAACCTGACGTAATCTCGATCGGCGACAAAACCGTCGATTTCACACGCCTGGAGCTGCACACTGGCGGTGAAGTGATTCACCTCACGCTGATGGAGACCGAGCTGCTCGCCTACCTGGTGCGCAATGCGGGCCGTCCTGTCTCCCGCAAGCAGATTCTCGATCAGGTCTGGGGATTGCGTGAAGATACCGACACGCGAGCCATCGACAACTTCGTTGTGCGTCTGCGCCGCTACCTGGAAGATGACCCGAGCTCACCGCGTCACCTACTGACGGTGCGCGGCGTCGGCTACCGCTTCGTGGCGGATGAAATCAAAACAATTTCAGAGTAGGCGCGCCGCCGGCAATGAAAATCATTGCGGCCGTTATTGTGGCGTCGTGCTCCAACTCATGCGGCTTACCGTGGCCGTGACTGTCGGCGGTCCAGGATTGATGTCGTTCTGACTTACCGAAGCTGTCGGGAACCAGGGCGGCCCAAAACCGGTGGCGAACCGCGTATCGTACCAAAGGTTTTGTACCTTCATATTGCCTGAAAAAATGTTGGTTTGACTCTGGGCACCAAAGTTGTTGAAGGTGTTGATGCTGCCGGACGTAGTGAACCCGCACATGTTGGAGGCGCAACTCTGCCCAATGGGCGCAAGCGCGCCATCGACCCACAGATTTTGATCCGAATATGAGGTGCTCAGATTAATGTTCCCGTTGGCGGTGAAGACGCCGAGCGCCTGCCCGGTATCGAGCAGCTTCCCGGTGGTCGGATCGGTTTTCAGATAGGTATCGTTGGTGTCCAGCGAGTTTGGTTCTGTTTTGTAGCGCAAGTCGCCAGTAATATTGACAGTCTGGTTGGCCACGATAGTAACTTGCGAGTGGTCCTGGATGCAGGCTTGGCCCTCGCCTGGTCCCTGGAGGCTGCTGATGCTCCCGTCCACGTAAAGCATCGTGCCTGGCTGGGGATTGGTAGTAACGACGTTGTTCATGGGAACCCCAGACACGGTCTTGCTCTTACTGCCGGAAACCATTGTTGTTTGGGCGCCGGCGCCGGCGGGCGGTGCGTTGTTTGCCGAATTCCAAATCGGGACGGTGACTGTGGTCGTCGTGCTGCCCTGGGTGATCGTATATATTTGGGCCAGATTGCCATTAGTGTCGGTTCCGACATTCAGCGCGACACCCGCATTGCCTTCCACGTAGATGCCGCCGCCAGTCATGGTGCAGGTGCTTCCCACGCATGAATACGGAAGAAAAACTCCTGAGCTGGGGGGACTTCCCGAAGGATACGCGTTGCCGTTGATGTCCTTGAGCACGGCATTCATCTGTGCACTGGTGGGATTCAGCGGCGTGCCGTTGCCGCACGCGGGCGAGCCTGTTTCACCGCAGCCGACGCCATCCATCACCGCCCACTTCTGGCTGAAGTCATCAGTCGGCAATGGAATCGTAGGCTGGTTCAAGCTAAGCGGGCCGTCGAATGTCGGCGCTACCGTTGTCCCATTCTTCGAGTAGCTGGCGGTCGGCGAATCATACCAAGTCCCGTTGATGTCATAGTCGACATTGGGACTGACCTGCCCGACCGGCCCGGTAAAGATGTATTTTTGGCCATTCTCGAACTGCCAGGCGCCATTCGTAAACATGGGGCCTTCAAAGGTGCCCCCAATCAGCGGAGCATTGTTAGTCGGGTAGTTGCTGACGAAGCCACCCCACGCGGCGAAGGAATAGTTTCGGTTTGTCCCGTTCGTAGAGATCGTCAGGTTGACAATACCGTTCTCAGACGTTAAGACCTGTTGTCCGCTTTGCGCCTGCCCAAGCGTGCAAAGCTGATACTTGTACTGATACAGATAGGCGGTAATCAGCCCATTGTTATTGCTTTGCGCGGTTGGTGTACCCGCAACAGGCGCGAAGGTACTGGGACAACTAGTGGTATTGATGATCTGAAACTTTTCCGGCCATGAGGTCGCACCAGCCGTGCCGGCGGCGTTCAACGAACTTAAGCTGCCGTAGCCGCCGGAACTAGTTGACAGCACGGCGGCGATAACCTGCCCGGCTGCCCCGCTCGAGCCGGTCGAGTTATCCAGCGGCAGCCCGGTGCAACCAGTGCCTGCGCCGGCGCCCCACCCGTCAGGGCAGATAGTCTGGCTGACATAGGTTGAGGATGAGATCTGGTTCACCAGTTGCTGCCGCGCGATATTCAAGCCAGAATCCGCCGCGTAAAACGAACCGCGGAAATTTCCGTAGTAGCCGTTGATCAGCATATCCGGGCTGACGGTCATCACCATGATCACGCCCATAACACTCATCATGGTCAGCAGCATCAGACTGAGGAGCAGCGCCATTCCCCGCTCATTGCGCACTGGGAGGAATGCGTAACCGCCCCGGCTATGAGAACTAACATTTCGGTTATGAAAGCGTGCAGATTTGGCCATCATGGCGCCACCTCAGTTGTCGTTCATGCTCAGGTTGCGAGGGTTTATAACTATGGCAATGCCCTGAACCTGGTAATGACCCTGGTCGAATGTATTTTGGAACTCGTTGTCGGTTTTGGTGGGCACGGTGCGTCCAATCAAAGATATGCGGATTGAGCGCACCATGCTGAAGTTCCACGGCACACTGATCCCGTTAGGACATGTTGTGCCGGTAACGTTCCCGCCGATGCAGTAAGTGGAAGCGAGATAGTTATATGAGGTCGATGCCGAGTCGAGATCGGACTGCTCGTAGGAGCCATTCCATATGGCCGCTCCTACCCTGAAACCGATTACCTGTTCCATCACCACATTCTTGTTGCCGTTTTGTATCCGTACCAGCTTGGGGTCCAGAATATCCGGCGAATTGCTAGTCTGATCGCA
The DNA here is from genome assembly GCA_049519595.1 of Candidatus Korobacteraceae bacterium. GTDB lineage: Bacteria > Acidobacteriota > Terriglobia > Terriglobales > Acidobacteriaceae > CAWBRT01. The sequence continues at coordinate 9,207 of JBEKQP010000060.1, read as the reverse complement.
CCAGGTGGCATTGCTGCCAGGGCCGGCGCAGACAAGGTAGATTATGGGTGCGAGCTTGACAACGTAGGACGTTGGGCAAAACTGATTCGTGAATGACTGGTATATACCGCTGTTGCTGGTGTTGTTGCAACCTAACCCAGTGCCGTAAGTCCCGTCGCAGGCAGTAATATCCAGCGGGTCATTGGATAGTTTGTTGCTGCCATCGGAGTTGGTGGCATTAAAAGTAAACTTGACCATGCCGTTGGAAGAAGCCGCGCCCGCCGTCAAAACCGCCGCGCTAATCAGCTTGCCGGTGCTGTTCATGAAAAGCAGTTGGTCGCCTTGAACGAACTCCGCGGCCGTGTTCGCGAGCGTCCATGCGGTGCCGTTCACCACGGCAGCCTGCCCATAAGCAACGCCCTGATTCGTACACGAGCAACCGCTCGGGCAGGGCGAGACGTTTGGAGTCGGGCCGGTGATATTAATCGGAGGGTAGCAGCTTCCCGGGACGCAGTTGGCCGGGTAAGGGGCTGCCGCAACGATGGTGAGCTGGTCAAAGCAGGCTACGCCATAGGTTTGGCCGGTATTGCAGGCGGTGCCCGCCGTGTTCATGTTGTTGACAATGGTTAGACCCACCGGCCAGCTCGGCATATTTGCAGCCTGAAAGTACCCGCTGCCGCCGCCAACCACGTCCATCTGCAGTTGAGAGACTGCGCTACGAAGCCCGACGTTGAGTGCGGTCTGTCCCTGCAAGAGCGCGGACGATTTTTGCTGCTGATTAAACAAGCTGAAGGCCGCACCGCTGATGATCAAAAAAATCGACATTGCGATGACGAGTTCGACCAAAGTGAATCCAGCTTCGGCTCGTGCCGTCGGCCTGCCGCTACGTTCCCTGCTTCTTGCAATCGTTGTTATCATTATCATGGCCGCACCAAACTCATCTGAAAGGTCACCGATGGCTGCACGGTGGTATCCATCAGCGTCACCAGGACCGTTACCCGCCGCGTTCCTGTCACCGGCTGATTCCCTTCGATAGTCCAGCGCCGGTGGAAGGTCACATTGCTGGGAGCCGTGGAACTTGCGGCGGGGGTAACGACTTGGCCATCCGGCGAGTGATACGTCGTGGTGTAGGACGCGTTACCGCCCGTCATTCCGGAAACAGTTTCGGAGAAGCAGCCCGCGGTTGGATTGGGACACGCGGTAGTTGCGGTGCTGAGACTGATACTCACATTGTCGTAGTAAGCAACCGTGCCGGTAAATCCGGTAGACCATGCCACCGACGGCGGACAGGTCGTAGACTGCATAATGTCCGATGTTAGGCTGCCTACGGAAACACTCGCGCTGGGAACGCAAACCTGCGGGTCGTTCGGGCTGTAGTGATTCAGGTCTTCAAGCTTCTCGGAGGCCAGAGTGGATGCCAGGCTCATGTACCTCGATTGGCGTCCGGTAGACAGCATTTTGGCCGTCAGCGCAGCCGCTGCCATCACGCCCACGGACAGGATGGCTAAGGCGCAGACGACCTCAATCATACTGAATCCGCGACAGTGGGCCTGCTTATGGGCTGGTGACGGTAACATTGCCAACTCCTGAAACTAAGATCGTCTTTGTTGTCGAAGATCCATTTGACAGTTTGAAAGATGGAATTGCGGTACCGCAGCCAGTCGAGCCGGTACTATACAAACCCACAGTGCCGTTGGGGCAGAATTGCAAGGTTATGGAGCTCGTCAAGCTGACGTCGCCGCTAGTTGACCAAGGGATTGCCGTTCCGACATTGGTAAAAGCCGAACCTATGGGGCAAGCCGGCGGAGTACCGGATGGGGTTTGCCAGGCAAGCTGATAAGTCGTGATGCCTTGCGTCAGTGCCAGGGTATATTCACAACCACTCACGACAGACCTAAAGCGGGTGCTCTGGATTGCTCCCGTCACCGCCGTGGTCGCCGAACTAAGATGAATGCTCTTGAGGCTGCTTTGATAGCTCGGCGCCGAAACTGCCAATAGCACACCGACGATCGTCACCACCAAGAGTAGTTCAAGCAGCGTGGTTCCCGCGGCACCAGATCTCATGACGCTGCATGACTTGGGGTCGCACATGGCGATCGCCGCGGTCCGCGCAGACCTCTTCCTCAGGCATCCGGTATGAATAGCTGTCGGCCAATCAGAATTCCTGGGCATTGTTGCCTCGTCTTCACAGCCCTGGGCGATACGCGCATTCAAAGGGGGGGTGCGTGCCAAGATGGAAAGGCTGGGGCTAGTCCGCCTTGTTCTTCCCGCTCAATCAAACAGTTCCAAAAGCCCTAGAGGCAGGACCTCTGAACCTGATTACTTTACTCAACATGTTCCCCAAACAACAAGTTACGTTCGTAACCACGCGGACGATCAGCTTTCCGCCCGTCGAAGGCACTAAACCCTGTTCTGGTCAGGAGAGATTACGGTCGGTAAGCGCGCGCTTACCCGGCAGAGCGCAGTCCTGTGTTGTTCGTTATATCGGCAATGCGAGAGAGGAGGTTCAGTTGATCTTCCGGTGTATGCCCTCACGGCCGAAGCGGCCGCGCTGGCTGCTGCCTGTGCCGTCCGGAAAAAGGCGGAGCCACACAAAGTCCCGATTGAGGTAATCCAGAGTGCGATTGGCGTGGCCAAAGTGGTACTTGGAGCTTCGGGGGCAGCCCGGATCGATTCCGCTAAAGACTATACCAAGAACAATTGCCGACCATTTCTATAGATTCTGCCGTCACGGCAGCGAACGCTCAACCGCCCGCCGTACCTTTGCCAGTCCCTACGCCGCCGTTTTCAAGTCCCGCGCTGCTTCGCCTTCAAGGCCGCCACGCACAGCGTGATGATATTCCGGAGCCGGGAAGCCGGCCTTACCGAAGGTATTCCGGATCATTCGATTCGTGTCGAAATACACTTGCCAGTAATGCTCGTTGGCGCAAAAAGGGCGAACAACCAATCGCGGCCCAGCCAAAGTGAATTCGAATATCTCGATAACGGGGGCCGGGGTAGAAAGTACATTCGCAATGTGCGCTATCCCATCTTTCAGCAGTGTGATTGCCTGACTTGGATCGACCTCATGCGAGAGCTCGACCGTCAGGTCTACACGGCGATAGTCATTGCGCGTGTAATTCTGAATGGTGTCGCCGAAGACCTTCGCGTTGCCGACGATTGCCACCACGTTTCCGGGCGTGTTGAGAGTCGTGGTAAATAGCCCAATCGTCTCAACTGTACCAGTCACTCCTCCCACTTCTACATAGTCCCCCGCCTTGAACGGTCGCAAGACCAGCAAAAAGAATCCGGCAGCGAAATTTGCAAGCAGACCGCTCCACGCCGCCCCAATTGCGAGGCCCACACCGACCAGCAGTGCCGCGAAGGACGCCGTCTGAACGCCGAAGAAGCCGAGCAAGGCAACAACGAGCACGACATTAAGCAGGATGCCTAGCGCTGACTGAATGTAGGCTACGAGCGTGCGATCAAGACTCTGCCGATCAAGGGCTCGTCCCATAATTTTGAGGGCAAAATGGATTAACCAGCGTCCAACGAACCAGATGACAATTGCTCCGAGCACCTTCATGGCGACTGCGGTGAGAAGAGCAATCCCTGTTTGAATCGTTGTGTTCATGGCGAGCCTCCATGGCGGGATTGCAGGATGTGCCGCGCGCAGCCCGCAAAACCATTTCTCTTTGATACGACGACACGAGAGAAGGTTTCCACCGGAATCAACAAGGCGGCAAAGACCGCGGTTCGGGGTCTGGTCGCGCCAAACTTGCTCGAGCAGGCTGCTGAAAAACTCACATCAGTGTCATCCTGAGGGCGCGCCGATTTTGCGCGTCCGAAAAATCTGCATTGCTTTCAGCACGCGCAGACAGCAGATCCTTCGCTTCGCTCAGGGTTTTTCAGCAGCCTGCCAGGTGTCATTCTGGATTGAGAACCCGCTTGACGGGTACTATGTGCTCTTTTGATCCTCGCGAACGTGGTTTCTGAATGCCGCGAAAATTACTGCCTACCGATGCGTGACGTCACGAGTTACCTGCGTTGGCGGATGTTGTCCAAAATCGCGTCACCAAGGTGGATTCTGAACAACCGGCCTAGGGCGATCAGTGCCGTTCTGCAGCGTCCATTCGCTACATGCAATTCATGTGTTTCTGACGGCCAGAAATGTGCGACTAACGTTCCGTCTCTAGGGCAATTGCCGAGACGCAAGTAAGCGCTTCGATTGAGCGAGAGCAGAGCGACAATGGCCTAATCTGCCTTTGCGCCACTTGTCTGTTGATTCCAGACAGCCTGTACCGTCGTTGAACGGGTCCGCCCCATGCTTTCCTGGCATGGAGCATACCTATTGTCATTGCGTTCAAACTTGGCGGTGCGGCCGCTGATAGGTAACCATGCGATTAGTCGTTCGGCTCATTTGCTCTCTCGTGGCATGTGTACTGCTGGTCTCGGTCGCGTCATCCTATTACCAGGTCCAACGCGAGAAGCGCAACTTGCGGAGTGAACTTCGACAGCGTGCTGAGTTCCTCGCCGAAAGCCTGGAGCAAAACGTTGAGATTCTTCTTCGAGAGAACTCTGCAGCCGATCTTCGCCATTTGGTTGAGCACATCGGCGGCAAAGAACATTTCCTTGGAGTTGCCGTCTATGGAGACCAGCCTTCGCCGCTGGCGATGACAACGTCACTGGAAACAAGAATTGCGGGACAACCCGGAGTTGTGGCACAAGCGATCAGCGATGACCATGACGTCGGCACATTTGTTCGGATAGGCGGCGCACTCATGCATCTTCATGCCGTGCCGTTGCACGGTGCCAGCGGCGTAATTGGCGGACTGCTGGTGGTCCACGATGCCAGCTACATCGCGTCTGCCAACAGGCGATCGTGGCGTGATATATCCGTTCGTATCGGGGTGCAGATATGTCTGCTTGCTTTGACCACCTTTATCGTGCTCAAGCGCAGCGTAATGAGGCCGATCGCTCGCACGACGGCCTGGATGCGCGATCTGCGCAATGGACGGACTCCCGCGGAAAGTGAGCTGCCCGAGTCAGACATGTTTGGACCGTTGGCGCAAGAGGCCACAAGCTTTGCAAAGAGCTTGGCCGATGCGCGTGCCTCCGCCCAACAAGAAGCACGCCTGCGTGAGAGTGCCGAATCATCTTGGACAGCGGAACGCCTGGCGGCGTGCCTGCAAACCAAGTTGAAGGGCAGCCGACTTGTCGTGGTATCGAACCGTGAGCCGTACATGCACATGCGACAGGGTAAGAGTCTAAAGGTAGTGGTCCCAGCCAGCGGTTTGGTGACCGGACTTGAGCCGATATTGCGTGCATGCGATGGCACGTGGGTCGCACATGGCAGTGGCAACGCCGACCACGAAACCGTCGACGCCCGCGACTGCCTGCGTGTACCGCCCGATAATCCGCGCTACACCTTGCGTCGGGTATGGCTAAACAAAAAACAGGAACAAGGTTACTATCTTGGCTTTTCAAACGAAGGTCTCTGGCCGCTTTGCCACATCGCCCACACGCGTCCTACGTTCCGGGCCGCTGATTGGGAGCAGTACAAGGACGTGAATGCAGTTTTTGCCGACGCGGTGTTGAATGAGATCGCGGCGACGGAGCACCCCGTCGTTATCGTTCAGGATTACCATTTTGCGCTTCTGCCGAAGCTACTCAAAAAACGGCGGCCTGACGCCAGAGTCGGAATATTCTGGCACATACCTTGGCCCAATCCGGAGGCCTTCGGCATATGTCCCTGGCAGCGCGAATTATTGGAGGGGCTACTCGGGGCTGATCTCATCGGCTTTCATATTCAGGCGCATTGCGACAATTTTCTGGAAACCGTGAACGCTGCCTTGGAGTCTCGCATTGAGTGGGAGCGTTTTGCCGTCAATCGTCGCGACCATGTCACGCTGGTTCGTCCGTTTCCAATCAGCGTTGCCTTTCCTGATGCAGCACGGGAGCCGCGGAGCAAGCCCTTCCATTCGCATCAGGCGGCGCTGCTGGAAGAAATTGGGGCCGATGCGCTTTATGTTGCCGTTGGGGTTGATCGGATTGACTACACGAAGGGCATTCTTGAGCGCTTCCTGGGTGTCGAGCGTTTCCTGGAGAAGTATCCTCAGTACCAGGGGAAGTTCACCTTTGTGCAAATTGGCGCTCCCAGCCGTACGGACATCAAGCGTTATCATGATCTTCTGGTTGAAGTTGATGCTGAAAGCGAACGCATCAATCGCCGTTTTGCAAGCGGTAGTTGGCGCCCCATTCTCTTCCGTAAGTGGCACCATGACCACGCCGAAGTCAACCGGTTTTACCGTGCCGCTGACCTGTGTGTGGTCACATCACTGCACGATGGCATGAATCTGGTTGCAAAAGAGTATCTTGTGAGCCGTGATGATGAAGATGGTGCGCTTATTCTTAGCCCGTTCACGGGCGCAGCTCGTGAACTGCCGGACGCCCTGATCGTAAACCCATACGACACGGAGAGCCTGGCAGACGCAATCTTTACCGCGCTCACGATGAATCCTGCCGAACGAAGGACCCGCATGGCCCGCATGCGCGCGGCGGTGAAGCAGCAAAATGTCTATCGCTGGGCGGGAACCCTGATCGGCGACCTATGCGACGTTCGCGTGGCACACTCGAACTTAATGGGACTCAAAGCGATCTCGACCGCGCTCGTTGGAACTAATGAGAAGATCGTCTGCGAGCATCCGATCTATGATCTCGGTGAGGCCGGCGCCGTGGGCGCCAGTAGTCACCACGTGAACGGATGACTTAACTGACTGCAAGGCGTTTGCTACCGCCACCGCACAGCCGCATACATTCAGAAACTCACAATCATTTTCGGCATCACCGATGCCGACAACACTCCTCGGATCAAGCCCGAGTTCAGCGAGTGCCCGCCGAAGGCCGGTTGCCTTATTGACGTTTGCCGGCAGCACCATCACCGATCCTTTGTTGAGCGATATCTGCAGATCCAGGCCGCTCTCCTCAATCGCCTTTCGCACCGCATCCTGATGCGGCTCCACGGTCGCGACAACGGCGCGGCCAACCGAGAGAGGAATTCCGGCGCGGCGCAGTTTGCTGATAAAGGCGAGTGACGCTGGTCTGCATAACAACTCTTCTTCGTCCGTAGCCGGACGGTAAAGCAGCGCGCCGTTTTCGGCGATCACTCGCGCGAACATACCCAACTGCGGGAAGACTCGCTTTAGCTCAGCAAGCTCCCGACCAGTGATCAGTAGCAGTTTTCGCCCGGATGATAAGAACCGGCCGAGCGAGGAGAGTGTCTGTTCGTCCACCTTGCCGTGAGTAGCCAACGTGCCATCGTAATCGGTCGCCAGAGCACAATACCGCATTGCTTACATAGTACTATCGAGAATTACCTTACATCCCGCACTGTGGTTCGGCGATTGTGCCCGGATACGGCCACACGGAGCCTCGCCAGTTTGGGGCAGCGCTTGCTCCCAGCCGCCAGCGGGTCGGCCCGAGTAAGTCCCAAAGTCTGACCCGGAAGAACTAGAGCACCGTCTTTGCTTTATACTGCCCACACTGCAGTTGACGCCGGGACTGTCTCACAAAGGCCGGCAGACTGGCGGTCCTAAATTGCTACCAACGGAACGAAAGAATAACAACGCGCTCCTCACTGCTGCGATTGTGATTGTCGTCGGCGTTATTGCCACAACGCTGGCGCAGCCCCAGGTGCTTGCGCGAATCCCCCTGCAAAACCTTCTCAAAAACGAACTGCGCGCTGATCGGGCGGCCAACGCTGCGTTCTTCTTCTGGGCAGGGCTGGCGTGGTACTTCAAACCCTTCGCGGGCATCTTCACCGACGCTTTCCCGATTTTTGGCAGCCGGCGCAAGAGCTACATTCTGATCAGCACAACGCTGGCAGTCCTTTCCTGGCTAGGGCTCGCTGTCACCCCGCACGAGTACAGCAAGCTGCTCTGGATGTGCATCGTTATCAATGCCTTCATGGTAGTAGCGAGTACCGTCATCGGCGGCTACATGGTCGAGATGGCGCAAGCGCAATCGGCCTCTGGCCGGCTCACGGCGGTTCGCCAGTTCGTGCAGCAAGGTTGTAGCATCATCAACGGCCCTAGCGCGGGTTATCTCGCCAGCATCGCCTTCACATGGACGGCATTGGCGTGTGGCGGCGTGATGTTCCTGCTTGTGCCGGTTACAATTCTGTTCCTGCACGAACAGCGCAAACGAATCGATTCGCGCCAACTTCTCGAAAACGCCGGCAAGCAACTGGTCAACATCGGCACTGCTAAGACGATGTGGGCAGCGGTGGGACTTATGGCGCTGTTCTACATCGCGCCCGGCTTCTCGACAGCGATTTTCTATAAGCAGCAGAACGAACTCCACATGAGCACGCAGGTACAGGGTTTTCTGCAGCTCATTTCCGGTGTTTGTGGGGTCGCGGCGGCGATTGGATATGGGTTTATCTGCCGGCGTTTCAATCTGCGTACTCTGCTTCTGTGGTGCATGGCCCTGGGCGCGGTGGCCAATTTGGGCTATCTGTTTTATTCGTCGGTGAGCCGGGCCCAAGCAATCGAAGGGATAAACGGCTTCGGCTACACGCTCGCTGAACTCGCGCTGATGGATCTTGCAATTCGCGCCACCCCCGCTGGTAGCGAAGGCCTCGGCTTCTCGCTCATGATGAGCGTCCGCAATTTAGCCCTGTTCGGCACTGACTGGTTCGGGGCGAAACTGCTGGAGCAATACCATCTTTCTTTCGACTCGCTGGTGATCGCAAACGCGGCAACCACTCTTATTACGGTCCCGCTCGTGCTATTGCTTCCCAGAGTGCTGGTGAGCAAGAAAGACGCGGAACGCTATGAAGAAGCTCCCGCCTTGAAAACAGCAATACAGGAGTAAAGCCTTATAAGAAGTGAACAACAAAAAAGGCCGCTGAAAAGGCGGCCTGAAAATCGCTACAAATACCGGGTTTAAAACAATGGAAAGGCAGTAAAAAATCGGCTCAAGTCCACGCGGACCACGCCGGGCCCTTTTACAAATCGCTCAACGCTTCGCACGCATAGCGAGTTCTTTACCAGGCGCAAAGCAGCGTGGCGGTTCAATATCCACCATGGTCCTTAACCCAGGGCGTGCATGCATGACGGCTGGTATAGCATTGACCAATACAGCGCACGTGGCCACATCGCCGTTTACTCCACCCTTGATGCACGAATCGATCGTCGGCGTACCTTCGATCACAACCCTGTCTCTGGAATCCGGTTCGGCAATGGCGGC
>JBEKQP010000059.1:0-21022 GCA_049519595.1 Candidatus Korobacteraceae bacterium | reverse complement strand
CTCCGGGAAAATCGCGTGACATATGCCTCCGCGCCCCTGGTCGAACCAATGCTTGATCTCGTACTTGGCAATGTAGGCGCTCAAATCCTTCAGCTGGGCGGCGGCATCGAGCGTTGGGCTGGGGACAAAATGGTCGACCGTGAAGTAAACCTTCTCGCGGTCGAAAACCTTGTCAACCTTCATCTTTTCGAGTTCGCGAAAGGCGGCGGTGGTGATGTCGTGGCCAATCACGGCATCGACCCTGGCGGTAATGATCTCGCCCGGCGACACCTGTTCGCGCCCGGCGGCGTTCGCCAATATCTTTTCGGTTATGGTGGCTCCCAACGCGATCTCCTTATTGGATCTGCAAAGCCGTGCCCGCGCCCTCGATGGCCGGGTTTACCATTGAGTTGTCAGCGTGAAGGAATCGTACAACGTGTGATGAACGCCTACAAGCCGAAAGCGGAGACACGGCGGCGGAGCGCTGTTGACAGGGCAACTATCATGGCGGAAAATGACTGACTCTCTGAACTTATCGCAATTCAAAAAATGCACTGCCCATTGCGGCAGTCCTTGGAAGGGTGCTTATGCTGGTCGATGTCTATGCGGAATATGCGCGGCATGATGCCGGGCGCGAGCTTCCCCCGGAAGTGATTCATTACGCCAAGCGCGCACTGCTCGACTGGTTTTCCGCGCTCATTCCCGGCACACGGGTGTCACCAGCCGTTAACCTGGTTCAGGCTTATGCCGCCGAGTTGGGGCATGGCAAATCCAGTCTGCCGGGATTCGGCACAGTGGCTTTTCCCGGGACCGCCGCGTGGATCAATGGCAGCGCTTCGCACTCGGTTGAGTTCGATGACATTTTTCGCGACGCCATTTATCACCCCGGTTGTCCGACGATTGCCGCCGCCTTGGCGATGGCTGAAGATCAGGGCAGATCGGGCCTGGAACTGCTGAAGGCCATCACGATCGGGTATGAGATCTCCACGCGGATCGGTGCCGCGATCCAGCCTTCTCACTACAAGTTCTTTCACACCACGGGAACTGCAGGTTGTTTTGGCGGCGCCGCAGCCGCGGTTACGTTGATTGCGCCAAAGGATGCCAATGCAGCGCGCCATGCTTTGGCCACTGCGGCGTCCTTTGCCGCGGGCCTGCAGCAGGCGTTTCGCTCCGATGCGATGACGAAACCGCTGCACGCGGGACATGCCGCCTGGGTAGGAGTGGCCGCCGCTACGGGCGCAGCCCATGGCGTCACCGGAGCGCTCGACATCCTTGAGGGCCCGGCGGGGTTCATCGCCGCACTGTCGCAAGTCGCTCCATCGGCGCGCTTCACCGAAGGTCTCGGCGAGCATTACAACGTGATGGAAATCACGCAGAAGAATCACGGCTGCTGCGGCCACACCTTTTCTTCCATTGATTCGGCGTTGCTGTTGCGCGCGCAGAACAACCTTGATCCATTGCAAATCAGTTCCATCGCTGTTGATACCGCGCAGATTCCCATCAACGTGACCGGCAATTTTGCCCCGCACACGGAATACGAGGCGAAGTTCAGCTTGCCCTATGTTGTCTCGCATGCGCTGATTTACGGTTCCGTCCGGCTCAATGCTTTCACCGCGGAGCGACTTGCGGATCCTGCCATACGCAATCTGATGAGCAAGATAACCTTGCGGGCGGATGCGGAGATGACGGCCAAGTTCCCGAACATGCGCTCGGCCAGGGTTGCCATTACCATGCAGGACGGCCGCCGATTCGAGCACTTCCAACCGCACCGCAAGGGAGATCCTGAATCGCCGCTGTCGGATGCAGAGCTCGATGACAAGTTCCATGAGCTGACGTCTCCGGTTATCGGACGGCAAGCCGCTGCCCAACTGCTGGGCCAGCTTTGGAATATAGAGAAGTTGCAGGTTGCCGATTTACGGCTGGCGGCCCTGAAGAGTCTGGAATCGTTGCGCCTTCAGCAAACTGCCGGCTGACGTGCACGGCGGGTTGGTTAAGCGGATACCTGAACTATGAATAGAAATACAATCGGAATCGTTGGTTGTGGTCTGATGGGAAGCGACGTCGCCGCCATCTTCCTGGCGGCCGGCTGGAACGTGCAGGCGGCGGAACCCGACGTGGCGAGTTGGGAGGCGCGCCGCGAAAGAGTTCGTTCGTCGCTTGGGCAACTCGATGGAACCTTCCATGCGGATCGTCTGCGGCTGCTGAAAAGCATCGCGGAGATCGAGTGGACGGATATCAAGCTGGTGCTTGAGGCCGCACCAGAACGGCTGGAACTGAAACGGGCGATCTTCTCCGAACTTGATCGCGTTACTCCGCGCCATATCCCTATTGGCACGAACGCCTCCGGATTTCGAATTACAGACATCGCGCGCGATTGCCAGACGCGAGAGCGCATGGCCAATCTGCACTTTTTTGCGCCGGCGCATCTGGTTCCTGCCGTCGAGGTGGTGCGGGCGGAATTCACCGATCCATCTGCCACGGACACGCTCTACAACATTATGAAAGCGGTCGGGCGCATGCCGGTGCGGGTGAATCGCGACGTGCCGGGATTCCTGGCGAATCGCATTCAGCACGCTCTAATGAGAGAAGTGTTCGCTTGCCTCGACGAAGGACTGGGAACGCCCGAGGACATCGATGCGGCAGTGCGCTACGGATTCGGCTTCCGCTATGTCGCGGGCGGGCCGCTTCTGCAGAAGGAATTCGCCGGCTTAGACACGCAGATTTCCGCCGCCCGATCCATCTATCCCTCGCTTTGCAATGCTTCCGAGCCGAGTCGCACGCTGACGCAAATTGTTGCGGAAGGCCGCCTTGGGCTGAAAACCGGCCGCGGATTCTGGAACTGGACGCCAGAGCAGATCAAGGAAGAGCAAGCGCGCTTCGAACGCACGCTGATAGCCGCCCTGAAGCTCTTGCTTGGATCGAAGTCGGTCACGGAGCGCGATTAACCGGCCGCCGAAAGACGCCGCGCAAAACTCTTTGAAGTATCATGCTAGCGAGCGCTGAGATTTTCCCGTCCCGGGTTCGCCACGCCTGCGGCGTGGCTGCCGATCAATAACGTAGAAGAGTATGATCCGCCAGGTTGCGGAGTGGAGCATGGTTCCGTGAATGAAGCTGTCAACCCCGTTGCTGATTTGTCCAATACGAAAATAGCCGATCTACATGGCTTTATCGCCCGAGTGCTTGAGGCAGTGGGTCTTTCCTCAACCGATGCCGGTCGTGTCGGCAAACTCATGGCGGAAGCGGATGCACGAGGCGCGGACGGTCACGGTGTCTTTCGCTTGCCGCAGTACGTGAAACGAATTCAGAGTGGCGGCATCAACGTGCGGCCGCAGATTCGCATCGTCCGCGAACAAGCTGCCACTGCGCTGGTTGATGGCGATAACGCCATGGGCCACCTGGTGATGAGCCGCGCCGCCGAGATCGCCGTTGAGAAAGCTCGTTCGGTTGGCGTGGCCTGGGTGGGCGCCCGCAACAGCAATCATGCAGGTCCGGCATCGCTGTATGCGCGCATGCCGCTGGCGCATGACATGGTGGGAATCTACATTGCTGTCGGTAGCGCCAACCATTTGCCCCCGTGGGGCGGAACGGAAATGCTTCTCAGCACGAATCCGATCGCAATCGCTGTGCCCGGTTCGCGATGGCCGGATATTGTCCTTGACATGGCAACAACCAACGCCGCCTACGGAAAGGTAAAGATCAAAGCGCAGCTCAATGAATCGATGCCGGAAGGCTGGATGATCGATCGCGAGGGCAAGCCACTGACCGACCCAAAGAGAGCAAATGAAGGATTTCTGCTGCCCATCGGAGGACCGAAAGGCTATGGACTGGCTCTCATGTTCGGCTTGTTGGCTGGGACACTCAATGGCGCCGCATTCGGCAGAGAAGTTGTTGACTTCAACAAAGATTCTTCGACTCTGACGAACACGGGGCATGCGATTGTGGCGGTGAACATCGCCTCGTTCGTGGACGTGCAGGAGTTTAAGAAGAAAGTTGATTACACTTGGGAGGAAATGAAATCCTCCCCGAAGCTGCCTGGGTTCGATGAAGTACGGCTTCCGGGTGAACGTTCCGCTCGGATTTATCAGGATCGCATGGCAAATGGCGTGCTGTTGAGCCGTGAACTCCACTCATCGCTGGATGCACTTGCGGACCGGCTGGGAGTTCGGCGCCTGTGATTGACTTCGTTATTTGCACACCGGAAATGAAACGATTGTGCCGCTTTGCGCGAATGCAATATCTTGAGAAAGGTGTTTCTTATGGACAATACAGTGAGAGCTAAAGAACTGATCGAAGGATCAATCGATTTTCATATTCATACCGGGCCAGACGTTTTTCCCCGGCTGGTAAACGATATTGAGGCTGCCACGCAGGCCAAAGCCGCCAGGATGAAGGCAATCCTACTGAAGAACCATGTGACCGGCACGGGAGACCGTGCAGCGATTGCCAGCCAGGTAGTTGGTTTCCCCGTGTTCGGCGGCATTGCGCTCAATCTTCCGGTGGGAGGCGTCAATCCTCAGGCGGTTGAAATGGCCCTCAGAATGGGAGCGAAGGAAGTATGGATGCCTACCATTCACGCCAAGCATTACCTGAAGGAAGTCGACAATGTCCCCATGTTTGCCAAGTTGTTGAAATCCGGCATCAAGGGAATCTACCTTCTCAATGAAGATGGTTCGTTGAAGAACGATGTGAAAGAAGTGCTAGCTTTAATCGCACAGTACGACGGCATACTGGCTACCGGCCACATCTCGATTCAAGAGGCGATGGTGCTGGTTCCGGAAGCGAAACAAATGGGGCTCAAGAAGATCGTGGTGACTCACCCGCTTTCGCCGATGGAGAACTACTCGATTGGCGATATGAAAGAGATTCTTGCGCGGGGCGCAACGATGCTGGAACATGTCGTCAACGATATTACTCACCAGATGAAAACCCCGATCCCGGCGTCAAAGATTGCGGATGCTATCAAAGCTTTGGGGCCGGAAACGGCCATTATGAGTACCGACAGCGGCCAAGTCATCAACCCCGCGCCGGTTTGTTCGATGGAGAATTTTATTCGTGAGATGCTGGATCATGGCATTCCGGAGAAGGCCATCATGCTGATGACCCGCGACAATCCCGCCGCAATGCTCGGGATTTAGGCGAAGGAACCCGGAATCCCCGCACGGCTTGGGGCTCAGTCGCAGACGAAGGACTCTATCAACAAGCCCAGAGAGGCGCGGAAGAGGACAGCCTCCTGGGATGCTTGGCTGCGCCCAGAATGACCGCTATGAAATCAAAAAGGGGGGAGCCACCGGGCTCCCCCAGCATTTTTGATTCGAGCGCAAGTACGCTGAAGCCTGCTCAGAAGTTGACGCGCAGCGCCAACTGCACAAAGCGGCGCTCGTCATGGTCGCCGCCGATAGCGCTGCTACCGAGTCCGCCCTTCAGTCCCGTGATGACAATAGGATTGCTGACTGCTCCCGGTACCGGAGTGCCGCCAAATGAAGCGACGTTAGCGGCTGCCGCGTTCACATACATGTTGTGATGGTTAAACACGTTGAACGCTTCCGCGCGGAATTCGGCCTTTACTCGCTCGGTCACGGCGAAGTTCTTGGCGGCGGACAGATCGACGTTCCAGGCCCCCGGCCCACGGAAAGCGTTCCTCCCCGTCATGTTAGAAGGGTACGGCCCGAAATCAGAAATTCCGTAGAAGTAGGGATTGGCCCCCGAATTGTAAGGACTACCAGTGTAGGCCAATGCTGGATTTACGAAAGTAACTCCAGGAGGCAGAGTTAGTATCGCGTAGTTATTCGGACCTAAGAGGGTTCCGCTTCCGGTTTGGTAGCTCGGAATCGCTGTGCTCGGCACATAGCGCGGGACTCCAATCAGGTCACCTGCGTTGAGCGAGGCGGTACTATCGAACACCGAGAATGGAACTCCAGTACGCACGGTAAACACACCCGTGAAGATATAACCGCCAAGCAACTGACGCTTGAGACTCTTGCCGTTCTTGAACCATGGCGTTTCCCAGATAGGAGAGACTACCAAGCGGTGGCGTACGTCAAAATCCGAGCTGCCCCAGTCAAGTTTTGGGTTCAGCGGGTTGAGATACCCAATGTTGCCGGACGTAATGCTTGAGAACGTAGAGCTCAGATCGTCCATGGAGTGGGACCAAGTGTAGTTGACAACCATAGTGAGACCGGTGCCATGCAGGTTCTGCGTCTGGAAGCGGATGTTTAACCCATTGTAGCGAGAAGTTCCTCCGCTGCCGCGGGTGTTGATGTCCCCATAGTAGTTGTTCGGACGAGAGTAATTTCCGAGCGCCGGACTGTAGGCATCGCCAAGATAAACATTACCGGCGCCAAGCGCATTCGAGGGATAAATATCATACAGGTGAACGCCATGTGCACCGCTGTATTCCAGAGCAACGATCGTGTTACGAGCTAGACGGTGCTCCAAAGCCATACTATAGAACTGGGTCTGCGCCGTATTGATATTCTGATCTATCTGGCGCAGGCTCGGAGGTAGAAAAGGAGTGGTTCCACTGAGGCTGCCGAGCGGCCCGTAATTGTTGACCGAGACAACGGGATTGGGTGTTGATGTTGAGAGCAACTCAATGGTGGCATAGTTAGGCGGGTTCTGAATGGCGTTGAAAGTTACATTCCCAAAATTACGCTCATAACTGATGCCGAAGCCACCGCGCAAACTTGTTTTACCATCGCCGAAGACGTCATAAGCAAAGCCTACGCGAGGAGCGAGCGTGCCATAGTTCGGTTTCCACATTTCACCGATAGGACTATTGGGCGCGGTCATCACCGAGCCATTGCGGATCGTTTCGAACAAATTGCTGCCTGCACCGTAATAAAAATTGGAGTCCAGTGACGGGTTACTATTGTGCTGCACACCGTAGAATTCCCAACGCAAACCGTAATTCAAGGTCAGGCGCTGCGAGGCTCGCCAGTTGTCCTGTGCATACACCGCAAAATCCTGGTAACGGTAGCTACGGGAGAAACTTGGCGAGGTCACGGGGAGGTTCAAGAGGCAGCCCTGAGTGATCACGTAACCGTTCGTGGGATCGTTGTAGCAGGGTAAGGTCTTTCCTTGCGGGTTCACGGCGACATTAAAGAATGCCAGGTTACCACTTAGCATTGCATCTAACCCGCTAGCTGGATCAAATCCGAGCAGTTCAAGCGCCTGGTTAGCGTACCCGTAGGTACGATTGTTCTGGATGTAATTGAACTGGCCACCATACCGCATCAGATGCTTTCCCTTGTTCCAGGAAAAGTCCTGGGTAAGCTGGAGCATATTCTGCGGGCCTCCATAAGGCTCGCCACCGACGCCGGCAAATTGTGCCCACATACCGGGGAAGATAACCGATTGGCCATTCACGGTTGCGCCGTTGCTCAGGAGCAATTCGGGCACGCTCAGCGCAGCCTGATTGTAAGTTTGATTGAGATTAAGACGGGTGAAGCTGACCTTCGAACTGCTGAAGACGTTATTGCTGAAAAAGTGAGTCAGCGAAACTAGTGCGTTGTTATCATAGGTCGTCTGACCCACATTGTAAATCGAATAGGGGCTGTTGAATTCTCCGCCATTGAAATCGTTCTCACTGTACAAAGCATAACGGAAGAATACCTGCGTCCTGTCGCTCGGGTAGTAGTCGAGGCGCCCTATGATGTTGTATGTATTTTGCGGGGTACCGCCGCCCGCATCAGCAGGAGCCGAATAGCTCACGACATCCAAGATAGGTGTCCCATCCGGAATGGCGCCGAAAGCTGATGACGAAGGGCTGACCCCGCCCACCATGACTTGGCCGTTCACTGTTGTCTTGGGTATCGTGCTGATCGGATGGAAGTTTTGTCCATACGCATTGAAGTATGCCGCCACGTTCGGTGCCGCGTAGTTGTTCAAGAAAGTGGGGTCGGGCACCAGGGCGGTTTGCTGCGCGTTGCCACGTACGCGCGTCCACTCCGTACTTTGGAAAAAAAAGAGTTTCTTCTTGATGATGGGTCCACCGATCGTATAGCCGAAATCATTGCGTGTGTACTCGCCCTTGGGAATGTCTTGCTGGGCGTTGCTGACAGTGTTCGCCGTCAAAGCCGAGACACGGTTGAACTCCCAGGCGGAGCCGTGAAGGTCGTTGGTGCCTGACTTTGTCGTAACACTTACGACACCGCCGGAAGCACGTCCATACCGCGCATCGAAGTTGCTCGTTATAACACGAAACTCTTGCACGGTTTCGATCGGCAGCGGTTGGGCATAGGTGGCATTGAACCAGTCGATGTTTTCCGCGCCGTCCAACAGGATTTCGGTACCGGAGGACCGCTGCCCGTTAAGACTGAAGAAGACACCATAGTTCTCGCTGTTCTGGTCGCCGCCCGTGGCCGTGCGGTCGGCATTGCTCACGTTGCCGGCAAGCGCGACAAAATCGTATGGGTTGCGGTTCAGGCTGGGCAGTTGCGCCATTTGCGTTGGCGTAATCAGCTGTGAAATTTCTGGCGTCTGGGTGTTGATTTCGGTCCCACCCGCGGCCACTACCTCGACGTTCGTCGTTTCTTTGTCTACTGCGAGGATGGGGGCCAATGTAACGTGGCTGCCGACGGCCACTTCCACCTTTGACCTGTAGAGAGCGAAGCTACTGCTTTTGACCGTTACCTCATAGGTTCCAGGAGTCAGGCCCAGCACGTTGAACTGGCCAAGATTTCCGGATTGCACAATTGGCCGAACGGCGCCCGTAGCAATATTCCTGACAGCAATAGCGGCACCTGGGATAACCGCTCCCAAGGCGTCGCGCACGGTTCCGACGATCTCTCCGGATTCAGCCTGTCCCAGTGCGGACGTCGCGATGAATGAGAGTAGTGTCAACAGGACTAAAGCCTTCAGCGTAACTCTCATGTGTTCTTTCCCCGCCCTTCAGGTCACAAGGCGCATTACATCTCGCTTCCTTATTGTCGCAGTACGAGAAGTACGGTTCGCGAAGCGCACCGACGTATCAGGATCCAAACGCCACCCGATGCCATAGAATCGCGAAAGGCGTAATTATCTCCACGAACGATTTTTTTTACAATGATTTCCCGATTTCACAACTGAGCGTCGATTCAGCGGCTACGATTTGTTTGAAGAGAATCGATTGGGATAGTATTCGTGGGTCCGTGCCGGGCTACCGGCAGGTGGGGCGGCGATCCACCCCTTAGTTGTGGGGCAGGCGGTCAGCCTTCCATGCGTAATCAGGTTTCTAATATCGCTGGCATGCTACACCCCGGCAGTCAGGTATCACTCTTCGCAAGTGATCGACGCACCGGACCGCGGCTGGAATTGACGGGAATGGCGATTACTGCACGGATTTCTTGTGAGCCGATTTGTCCTCGTCCAGTTGAGCCTCATCCCAGGCACTATAATCGCCGTCCAGCGAGTAGGCTCCGTAATGATTGCCAATCCGGTACAGAATGCGCGCGCTGTGGCGAAAGGGGTGGTCGCCGACGAAAGCAAACTCGAACTCTATTGCACTTCCTAGGTCGAGTCGGGTGGCAGTCTCAAACCCGATGCCACCTCGGCTTACGTCCGTGCACAACCCTGGGTGATCTCCTCCTACCTGATTCACTTTGAGAATGCGCATCGGGACTCTGACGGCGTGCCGTACCTCTCTCCTCCGGTCGGGAGGAGCCAACTCGGCGGGCGAGGAAGCGACGACTCGAGAGTAACGCTTCATAACCTCCTTATCGGCGTGAAATGGCGAGACTTCAACCACATCGGCGGCGAGGTGTTTGCTGCCGATTCTTGAATCAGATAGACTGCTTTTATTCTAATCCCGCAGAAGACTTCAGTGCGAAGTCGGGAGCGCGCAATGTTGTTTTTGAGTGGTGATGAAGCGGTTGCCACCGCCGCTTTTGACGCTGGCGTGAAGTTGGGTACAGGATACCCCGGCACACCGTCGACGGAGATTCTCGAATGGTTCGAGAATCTGGGCGGAAAGGCACAGTGGTCGCCCAATGAGAAAGTGGCACTTGAGGTCGGCATTGGCGTTGCTTATGCCGGCGGGCGCGCCATTGTCACCATGAAGCACGTCGGTCTGAACGTGGCGGCAGATCCATTGTTTACCGTCGCCTACACGGGAGTCAGCGGGGCTCTGTTGATTGTTTCGGCCGACGATCCCGGCATGGCGTCGAGCCAGAACGAGCAGGACAATCGCCGCTATGCGGTGGCCGCGGCGATCCCTATGCTGGAGCCCGCAGATTCGCAGGAAGCGTATGACTTTACGCTTCGCGCCATCGAAATCTCGGAGCGCTGGCAGGTTCCGGTGTTGTTGCGAATCACCACGCGGGTGTGTCACTCCAAAACGGTGGTACGCTGCGACAGGTCCCTCCCGCAGCCCCGGGCCGCGGAGTTTGTCCGCGACGTTCGCTCGCGCGTGATGATTCCAGCTTTTGCGCGTCCGGCACACCACAATCTGCGCGAAAAACTGCGGCAAATGGCGGCTTGGAACGATAGCGACGGTCCCAATCAGATCACGGAAGGCTCGGCATCGCTGGGCATCATCACTTCTGGAATCTCCTATCAACATGTGCGCGAAGCGGCACCGCAAGCCAGCGTGCTCAAACTAGGCATGACCTATCCGCTGCCTTTGGAGCTGATGCGCAATTTTGCCTCCCGCTTCGAGCGTTGTTTGGTCATCGAAGAGGGCGATCCATACCTGGTTGAGGCTGCACTGGCAGCCGGAATCGCGGTAGAGGGAAAGCCCGACATGTTCCGCTTTGGTGAACTCAACGTGGCTCGCGTGCGCAGTATCGTGGCAGGCGACACCTCGCCGGAGCCGAAGCCCGTTGCCGGCAAACCGCCGGCCCTGTGCCCGGGATGCGGACATCGCAGCGTATTTGCCAGCCTGAAGAACCTTGACTGCATCGTCGCCGGCGATATTGGCTGCTACTCGCTGGGAGTTCTGCCCCCGTTCGATGCTATGGACTCTGTGGTGTGCATGGGAGCTTCCGTCGGGGTCGGACTGGGATTGCGTCATGCACTGCCGCCGGAACAGGCCAAGCGCGTCGTGAGTGTGATCGGCGACAGCACGTTCGTGCACAGCGGCATCACCGGTCTGGTCGAGATGATCTACAACCCGCCGCCAACCGGACACGTGCTGCTGATTCTGGACAACGGGACTACGGCGATGACGGGAATGCAAGAGCATGCGGGCACAGGGCGCACGCTGGACCATGCCAAAACCGGCAAGGTCATCTTTGAGGATTTAGCGCGCATGCTGGGGGTGCCAAACGTGCACGTGATCGACCCCACGGTCGACACCCCGAAATTCGAAAAGTTGGTCAAGGAATGTCTGGACAAGAGCGAACTTTCCGTCATTGTGGCCCGTCGCAACTGTCTGTTAGCGGCGCGCTACATTAAGGAATACGAGAGGTGCAATGAGCAGCAAGGTAACTAACATCGTGATTGCCGGACTCGGCGGCCAGGGCGTGCTTACATGCTCGGACATCGTGGCGGATGTAGCCTTTCACACCGCATTGGACGTAAAGAAGAGCGAACTGCATGGCATGAGCCAGCGCGGCGGTTCGGTTTCCAGCGATGTGCGATATGGCGCGCAGGTCTTCAGTCCCATGGTCCCGCCGGGCGAGGGAGATTTTCTGGTGGCCACCGCGGCGGATCAAGTGCCGGTGAATGCCGCCGTTCTGCGCCAGGGTGGCACCGTCATCGACCCATCGCATGTCGATGAGAGCAAGCTGCGAAATAAGAAAAGTCTGAATGTCGCGCTGCTCGGCGTGCTGAGCCGGCACTTGCCGTTCTCCGAGCAGGAGTGGCTGGCGGCGATCAGGCGGATTTTGCCAGAAGCGCTGCACGAGGCAAATGTGCAAGCCTTCTACATCGGTCGGGGCGCATAACAGCAGTTCCCGGGAAAGTGGAAATAGGAGATCGGATGCCAATCGCCAAGACAGTTTCCGAGCAACTGAGCGGGGCCTCGTGGATTCGTCGCATGTTCGAAGAGGGAGCCCGGCTCAAGCGCGAGCGCGGCGCCGATAACGTCTTCGACTTTACCCTCGGTAATCCGGATGTCGAACCGCCGGAGCAGGTGATCGAGACACTGCGGCGAGTGGTTGCCAGGAACCGACCGTTGTCGCACGGCTACATGCCGAATGCAGGCTACCCGCCGGTACGCGAGGCAATAGCGGCAAAATTGCGCCGGGAAAATGGGATCGACTTCACCGCCGAGGATGTGTTCATGACTTCGGGCGCGGCCGGCGCCTGCAACGTATTCTTGAAATCGGTTCTCGACCCCGGCGACGAAGTCATCGTTCTGGTTCCGTTTTTCCCCGAGTATCAGTTTTACATCACCAACCATGGCGGGTGCATGGTACCGGTGGAGACTGACGATACCTTTCTCCCGGACATGGAAAAAATTGCGGCTGCGGTTACCCCGCGTACCCGCGTCATCATGCTGAATACTCCGAACAATCCCACCGGGCGCGTCTATCCGGAGGCAGTTTTGCGCGCTCTGGATGGCTTGCTGGCGCGCATTGGGCAACCGATTTCCGTCATCAGCGATGAGCCTTACGATGCATTGGTTTATGACGGCCGGCGGCAGCCCAAGGTGGCATCGCTGGTCAGGAATACGGTGATTTGCAATTCCTGGTCAAAGTCGCAAGGGCTTGCCGGGGAGCGCATCGGCTACCTGGCGCTTTCGCCGTCGCTGGCCGACCGGGAGCAGCTACGCGCCGCTTGCACTTTCAGCAATCGCGTCCTTGGTTTCGTCAATGCATCGGCCATCTGGCAATGGGTAATGCTTGAGGCCGCCGATTACATCATCGATGTGGCCGGATATGAGCACAAGCGGAACGTCTTCTGCGATGCCCTGGAGGCGATTGGCTACGAAGTAAGACGGCCCGAAGGTGCCTTCTACGTCTTCCTCAAGACGCCGATTGCAAACGATGTCGAGTTCGTGCGTATCCTCGCCGCCGAGGGCGTGCTCACCGTGCCGGGAACCGGGTTTGGACGCAGCGGGTATATGCGCCTGTCACTAACCGTCCCATTGGACTCGATCCAGCGCTCGATTCCCGGCTTCCAACGCGCGTTTGCGGCGGTCAGGAAGCAGGTGGCGGCGCCGGGATTCTAAGTCTTTCGCCAGGATTTTCTCCGTCGCTCCATCCGAATTTTTGGATGGAGCAGTTTTTTATGGACAAAGTTTTCGATTGCCCGTGTCTTTCCGCATGACATTGTGGGAGAATACATCTAATTTTCCCACGCTATTACGGCAGATTCGCAAAACAGTATTGTGAGGACGTATGAATTCTGCGGCATACAAAGGCCGAGCTGTTTCTCCCGCGGCTGTCGGAAACGGCTTGCCGACCGGCGGAGCGGTATGGAACCGCATCGTGGAAAGCAGCCAATTCAGGGATCTAGTAAAGGCCAAAAGGGATTTTATCCTCCCTGCGTTTCTGTTGTTCGCCGGTTACTGTCTGCTCATGCCATTGCTCACCGCGTTTGCCCCGCAGGTAATGGCTAGCAAAGTGGCCGGCGTCAGCGTGGCCTACTGGTTCGGGATTTCAGTGATTTTACTGGCCTGGGTGATCGTCTGGTTGTACGTCAATGCAGCTGCCAGATTCGACGTGCTGGCGAACGATATCGTCGTCGAAGCTAAGCACCACGCAAAGAAGAGTGAGTAAGCGATGTCGAGCCCCATCATTTTCTTCCTGATCTTCATCGCCCTCACGCTGGCGATTACCTACTGGGCGTCGAAGCAATCGACGGGGTCGGCGGCCTATTTTGCCGCTGGACGCCGCATCATGGGTTGGCAAAACGGATTCGCCATCGCAGGCGACTTCATGAGCGCGGCCTCATTTCTTGGGGTCGTGGGCCTGATCTCGCTGTTTGGAGTCGACGGTTTTGTGTTTGCCTGGGGCGGCCTCGTCGCCTTCATGGCTATTTTGCTGGTCGTCGCCGAACCGTTGCGCAACGTCGGCAAGTACACGATGGCTGACATGCTGGCTTACCGTCACCGTATAAGACCTGTTACCGCCATGGCTGCCGTCAGCACGCTGGTCATCAGCACCTTCTACATGATCGTGCAAATGGTCGGCGCCGGCGCCCTGGTCGCGCTTCTGCTTAAGAGCTCCGGGGTTAGTTACAGCATGGCGGTCATCGGGGTGGGCACCCTGATGATCGTCTATGTCGTGTTTGGCGGCATGCTGGCCACCACCTGGGTGCAGATCATAAAGGCCGCGCTTCTGATGTTGTGTACGGTTGTGCTGACCATCCTGGTGCTGGGCCATTTCCACTTCAGCCTTGGAGCCCTCTTTGCGGCGGCGTCCCAGGTTACTTCTCATGCGAAAGGGCAGGAGGTGGTGAGAGACTTTCTCCAGCCCGGGTTGCGCTTCAAGCTGCCCTACGGTCCTTTCGAGTTGCTCTCTCTGATTTTGGTATTTTTGTTCGGAACCGCGGGGCTACCACACATACTTTCAAGGTTTTACACGGTGCCCGACGCCAAGACGGCGCGTATCAGCGTCGTCTGGGCCATGGTTCTGATCGGCGCATTCTTCATCATGACGTCAATTCTCGGGCTGGGCGCTGCCACAATTCTTGGCCCCGATTACATCATGACCCACGGCGGCACGAATATGAGCACGCCGCTGCTGGCCCGTTTCATGGCGGGAGACATCTTCTTCGCTTTTGTCTCCGCCGTCGCCTTTGCCACCATTTTGGCGGTCGTCTCCGGACTGACGATCAGCGCGTCCACGTCTTTCGCGCACGATTTCTGGACCAATGTGATTCATCGCGGAGTCGAGCGCAAGGCGGGGGAAACCGTGCTGGTGGCGCGGGTCGCAGCCTTCTTCGTGGCCGGTGCGTCCATGATCATTGCCATCCTGCTGGGACCGACGGCCAACGTGACCGTGCTGGCTACGCTGGCGATGGCGGTGGGCGGTTCGGCCAACTTCCCGGTGATCGTGCTCTCGATCTTCTGGCGGCGATTCAACACCACCGGAGCGCTCAGTGGGCTGATCGTCGGGTTGGTGTCGTCGATCGGATTGATCCTGATCAGCCCAACGGTGATGGCGATAGATGCGCCCAATGTAGCGGGTTCTGTGCGGCATCTCATACAGGCCAAAGCATGGTTTCCGCTGGAGAATCCGGCCATCGTAAGCATTCCACTCGGATTTCTGGGAGCATGGCTGGGAACGCTGCTCAGCCGAGATACCAGCCTCGAGGCAAAGTTCGACGAGTTGCTGGTTCGCTCGAACACCGGACTCGGGGCGGAGAAGGCCTGACGCTTCGAGTCCTCACATCTTCAAAGATGCCTATTGTGCGGCAATCATGCCGAGAATTGCTTCGAATGATTCGTCGGCCAGCCGGCGCAACTCCGCCGTAGTGCGGTTTTGCACCGGATGCGCCACATAAACCGCGGCTCCAGCGAAGCCGAGTGATCGGCACTGAGCTTCGAAGCCGTCCTTGAACACCGTGGTCAATACATCAACTCCAGGAATGCCGCGGGAATCGAGATCGCGAAGGTCGTGCAAACTGCACGACGTGCAGGACCCTCAATCACTGAGTGCAATGACTGCTACCTGGCACTCCCGCGCGATCTGCTGGAGCAAATCGACCGGCGCGGTGCGGGTATTGGTCGGCTTCCTGTAACGTCGCCACGATATGCCTCGGGCGTTGAGCAATTCCTGCAAGCGATCGACATATTCGTCGCCACGCGCCTTGCCGATGTCGAGCAGAGCAACCGTCAACCCCTTCAGCGAAGCGGGAGGCTGCAAGCGAGCGCGCAACTCCGGCGAGGTTTCCGCCGTGGGATCTCTCAGCATCGATTGATTATTCAAAGTCGTATCTCCTTGGTGACTGGCTTTGTTTGACCGCGCGCGCGGCCGCCGGTCCAGCCGGCACAGATGGCCGAGAACAATCCAGCCGCGCCGCCAGCGCGAACAATCAGCAGGCCATCATCCCAGAATTTTGGCACCATCTCTTCGGCGCGGCTGGCGGGAATGCCTTCGCCGACTCCCTGCGCGCCCACAATCAGCTCCCGTCCCGGGCGGACGAGCGCCGCGTGCAGCTCTTTGGTAATGCGGCTTCGGTCCCAGCCCGCGTTGCGAAAGATGCCGTAGTGCTCCGGCGAGAGGATCAGGATCGCGTTTGCTGTCTGCGCCTGTTTGGGATGGCTCACGGCCATCAAAGCCATGGCGAGGCTCTTGGTGAGTTCTTCAGGCGTGCGGGATTTCTGGTCGACAATGCCCTGGATTCCATCGCCTTGGAATAGAGTCACCGCGCTCCGTCCGGAGGGAACGCCGCGTGCTACCGAGAGAGGCTCCCAGGCCGGATCAGTTTCATCCTCGGCGAAACAAAACGTGTATTTGCCAGGCTGGCCCAGAGTTGCGCGGTCGATCTCGCCGGGGCGTCCGCCGCCGACATTGCGAATGATCAACTGCAGCGCGCGCCCAATTGTCGCATTGGCGCGGTTGCCCTGACCCAGCGCATTGATGCCCCAGTTCATGTTAATCGCCCGGGAGATCGGACCGTTTACGATGACGATGGGGCCGGAAAAACAGGTGGTGCAGAGCAACCCGTGCATCGTGAACATCGGGTCAAGTGCCGCTTCGAGCGCAGCCAGAACCACAGGCATGTATTCCGGTTTGCAGCCGGCCATCACGGCGTTGACCGCAACCTTCTCCACCGTGCACTCCGACAAATCCGGTGGCACCAGGCCAACTATCTCATCCGGACGACGGCCGGTGCCTGACAACATTCGCAGGATTCGCTCATCGGTGGGCGGCACCACCGGCAAGCCGTCGGTCCAGCCGCGGTCAAAGCAAGCCTCGATGGGATCGTCCCATTCACCGACCTGAATTTGGCGACTCTTTAGTTGCGAATCGCCGAACTCCGCCACCAGCCGCTCCCACACGCCAGGCTGTCGCGTTTTTGATCCGCAACCAGGGCTGTAAGCAGGCAGGTCGCAACCTAAATCGGCGATCCCCGTGATGCCCTGCCATTCGTCCCGAACCCACCCGCAGACGCGGCCGGTCTCGTTTTGTCCTGCCATACGGATCAGCGTCGGAGTGATCTCAATGTCGGCGCGAAACGAATTTTCCAGTGTCTTGTCGTAGGCGGCGCCGGCGGAAGAGAGAAACGCGGGGTCATCCTGCACGTAGATGGCAAGACCTGGCAACGATTCGCGCATGCGCTCGAACACGGGAACCAGAAGAGTGCATGTCTGGCAATCCTGTTTGACGAACAATGTGAAACGAGCGCTATCCATGGATTTCTGCTCCGTTTCTCAGATGATGGTGATTATAGCGTTTGCGGGCACGTGCGGACCCAGTGAAGGTTGATGTGGTTAAATGAGACGATATTCTGATACGCAGCGGAAGCGAGCGAGAGCGCAAATTGTGCGAGGTCGGACTGAAGCGTGAGAAGTGATATGCACAACGAAGGCTGGCTTCATCGACTCTTTCAGCCGAAGGAGCCGTTGCCCATTCCGCACGCCCGGCTCTATAAGGTGACGCTGCGAACCGTGCACCTGATGGCGATCAGTGTGCTGGTTGGCGGCCATGCTTTCAGCGCGCCCGTCGGCACGCTCAGACCGTTGCTCTATGTGGCAATCGCGACCGGCGCTGGTATGATTTTGCTCGAGACTGGCCCGAGTTTGCACTTCGTTTTCGAGGGCTGGGGGCTGCTTCTTCTAGCCAAGCTGGTCCTGCTATGTTGGATACCGTTCGCGTGGAATCAGCGGTTCCCGATCCTTCTCGTCGTTGTCGCGATTGCCTCCATCGGCTCTCACATGCCCGCAAGATTCCGGCATTACTCGCTGCTGTATCGTCGAGTGATCAAGTAGAATTAGCCCTCATGTCACGCCAGGAAGACCAGAGTCGGCAAAGACGATATGGCGACGTTCGGCTTAGGGGATTCGCCGATCGCGCTTCGTTCGAAGAGGCGGTCGCCTGGCTGGATCTCCACGGTCGTCCTGTCCTGCCGGCAGAAGACATAAGCGTCGACACGGCCCAGGGACGAGTGACTGCCGCGGTGGTCAGCGCCCCGGCCGATATTCCGGCCATGGATTGCGCGGGGACGGATGGCTACGCGCTCCGCTCGGCCGAGACCGAGGGCGCTACGGATTACAATCCGCTTCTCGTTACTCTTATTAAGACTTTTGACAAGTCATGCCATGGTCTGCCTTTAGCGGGCGCGGCCTTGGTTTCCGCAGGCACCCCATTGCCTTGCGGTGCAGATGCCATTTTGCCCTTTGATGCGGCGCAGTTGAAGGGCACGACGCTGGAGATTTTCAGTGCGGTTGCCGCAGGTTCCGGCGTCGAAAGAAGGGGGCAGCAGGTCCGTGCAGGCGCGGCCTTGATCGAAGCTCGACGAGCCCTGCGGCCTCAGGACGCCGGACTGCTTGCTTCGGTTGGTATTGAGCGCGTGCGCGTGGTGCGGTCTCCGCGGATCCGGTTGGTGATTGCCGGACCGAAGGTGTTCGCAGGTTGTCCATCGACAGGCGATGCCAATGGCCCGATGCTTTGCGGATTGGTCAGACGCGACGGCGGGATCGTCGAAACCATGCATGTTGCAGATCCAAGATGCGAAGCGCTCGGCCAAGCGATCGCCGCGCCTGGAGCGGATGTAATCGTGGTTGCCGGTCGCACCGGTACAGGACTCGACGACGAAGCCCCGCTTGCGCTTGCCAAGGTAGGAGAGCTGGCCATACACGGGGTAGCATTGCGTCCGGGAGGCTCGGCGGGAATGGGTCTGATCGGCGTTACTCCGGTGCTTCTGTTGCCCGGCGATCCGCTTGCGTGTCTGTGCGCCTACGAACTGCTTGCCGGAAGGTTGATCAGGAGTCTCGGAGGCCTTAGCCCGGAACTTCCCCACCCTGTGCGAGATGCGGAAGTGGGGCGCAAGATCGTGTCCGCGATAGGATTCGTCGAACTCTGTCGGGTTCGTTTCGTCGATGGACGGGTTGAACCGGTTGGGTCAGCCGAGTTCGGCGGTCTCGCATCGAGTATCCGGGCCGACGGCTTCGTGGTGATTCCCGCTCCCCTGGAGGGATATGCGCCCGGCACGCACGTCAAAGTACATCTCTGCTAGGCGACGAGAGGCTTGGTGTATCCCGAGAACGTTTATTCCAGAGTGTCACCCTGAGAAGCGTCCGTTAGGATGCGACGTGAGGGTCTGTGCATTTGTTTTTCCAGTCTTAGGGCGACGCCGCTGAAATCATAAATCGTCACGTCGGTTCGCGAAGGCGGCGAACCTCCTCACGATGACACTCGCAGCGAAGGATATAGTATCTCTGGTTTTGCTCTAAACTTTTGAGGAGTTTGACTTGGCGAAGGAAGACTTCAAAATCGCGATGCGAAAGGCAGCCCGCCAGGAGCAGTTCCTGGAGGTCCTTGACCGTGCAGAGGCAGAATCCCGCTTTCGGAAACATCTCAACTTAGCGCCGCTGGGAGAGGAAGCCGTCTCTCTAATAAAGCTCGTGGGGCGTGTTCTCTCACGTGACGTCGTTGCCGGCATTGATGTTCCCGGCTTTGATCGATCCAGCATGGATGGCTTTGCCGCGCGCGCGGCCGATACGGCTGGCGCCACTGGCGAGCAACCGCGCCTACTGCGCCTCAATTCCGAGATATTGACGCCGGGGGTCGAGCCTCGAATCACCGTTACCGAGGGAACCGCGACCGTCATAGCAACGGGTGGAATGCTGCCGCGAGGCGCCGACGCCATCGTCATGGTCGAAGACACGGACACGCTGGAACGCGGTGCCGATCTGCTCGTTGAAGTGCGTCGCCCCGTGCCGCCGGGGCAATCCGTAGCGGTCGCGGGCGGCGACATTGCGCGCGGTGAAACCCTGTTCCGCGCGGGCCAGCTTTTGAGTTCTCGTGAGATAGGCTCTCTGGCCGCGATCGGTCTGTTTGAGGTTTTCGTTTGGCGCAAACCACGGGTCGCTATTTTTTCGACAGGCAACGAACTAATCAAGCCGGGTGAGGCAATGCGCCCCGGTGGCGTGTTTGATTCAAACCTGGCGACGTTGGCCGCCGCGGTCGAGGAACTGGGGGGAACTCCGATTCCGCTGGGAATTGCCCGCGACGATGAGGCCGCCCTCACTGCCTTGTTGCAAGAAGGGCTTAGCCATGACATGGTGCTGCTCTCGGGTGGCACGTCGAAAGGCGCCGGCGATCTGGCTTATAGAGTTGTCAGCCGTCTCGGCAACCCTGGAATCGTGGTGCACGGCGCGGCGCTCAAACCCGGAAAACCGATATGCCTGGCAGTGACCAATGGTAAGCCCGTGGTTATCCTGCCGGGGTTCCCGACTTCCGCGATGTTCACCTTTCACGAGTTTGTCGCGCCGGTGATTCGCGTATTTGCCGGAATGCCTGCTGAACAACGCCAGACATTACCGGCAACGCTGCCCATGCATGTCACTTCGGAGCGCGGGCGCACCGAATACGTAATGGTCTCGCTGGTGCAAAGAGATAGCGGACTGGTGGCATACCCCACGGCCAAAGGTTCCGGTGCGGTGACGGCGTTTGGGCAGGCGGACGGCTTTTTCTCCATCGGATCGCAGACGGAAATGCTGCCGGCCGGAACGACGGTCGAGGTTACGCTGATCGGATCAGGGCACAAGCCAGCGGATCTGGTCGTGATCGGCAGTCATTGCGTCGGTCTGGACCTGCTGATTGGACGCCTGATGCTGGAAGGGGTTTCCGTAAAAGCGCTGAACGTGGGGAGTACGGGCGGCTTGGCGGCGGCCAGGCGCGGCGAGTGCGACATCGCCGGCGTCCATCTCATGGACCCCGCCACCGGCGAGTACAATCGTCCGTTCTTGACGGAAGAGTTGGAACTGCTGCCCGGTTACGGCCGCCTGCAAGGAATCGTATTCCGTCCGGGCGATGCGCGCTTTGAAAACCATTCGATCGAGGAAGCGCTCGCCATCGCGCTGGCCGACAGCTCTTGTCTGATGATGAACCGCAATGCCGGAAGCGGCACGCGAATTTTGATCGACCGCTTGCTGAAGGGAGCGCGGCCCGCCGGATACAGCAACCAGGCAAAGACGCATAATGCAACGGCGGTTGCCGTCGTGCAAGGC
>JBEKQP010000058.1:0-21287 GCA_049519595.1 Candidatus Korobacteraceae bacterium | reverse complement strand
GTGTCCTCTCAGGTGACGTAAGCTACTAAGCAGCACAAGAGCATCGTGCCACCCGCCTTTGTTAAGCATTTGAGACGCCACTCTTCACCAAACACGCCGTCGGGGGATAAGTACCTGAAAAGCCATGGGTTGACGGTGCTATACGCAGGGAACCGAAAACTTGATCTCCGATCACGCCAAAAGCGTTACAGATTGGTCACACTTCCTTAATCCTGGGTGTACGGTTTGGTGACACTTGCGACGTGAAGCCGCGCCCAGCATGACAGCAGCGCGGATGTCGACAGACTGAGAGCTTGTTTCAAAATGGTTCCTTGAAGGGGCATGGCTTTAGCGGTGCCGTTCAAGCCAGAAGAACGCGGGCTTTAGCCGCTGAAGAAACTAACTGCTCTTCGAGAAGGGCCTTTGAAATAAGGAACACGGTCAGGAACTTCTGCCTCGCACCGCGATTAGCGTCTGGCGATGGCGGGCATCAGCTCGGGGATGGACTCTCGGAGGCTTTTCGCACGAACAGCACGCTTAAGTCGTCTGAATAGACCTGCCGCCATTCCGGCGAGGCGGAAAGAACCGTGGCCAGCGCCTCACTGCGCTCCAAAAAGCAAGATTGAATACCGTAGCTCCGAAGCACGGCAAAAGCCGCGGGTTTCAGATTCGCCACCTGCAGATAATCGGGAAATGCGCCACCACGCTCGTAGACGTCAGCGCGGCCGTCAATAAAGACTTTGTGTTCGGGTAGCGACCAGATCAGATAGCCGCCATAGCCGTAGGTGTTGTACATCGGGCCGGGCAGCGGGTGCTGGCGCAGGTATTCGACGGCGCGCACCGGGTACTGGCTGGTGACGCGCTGCTGCATTTCCGCGGCGGTAGGGAAATATCGCACCAGAGCCGCGAGCACTACCGCCATCAAGACAGCATTCAAGAAGTAGTGGCGGTCCTGGCGCTTCTCATAGGCGGGCATAAAACGCTCGATCGCGGTGGCAAAAAGCGGCGCGAAGAAGGGCACGAAAACCAGCAGAAAACGCACGTGCAGGCACGCCATTACCGCGCCGCCGACAAATAGGACCAATTCATGCAGGCGGCAGCCGAAGCGCAGGGCCATGTTCAGCAGGAAGAAGCCCAGCAGCAGGGCAAGAAACAGCTTGGCTCCCGGCAGAGAGAATGGCATGGGCTGCCATTCTTTGATGTTGGCCACGTTCAGCGGCAGGTCGAAGGCATACTCGAAAGGGCTGGCGGAGACGCGCACGCCATAAGGCGTGATGGGAAGAACGGCGAGACACAGAAGAAAGATAGATTCAAGACGGATCCGTTCCGCGAGGCTCCAGCGCCGCGCCTCGATGCTCCCCACGTGCAGCTCCGTCAGGCCGCTTGCCCAGAAGACCACGATGGTTCCAAGGCCAATCACCCAGGATCCATGCGTATTTACCCAAACAAGGAACAGCGGCGGCAGAAACCAAAGCGCCCGGCTCTTTCCCTGGCGAAAACGCTCGAGGGCGATGAGCGTCAAGATAAGAAACAGATACCCTAGCATTTGCGGACGCATGGAAAACGAGGGCATCGCCAGGACA
This sequence comes from Candidatus Korobacteraceae bacterium, assembly GCA_049519595.1. Classification (GTDB taxonomy): domain Bacteria; phylum Acidobacteriota; class Terriglobia; order Terriglobales; family Acidobacteriaceae; genus CAWBRT01. The sequence goes on along the minus strand of JBEKQP010000058.1, from coordinate 19,725 downwards.
TACAGTACTGCGGAGGCCGCAAATCCGGCTTTCGGATTTCCCGTACGGAGCGTCGTATAAGCGTAAAGCGCAAGCATTACGGCGCTGCCGAGCACAATCAAACAAGCTTCCAGACCTTGCAATCCCCAGAAACGCGCGACTGCTCCGAGCAAGACATCGCCCAGCCACTCATACGCCAACCATGGATGACCCGCGACGGTAAATGAATACGGATCTGTGGTGGGCCAACTGTGCGTTGAGAGGATGTTCTGCCCCACCTTGATGTGCCACCAGAGATCGGGGTCCACCAAAAACGCACGCGCAGCTACAAAGACGGCTCCCACCAGAAAGGCGCCCAACATGGCAGGGAACGAAAACACCCGTGAAAAAAAGGAGGATGTACCGTAGTCGCTCTTAGCCACAGGCTCGGCGGCGCCGATGCCCGGGCGTATCGTGATATCGAATTCACTCATAGTCCGCAATTCTTGCTGAAGCGTGCGGCCGATTAGGACAGTCCTGGGCGGAGCTTGCGAATTCTCCGCCCTTTTCCCTACTGCGTGATTTTCAGAAGGATGTCAGTGGCGATGGTCTGAAATGCTTGATTTAGTTCAGACGCGCACGACGGTTTCCCGGCCTGATCAGGGCAATCCACGGCAAACTCCGCCAGACCCTGCGGCGTGCCGGAATTGTATGCGAACCCCTCAAAGGCGGTGCCGCTGGGGTCGTTTGCCATCTGATACAGGAACGGTTGGCTGATCTTGTCGCCGAGGCCGACCGCGTAGACTAATACGCCTTGCGCGCGCATCGCATTTGCCCATGTCATGGCGCGGTACATGGCATCGTTAGGGACATTCGTCTCGGCATCCTGGGGATTGTCGAGCGCCGTCGGATTTCCAGCCTTTGACGGAAAGGTTGACGGCGCGCACCCACGGACATTATTCCCGTTGGAATCCCAGACTCCGATGTATGGAGGGTACAAGGTATTCTGACCGTTCTGTGTGCCGCACCATCCGGCCTGATCTTCATCCCAGGCGCATCCACCATAGTAGACAGGGGTTGAAGGGCAGCCACCTCCGCCCGGTTGATTGTTCAAGACATCGTAGTTGCTATTGGCCCAACCGTCGGTAAAGAACACGACCACCTTGGTAGTGTTGGGCACGACCGGGCATGCCGTCCCGGTATAAGGATAGGTACCTGGCACCGCCCATCCGCAGAGCGCGAGCGCCGCATTGTCCAGCCCGCCCTGCGCATACGTGCCGCCCGTAAAGATCAGGCCGTTGACGAAACTGGTGATGTCGGAGGTGAAAGGGTGTCTCATCGTCACGTCCAGTGACCCGGAATCCCCAAAGCCGGTTTCCGCGGCCTGATCGAGCTGGTCGCTGAAGTACGAGAGGAACGTCGTGACGGCAGGTGGAAGCGCTTGCTGTCCGCCGTTCAGGGTCATCGACCTAGAATGGTCCAGCACCAGGGCCATCATGACGTTAGCGCGCGTGCTCTGGGCCGTGTCGCTAACCGTCAGGGTTTGCAGGCTCGGCACAATGCGGGCAAAAAACGTGTTGATGGTCGTGGTGGCAGTGACCTGGATCTGTTGCTGAACGCCAAAAGTCGGGGTCGGGGGGTTCCAGGTAACGGTCGGAGTGGGCGCAGTGCTGTCGCGGCCTGACGTTTGATAGTTCGCGGCGAAGACGCTTGCAGCGATGTTGCCGGCGGTGGTCGTTCCTTGTGCGATGTTCAGCATGCCCCTAAGGGCCGCGGCATCCACGGCTTTGGAAAGATTTGCCTTGGTGACATAGGCATAACCAAGGTCAATTCCCATGGCAACGAACAGAAGTATGACTAACAGGAAGACGGCGACCATGGGAAGTATTTGTCCCTGCTCGCTGCTCCCGTTTTTGTGCCGACGAAAGAGATTCACGTCCTGCTCCTCACTCAGAAGTACGCCACGTCATACAACGTCGATGGAAAAGCAATGGTCATAAACTTTCCAATCGGTGTTATCGGTGTAAATGAATAGAAGACTTCCGTCACGTAAATAGTCTGGTTCTTTGGAGGGATCGGAGGGGTAGTAGCTGGAAGAGTGGGGGGATTTCCCTGCACCCCTACCTTGCTGCTAGCCCCTGCGACGGTGCCCTGTGTGTATTGCCCGATTATTGTGGCGTTTCCAGCGCCGTCGGCTTGGACCGCCGTCACAATTACCATTCCGTTGGCGGACATATTTAAATCAGACGGTTGGGTCATCACCGCGTTAGCCGCAGTCGTAAGGCACGCAGTCAATGTTCCGCAAGGTCCACGCGAGGCCAGATTTGAGCCCGTCCGGGTGAGGTCTGACATCACTTCCTTGTCGAAGATGGCGCGGCCGAGATCGATGAGTCCAAGAAGCAGAATGATCATCACCGATCCGATGAGCGCGAACTCCATCAGCGCCTGGCCGGATTCACCGCTCCGTCTCCTGCCGTTTACCAGATTGTTCTTCCACAATGCAGCCACGTCGATTCGCTCCTCTAGAGCAGTTCCAAATTGATTGGTCCTACCGGCTCTTGCGCGGGGTATGTCTTCCGCGCGTCCGGCCTAGGTTGTCTTGCCTGCCGGGAATGGTTCGTTCCTGAAAGTGACGCTCACCGTATAGTTGTATGTGCCATTGGGAAAGAGCGGGGCAATGACCGGGGTCAACATCTTTACGCCGCTGCTCATTGAGACCGTTACCGTGTCTCCTGGACCGCCAGCGCTACCGGCGCCTCCGGCGACGCTGGAAATGTTGATGTTGGAAAAGTTAATACCGGGCGCCGCCTGTTGAGCGGTCGCAATGATCGAGTTCACCCGCGATAGGTTCTGACCTGGATTATTCGGATCAGGCAGATGGTTCCCGGTGATTGCGTAGCGTGCTGCCTGCCGTAACGCGTTCTGTACCGACATTTCGGTATAGAACACGTTGCTAACATCAACTATGCCGCAGAGCAGCAAGAGAAATACCGGAAAGACCAGCGCGAATTCCACCAACGACTGTCCCCGGCTCGCTCCGAGTCTGCGTCGTGGGGCAGACGCCGGCGTCAATAGCGCATGGTTCATCGCATCGGTCTGATTCAGCTTCCGCATCGGATCGATTCGTTTCCGCAGTGTCCACATTCAGATACACCCCAGTTCAATTTGCCCACCGCCTCACCCTACCAAAGCAGGTTGAGTTCCAAACGCGGCGCTCGTATCTACCAAGTGTTGAAAGTTGTTGAGAACAGAGAATGGAGTACGAACGCTTGCAATGCTTTCCCCTAGCTGTTGGATCTTGTCCTGATGTATATGGCCGAGCAGAATCCCGGCTTGCGAGAGATACTTCACCTTCGCGGGCAGCAACCCCATGACACGACAGCAGGTAGCATCTACCGCTACGGGGTCATCGCCCAGGATCAGCACTCCGGAGTTTTTGGGTTCTCCCTGAAGAGGGCCGTTACCTTCCATCCCGACAATGCCGTCTACGATTGCGAAATCTGGCCGTACAGCAGCGTTGATGTCCAGAATCGCGGCGTCGATACCGGCCCAATGAAGTACGTTTTTCGGCCACCCGTAGCAACTTCCCGGCACGATACCAAACATGTTCTTAAGAGAAAGAGTTACCCCTGCCCAATGGTGTGTCTTGAGCTTGGGCATGGAAATAATAAAGTCGGCGGCCAAAACAGTTTTGGGAAGATAAAGCTCGCTCAATCGCGAAGCAGTGGTCTTGAGTGAAACTTTTTCCACGTCATCCACGTTCAGGTCCACAAACACATTGGTGACAGACCCAACATAGTGCCGCAAGCCTATGGATTCGAGAATCGCTTCCGTATCCCGGTCCACCGCTGGGCCTTCGCCGATGAGAACCTGCGCGGCACCGAGGCGCAAGAGGCTCTCCCGCGACGCGGCGATGACGGCTGGATGAGTGTTGGTTACACCCAGCGGGTCCGGCCCCACAAGGTTCGGCTTGAGTAGCACGGTCTTTCCACGTACGGGAAGATCGAATTCGCACAGGGTTTCGTAGATCAGCGCCAACAAGTCCTGTTCATAACTGGCCGCGCTTCGGATGGCTACGCGCGAGACGGGGCGCTGAAAAGACGGGACAAGCGCGGTCTTGGCGTTACACGTCATCGCGACGTCTCCTCTTCGCCGGTTAGCCAGCTTCGCCTCGAGTTTGCCGCCAGGCAGACCCAGGCCGTCGTGGTAGTACTCCCAAGAAACTCATTGTTGGAGTACAAATGCCCTGGACGGCGTGCGGTTTCCGGCCATTTGTGGCCGTAAGCTTCAAGACAGATTTGCGCAAGCGCGAGCGATCCTGGTCCCTGCTCATCTGGAAGGTTTCGTTCAAGCCAATCCAGGCTCACCATGTTCTCGGTCCGTTGCGGATACCCGCGCAAAGCGATAAGCGCCCACGCCGTAGGGATCACGAGCGACTTGCCGGGTACCCCGTAGACCATCGGGTCTCCACAATTCCACCCCCCACCCGGACACATGCGGTCATAAAGCATTGCCTCCGCGGACTGGCGTCTCTCATTCGCCCCGGCAGGGAGCAGTTCTTTGGGGCACAGACCTAAAGCGATGAGTGCCACTGAAGTGGGCTCGACCCAACTGCTTGTGCCCGGGTTCCATCCCCAGCCTCTGTAGGCACCGTGTTGCCGGGAGTAATGGCGAGTGGGCGAGAGCCGCCGCAACCAGCGCCGCAAAAATGCAGCGTCCCGAGGCGCGTCTTGGCTCAGCCAATTCAGACCGGCGGCGACAGCCTCAGGTGAACTCTTGCTGGAGAGCAAAGCCCAGCAGGCCGGCGCAGTGACCGAACAACCCACTTCCTGTCCCGCTGCGAAGGGCCAGGAGCCATCCGGCAATTGCGCTGAGCGTAAGAACTGTAGACCGCGCTGGCAGGTTTCGCGCGACCCCTCTACGTCCGCCACGTTGAACAGGGCCTGCAGCACCCAGCATGTCGGTTCCACTCGGCTTTGCAGACCCGGACGGTATCCCCAGCCGCCATCATCGTTTTGCGCACTGCGCAACTTGGGAAGGCAGACACTCTCCACAAAGCTGACTGATGGGTTTCGCTCCAGCTCTAAGGCGATGACGCCAGCGCGAGCAGCACAGGAACCCTCCGGCGTGAATGCAGCCTCATTTTCTGGAATCACTTTCACTCGCTTTGATTGGTATTGCGCCCATCGCAACTGTTTCCGGCCTGAGATCGGCGCAATTCGCGCCCGCTTGGTCAAGCCGGACTGTCGAGAATGCGGCTCTTCAGGCCACCAACTGCGGCCTGCCGGGTTTGTCCACCGGATATTGGAGAATAGTGTCTTCCTTGCCGCGAATCCCGAGTTGATTGATGAGCCGGTGCAGGTAGCCCCTAGCCACCCCCAAGGTGCGAGCAGTTTCGACTACGCTCCAGCCACATGCTTGCAACGTTCGCAGAACCAGCCGGCGTTTGAATTGGCGCACTTCATCCTCATAGGAATCGCTGGACTTGAGATTTACGCAGTTTTCCTGGATGGCATCCGGCAGGTCTTCGCAGTCAACGACTGCCCTATCAGATAACGCTACGGCTCTCTGCACAACGTTCTCCAGCTCTCGGACATTTCCTGGCCAGGAGTATTCCTCGAGCGCTAGCAGCGCAGGCCGGGAAAACCTCTTTGCACGCCTATTGAATTGCTCCGCGAACTTCTTGAGGAAATGTTGTGCCAAAAGCGGAATATCCTCGCGGCGCTCTCGAAGTGCCGGAATATGCAGATGGACAACATTCAACCGGTAGAACAGATCCTCGCGGAACTTGCCCTGCTGGACCATTTCACTAAGGTTGCGATTAGTTGCGCTCACCACGCGGATGTTCGTATTGATGCTGGTATTGCTGCCGAGGCGCTCGAAGGTGCGCATCTGTAGCACGCGCAGCAACTTCGGCTGCAGACTCAGACCGATGTCGCCGACCTCATCAAGAAAGACCGTACCCTGATCCGCAGCCTCCAGCCGGCCGCGGCGAGCGGCAAGAGCGCCGGTATACGCGCCTTTCTCATGGCCGAACAGTTCGTCCTCAATCAGGGTTTCGGGCAAGTTTGCACAGGAGAATGCAACAAGAGGGCCGGCAGCCCGGGTGCTCATGTGATGAATTGCGCTTGCCAGCAGCTCCTTACCGGTGCCTGTTTCTCCGGTAATCAGCACATTGACGTCGCAAGGAGCAATTTTTTTCGCCAGAGCAAAAAGTTCCTGCATTCGTGGAGCGCCGCCGATAATTCCGGGCAGGCCCCCGCTTCCCCGCAGCATGTTATTCAATCGCCGGAGCTCCATTTCGGCGGCGCGAACTTTGCAGGCGCGTCGGAGGATCAGCCGGAGTTCGATCATGTTTGGAGGATTATGAATCGTGTCGTAGACGCCGTGGTCCAGAACTTTCGCCATGAGGTCGCGGTCGTCTTCATCGCACAAAACGACGGTGGCGGGGCCACCGGCACTTCGCTGAATCGCGTCGATCACGCCAAGTCCACACTCGACGTCTCCGCCGGCCGCGCGCAGGTCCAACAGCACGACGTCACAATTCTCCCGCGGCTCCTGCCATTGACTGGGGCTCCAGTCACTGCTGCGCTGGGCTATAAAACCGGGACCCAAGGTTCGCGCGATCACATCGGTAAGACCAAGATCATTTCCTAAGAGCGCTACATTCACGGATTTCAACAGCTCGGACATTAGAACCCCATTTAGGATGTTTGAGTCTTTGATTTCCACCGAGGCTTTCGGGGCTCCCGGCTTCTGGCGCGGCCTCAAGCCCGAACGAGAGATCCACGCACCGAAGAAGACGCAATGGACTGTCCTGGCGGACCTTACGGGCATTGTCTTTGCACACACGGGACCAACTGTTGGTACGCAAAGGGCAACGTCACGCTAAATCCAGAGTTCCTCGTAGGTTAACTGGCTGGCAGCGCGGGGAGAACAGCTCCCAGCGCCATTCGAAAGGTGAGTACCTGGAAGCCGTCTGGAAGGTCTGAGATTCCAAAAGTTAGCATTTGAGTACACACTGGTTGGAAGCTAAGGGGCGTAGTGTCGCGGAGCTACGGGGACAGAAGTAGCCGGAATCCAAGACCAATGTGCCACTTCGGCAGTTTAATTTGTCGCCAAAGATGGAATTCCAACCAGGATTTCCACCGCAACCGGCTTTCCCGCGCGCATGGCGGGTGCAAACCTCCACAAATTGAATGTCGCTTTTGCGGTTTCGTCAGCCTCTCGCATAACGCCTTGATAGACCTGCAGATTAGCCACGGAACCATCTTCTCGAATCGAACCTTTCAAGATGATGTTCTTGGGAGCTTTCTCCTTGGAGATGGGCGGCCTGCGAAAGTCGAATGTCTGCAGTGGAGCCGGCGGTACGACAGGTTCCTCCAACTGAACGACGGTGCCGCCGCGAGGATCCGATGGCGCGGCAGACTTACCGCCGGTGCAGTACTCTAGTGTCCAGTTGGCAACCGGCATCGGCAGAAATATCGTGAAAATCCTTCCGCACGGCAGGGCCTTGTAAACTCCCAACCCGCCTCCGCCAATCGGCCCGGCGCTGATGATCATTGCATTTTTCCGAACGGGAGCGGCGGGAGGTACGGGGAATATCATCATCTCGTAGCCCCCTCCGACCGCGCCAGCGCCGTTGAGGCTTACCGCCGACGAGGCCGTTGAATCTTTGCCCCCGCCGCCGACATTTCCGTGCCCAATGCCCGTGCTGCCGTCCCCTCCCGCGCCGCTGCTGTCGCTTTCGCCTCCCATGGCAACCGTACCCTTTCCACCAGGAGAACCGAGATGAGTTCCTGCCGGTGAAAATGAGAATTCTCCGTACTTGTTGCCGGCCGGCAAGGACATCTTGGCCTTTTCCGGATCGGTGCTCAGAGCGAGCAGACTCTTTTGCTCGTGAGCAACGCCATCCTCTGCGCCTGCGCTACCCGCGGAGGATGCATGCTTGGAGGCAGCGTCGGCTCGTGGCTCTGGGGGCGCCGGAACCGGCAACGGCGGCTTCGCAATCGCAGGAAGGGCGGCAAGTTCCAATTTTGAGGCCGGCATCGGAAGAGGCGGTGCAGTTGTATCGGCGCTATCGATTCGATGAGCCGGCGCGCGCTTAGGCTTGGCCACCACGATGTCAACCTGCTCTCGCGGCATGACCATAGGGGTTCCCAATATCGAGTTCGGAAGCTTGATTTCTTGCTTTATGAGAACATCCGGCGGCGAGCTTGGCTGAAGGATCAACTGATGGTTATTGCTCGCGTGGATAGGATTTGAGACTACGGTGAGTTTCTGATGGAAAGCGCTGCTTCCCAGCGCAGGCTTTCCATGCACGGTACCTTTGCCCGGTGTTCCCCCGCTCCCGGCTGGAGCTATTTTGGCGAAGGCCATCCGGTCTTTTGAGACCGGCACAACATACGAAATTGTTTTTGTTGTCCGGGTAAACGCTAACGGGTTGTTGAGCGTCACAGTCGGACCTAACTGAGGCAGCCGGAGGATAATCAGGATGGCGGCAAAGTGCAACACGAACGATACGGAAATGGACCGGCCGAAAGGATCGACCCGAAGTTGAGAAAAACTCTGATATGTGTTCTGCATCTCCGCCCTGGTGGCAATCTGCCGGAAGCAACCACGCACCTATTCGACAAGCGATGGCTGAGTAAGCGGGCCGCTTCGCTTTCGCAGTCCATCCTTCGCCGTCTCTTTCAAAAGGACAAGCTCAGCCCATCTTCGTGAATCTTCTAAGCACGTCCCCTTCCAACGCGATTTGTCCCTCAAGGCGGACTCCTGCTGCGCCATCGCCACTGCACCATGAGGAAGATGTCACCGATTAGGTACAGATTGGGACGCTTGATTGAGATGTTTTGGTGACCGCAGGTATCTGCGAACCCTTCCGATAGAATCGCGAGCGCACGCCGCAGCCTGCGGACGATCCGGAACGCTGGGGATTTTGGATGGACAGGCTATTAGAGCAGTTTTACGTTGCTGTACCGGACGCCCGGTTTCTTCACGGGGATTACCTTCCGCGAATCCTGTCTAAGGAGCCACCTTGCTTACCGCTTGACCGATCTTCTCCCGGCGCGCATCGACCGTGCATTGCAGCCGGAACCAGATCGGCTCGTCATCGAACTGCAAGCGCAGCTCAGTGACAATGCCGGAGATCATGGGTCGGAGCCGGTAATCGCGGCCCGAGACTACGGAAGGAACCGAGAGCATGCTGCTTTCTCCCACCTCTCCCAGTTTGGCTTTGAAGCTTCCTGCCACCATGTTGCAGACTTCCCCCATAGCGTCCCACGCCTGCGGACCGGCCTCTTCCAGCGGGACGCCCAGCATGCGTGAAGCAATGAGCAAGGCTGCCTGTTTGCTACAGTGGATGCTAAGAAGTCCGCAAAGCGGGCCGGCGATGCCGATCATCGCGGTGAATTGGGCGGCTATCGGTTGCGGCTCGGGGCAGCGAGTCAGGGTTGTGCCGACCATCATTTCAAACACGTCTTGCACACCATGCCACAGCTGGGTCTCATAACCCAAATCCTGATTAACTGCGCTGCTGGGATTCTCGATCATCGGTGTTCTCGCCCTCATAGAGCCGGGCATACGGGTTCGTTCGTGCTGGTCCAATTGTCATATCGGCACCGGATTTCGATTGCCTTAGTGAGAGCTTTTCCCACTCGCCGTTCGCTCATCGAGATCAACGCGTTCATCGAGATAACGCTCTAACGTGAGTGCGACCGCCTCCAGTGGCTTGAACGAACCCTGGAGGCGACTGACGACAAGCGCGCCTTCCAGCGCGGAAAACAATAGCAGCGCGAAGGTCCGCGCATCGGTATCGCGCTTGATCTCACCCTGCTCGATTCCACGCTCAATCGTGTCCACGAGTCGATCCACAAAGACGTTCACCGCCTGCCGCGCTCGTTGCTTCAGCACCGGATTCCCGTCATCGTTCTCGACGGCGGTGTTGACCATGGGGCATCCGCCCGGGATGGGCGAGCGGCGATGGACAAAGTTCCGTATAAAATGCCGTAACTGCTGCAATGGACTGGTGAGGCGATCGAAGTCCTGAAACCGGGCACGCACAGCCATCTCGAAGGCGTAATCGAAAGCTTCCACCGCCAATTGCTCTTTGCTTTCGAAGTGCCGATAGATTCCGCCTTTCTGGAGGCCGGTTGCCGCCATCAGGTCCGAAACCGCGGTTCCTGAGTATCCGCGGGTGTTGAAGATGCCCGCCGCGGTTTCGACGAGGCGCTTTCTGGTTTCCTGTCCTTGGGTCATCGAATTTCCTCAAGAACTATTCTGCCACATCTTGCGACCGTACGGTCTCTCATATAGAATATTTTGAGACTGATCGGTCTCATACCAAAAACAGGAGAGAGTTTATGTCCGCCGGCCCAGGTCCCAAACACCGACTGCATTATGCCTGGATTGTCGCAATCGTCACTTTTCTCGTCCTGCTGGCGACTGCCGGCATACGAGCCACACCGGGCATTTTGATTGTTCCGCTGGAGCATGAGTTTGGCTGGACGCGGGCGGTGATTTCCGGCGCAATTGCCATCAACATAGCGCTGTTCGGGATCATCGGCCCGTTTGCGGCATCGCTGATGGCTCGTTATGGTCTACGCAGAGTTGTATTGACCGCACTTGCCCTATTGGCAGTCGCGGTTGCCGGCTCTTCGCTGATACGCCAGCCATGGCAACTGGTTTTGTGTTGGGGAATTCTGGTCGGGACGGGAACCGGAGTCACTTCCCTGGTTTTGGCGGCCGTCGTTGTGAATCGCTGGTTTGTGCAGCAGCGTGGCTTGGTCTTGGGGATACTGTCGGCCGCCAATGCGACCGGCCAACTCGTCTTTCTCCCGCTGCTCGCCGCGGTTGTCACGTACAGGAATTGGCGCACTGCCGTCTATGTCGTCGGGGCGACGGCCGTAGCCGTCTTTATCGTCGCAGCGCTGTGGCTGAAGAATGATCCCTCCGACTTGAACCTGTTGCCATACGGAGCTAAAGACCCACTGGCGGCGTCCAATCAGTCCATTGCTCTTTCGCCGTTGCGCGCACTCGGCTGGGCCGCCCGCTCTTCCGAATTTTGGATTCTTGCAAGCACCTTTTTCGTCTGTGGAGCGAGCACCAACGGACTGATCGGAACCCACTTGATTCCAGCTTGCATGGATCACGGCATTCCGGAGATACGGGCGGCCGGGTTGCTCGCCGTGATGGGGATCTTCGATATGCTCGGGACGACATTCTCAGGCTGGATGACGGACCGTTTCAACAGTCGCTACCTGCTGTTCTGGTACTACGCGCTGCGCGGACTTTCGTTGCTTTTTCTTCCCTATTCGCTCGCGCATCCTGACAGCGCACTTTCGTTTTTCGCGATCTTCTACGGCTTGGATTGGGTGGCCACCGTTCCGCCAACGGTGCATTTGGCCACGAACACTTTCGGCAAGGAGAATGCCGGCGTGGTCTATGGCTGGATATTTACCGCGCACCAGGTGGGCGCCTCCGTGGCCGCACTGGGAGCAGGCACAATCCGCACCTATCTCGGCGATTATCGCGATGCCTTCTGGATTTCCGGCGCACTCTGCGCCATTGCCGCGACGCTGCTGATTTCCACGCGCAACGCGGCCCCGCGGAGCTTGCCGGAGATTGCGCGGGAAATTGCCTGAAACAATCTCAGGCGCCCACGGAGATTCCAGCCGCACAGGTTGCGGCAAATTGTCACGGCGCAGCATTTTGCGAGATCCATCACCCCCGCTGGTGATCGCAGTCACTGAGGGACATGACGGCAGGGAACTACAGTTCAGCATTCGGGGTTGAAACGCCGCCGTTATGATTGCTGCTCTGTCCGAGATGAGTGGCGCAGTGTATTTACGGGTCGTCCCTGTTAAGACGCTTCTCACCGGAAACCAACGGCTCTGGTATAGGAAGCAACCCGAAGGCAATCTCTCTCATGCCGCTGCCCTCGGGGTTTCATGCATGCGCCAGCGAGGGTGCCAACCAGAGAATTAAAAAGCTATTTTCTGGTTGATGACCGTGAAAGGAGTCTGCCGAATTGCCAAAAACAGCCAGACTGACCCAAGGAAACCAGGCGATCGCCGAGGGTGCATTCTATGCCGGCGCGCGCTTTTATGCCGGGTACCCGATCACCCCTTCTTCGGAGGTTGCCGACATAGCTTCCCGCCAATTGCCTAAGCTGGGCGGAATGTACATGCAGATGGAAGACGAAATCGCCAGTATCGCGGCGGTCATCGGTGCTTCTTTATCAGGCAAGAAATCCTTTACGGCGACCAGCGGACCCGGGTTTTCACTGATGCAGGAGAATCTGGGCGTGGCGATCATGGGCGAGGTCCCGTGCGTCGTGATCGACGTTCAGCGATCCGGACCCAGCACTGGACTGGCGACCAAGCCCGGGCAGTCGGACTTCATGCAGATCCGCTGGGGCAGGCATGGGGATCAAACGCTGATCGCACTGGCACCGGCTTCTGTGCAGGAGTGTTTCACGCTCACGGTACAGGCGTTCAATCTATCCGAGAAATTCCGTACCCCCGTGGTGCTGGCCGCCGACGAAATCGTTGGGCACATGCGCGAAAACTTTGTCATTCCTGAACCGGGTGAGCTGCCGGTCTTCGACCGGGTAAAGCCTACAGTCCCGCCGGACCAGTACCTGCCGTTTGATTTCGACGGCGATGGCGCGGCACCGCTGGCGTCGTTTGGCAGTGAGTACGCCTTCCATGTGACTACCTCGATGCATGGCGTGAACGGATATGCCAGCGTTGATCCGGCAAACGCCGCCAAACGGATCCGCCACTTGCACCGCAAGCTAGAGGCTCACCGGGATGAGATCGTTCTCACCAAGTCTTACGATGTGGATAACTGTGAGGTCCTGATCATTGCGGCTGGGGCTGTCACCAGGACCGCACGAGCCGCGGCTTTGCGGGCCCGCCAAGCCGGGGTTACGGCGGGCGTTCTCCAGTTGCAGACGATTTGGCCATTTCCCGACCAGGAGATTATGGCGGCGGCGGAGAAGGCGAAAACCATCGTGGTTGCGGAGATGAACTACGCCGGCCAGTTGGCGGGCGAGGTGGCGCGGGTGGTCGGGAGCTCCGTAAGGGTGAAAAAGGTCAACACCTACAATGGAGAGATCATGTTTCCCCAGGCTGTGCTGGAGGCAATCCTAGGGGTCCCCAGCGGCATCGCCGCCGGGGCGAAGTAGGAGGCGATGATTATGGCTGTAGCTACCGGATCCAGATATCTGAAGAAGAATGCGCTTCCTCATCAGTGGTGCTCTGGCTGTGGAAATGGCGTTGCCCTTGGATCGCTGCTACGGGCCTTCGAAGAGCTGGGATATGAGAACAACGAAGTAGTGATTGTTACCGGCATCGGATGTTGGGGCAAGGCCGACAATTATCTCTGTACCAGTGCGCTGCACGTAACTCACGGCCGGGCGTTAGCCTATGCCACTGGAGTCAAGGCGGCCAACCCGGATCTGCATGTCGTGGCGTTGATGGGTGACGGCGACGGAGCGACGATCGGCGGAAATCACCTGATCCACTCGGCGCGGCGCAACATGGATCTAACCGCGATCTTGGTCAACAACTTTAACTATGGCATGACAGGTGGACAGCAGTCGGCCATGACTCCGGCCGGCCGCATTACAAGCACGACTGCCTATGGAAATCCGGAACGAGCGTTTGATATTTGCGCGCTGGCGGCGGCGGCGGGCGCCAACTATGTGGCCCGGGAAACAATCTACAACGGATTGGCGCTAAAGAACCGTATGAAGGAAGCTCTGGTCAAAAAAGGCTTCTCGCTCATCGAGGTTGTGAGCCCGTGCACCACTCTCTACGGTCCGAACAACAAGATGAAGGAACCGGTTGAAATGCTGCGCTGGCTCAAGGAAAAGGGGCTTCCGGCAGCTAAATATGAGAAATTGACCGATCCTGAAGCCGAGGGCTACTTCCTTACAGGCAAGCTGGTGGACAAGAACGTTCCCGATTTCAATACTCGTTACCGCGAGATTCAACTTCGGCTGCAGAGCGAATCGGCAGGGATAATAAAGTGAAGCAGAGATACGAAATCATTTTGGCGGGATCTGGCGGCCAGGGACTGGTGCTGAGCGCCAGGCTGCTGGGATTAGCTGCAATCCTGGAAGGCAAGAATGTGGCTCAGACGCAATCAGTGCTGGGTGACTCGCAGCGCGGCGGTCTGAGCGTAGCCGAAGTGGTGATTGACGAAGAGGAGATCATCTTCCAGCAGGTGGAGCAACCCGACATCATCGTGGCGCTTGGCGATATGGCAATCAAAAAGTATGCGGGAGTCAGCGCCCGGATTGCCATGTTCTACGAAAGCGGCTTGGCCGACCTTGGGGAACGGCCCGGGCTCTATGCTTTCCCGTTCGCTGCGCTGGCTGCGAAGCTTGGCTACGCGTCGAATATGATCGCGCTCGGCGTAATGATTGCGCGGATAGAACCCGTGACCTTCGACAGTATGGCGAAAGCGATCCGGCAGAGCTTCTCCGAAACTTCAGCCGCAAGAAATCTCGAAGCGGTTCGCTATGGCCTAGAGCTGGCGAAAGAGACCCCGGGAAAGAGGGTTCAGGCTGTATGAGCGAAACTAAGAAGAGGAGCTTCAACCCGGAAGTAAATTCGGCGTTGTGCAAAGAATGCGGATACTGCTGCGAGGTCTGCGAGCAACAGGTTTTCGAAAACTCAGGGATGTTCAACAAGGCCGGTTATCGATACATCACCCCTCAGCACCCTGACAACTGCAACGGCTGCATGAAGTGCTTTCTGATTTGCCCGGACTTTGCCATCATGGTGGAGCAAATCAGTGAGACTCCTGTGCCATCTGTTGGCAGAATCGCTCAAGCTGAAGCCAGTTGAATTTACTCAAGCTGCTGTTCTGAGCGGCTGGTGGTGTGGAGTCCTGTCTGGTACGGTTTCGAGCCGTTTCCTTAGGACAGCAGGGGGAATCCCCACGCTTCGAAAATCACGGATGGACGGGAAGGTGAATCGCGCCCATCCGCAACGTGGGTCAAAAAACCTCTGACTTTCGATCTCCGGGCAGCCACATCGCGACTAGCCTGCGCCGGATTCGTCTTGGATTTCCATTATTCTAATCTGATTCTCGCGCCCTTGTTCAGTTGTCTGAACAGGCGTCATGTGAGAAGCCCTAATCTTCACACGCTTGTTCATGTGCGAAGCACAAATATCCTGGTTGGCAACTGCCATCACTTCGCCCTGATCGCTAATGAAGACAGCATCTCCACTTCGCTCAGTGCAAGTTCGATCGCAGGTGTTGCGGCCGGCTTCTTGTACGACGCACTTCGAGTCGCATATCCAGCCATTCATTGCATGGGCTTTGTCTTCCGCATTCAGCAAAACCGCCGAACACAGAACAACAAGAAACAGCCAAGCGATTCGCTTCATCGATTTACCTCCTCACGAGTGACAAGCGGTCGCCACACGTGGCCCGTTGTTGTGTAGATTCTTGGTAGATGCGCCGATTCCGCACATGAGTTTTCCCTTTATTTCAGGCTAAGACTCTCTCGTGCCACTCTGTGTCTGATTGCGATGAAAGAACACCATCGTGCCATCGGTCTACCTGTAGCAACAAACTGCAACCCGAATCCCTGAGTACCGCCGTGCCTACTATGTGCATTGGAAGAGATACTCTGCCCCGAGGAGTGCCGTTAGTTGAACGCTTCCGGCCGGGAAAATCCTCATTTTCTATGTTGCCAAACGCGTGAGTGATCTCACAAATGCCAGTAATCATGCGAAGTAGGGGATACTTTGCCCCTCGCCAAGTTGTTTATAAAAGCAGCAACACTCGATGGCCAGCAGAGTGCAACAGAGTTACTGGATTTTGGGGTTACTACTATGTCTCGACGGCACTTACATAATCGCTTTCCGCGCTCAGTTGTGTTCCTGGTTGGCTTGCTGGCACCGCTGCTGGCTGGAGTCTCCTCGTGGGCACAGTCTCCCTCCTGCACACTAAGCACGACGAGTCCTTCAGTGACGGTTTGCACGCCGGCCAACAGTGCCGTCGTGACCTCGCCATTTCAGGTGACTGCCGGCACAACTGACAGCGGTCACACCGTTACCGCGATGAAGATTTACCTGGATAGCGTAAGTGTGTACTCGGCCAAGGCAAATACCCTGAGCGCACCGGTAACTGCGCCGGTTGGCGCCCACCACCTTACGGTACAGGCATGGGACAGCGCCGGGAACGTTTTTAAGCAGTCAGAGACCATTACCGTCTCCTCGTCGCCTTCCGCTCCTACCGTCTCCATTGGTGTGAGCCCATCGACTATCATTGGCGGCCAGAGTTCGACCCTTAGCTGGAGTTCGACTGGCGCGACCTCGGCCCAGATCGATAACAGCATTGGAACGGTTGCGACCAGCGGCAGTGTTACGGTATCACCCACGACGACGACGACCTATACCATCACCGTGGTCGGCACGGGCGGCACCACAACTGCGCAGACAACTGTAACCGTAACGTCCGGCTCTCCTTCGGTTTCCATCACCGCGAATCCGACAACGGTTGCCAGCGGGCAGTCTTCCACGCTAACGATAACAGCCACAAATGCGACCAGCGTCGTGATCACCGATAACCTGGACAGCACGAAGCATACGTTGGCTGCCACAGGTGGAAGCGTGACGTTGAGTCCCGCGGCGACAACCATCTACACGGTCACGGCGACGGGTGCCGGCAACCAGGTGGTGACAGCCCAAGCGACGGTCGCCGTCAGCGCGGGCGCTACGGAAACCTCAATCAATCACGTCATTTTCATGCTCCAGGAAAACCGTACCTTTGATACGTATTTCGGGATGCTGAACCCCTACCGCAAAATGAACGGCTGGGCTATCGGCGACGACAACAATGAGTACGACGTTGACGGCATTGACGACAAGCTGACGAAGCTAACCAATGTAAATGACGCGGGAACCGTCTTCGGCCTATTCAAGTTTGCCACGGCGTGCATCGACGACCTATCTTCGGATTGGCTTGCCAGCTACGGCGACGTTGACCGGTATAATTTCACCACGGCCCGCAAAATCCTCACGGATGGATTTGTACACACGGCGGAGAACTACGCTAAGAGCTGCCAAGGCGGCAAGTGCGGTAGTGGAAACCTGACCGATGACCTTGTCGGCCAACGCGCCATGGGATACTACGATGAGCAGTTCTTGAACTACTACTACTACATGGCCTCGCAGTTTGCAGTCTCCGACCGCTGGTTTTCACCCGTGTCCGCCAAGAGCACGCCAAACCGCATTGCGACTATGACGGGTGGCACAACGCAGGGCCTGGTGCAAGATCCGTTCGTAAACGATAATTTGTCCGCACTAGCCATTCCTACTATCTTTAGTGAGTTAAGCAAGGCTCACGTTTCCTGGAAGATCTATTACAGCGCGCTGAATGGAACCTATGTTCCGGAGACTACTTATACGGATTTCACGGAATCAGGCCAGTACATCTATACCGCGACGACGCCCGGAGTGTGCAGTGCCACGACTACTCCATCCAAGCAAGCGACGGGCGATCCCACCAATCACTTCTGCATCGATACGACTCACATTGCGCCGATCGGCCAGTACTTCACGGATGTGGCCAACGGGACGCTTCCGAGCTTTGGGTTCATCGAAACTAACTACGGACATAGCGACGAGCATCCCGGTTCGGGGCAATCGATTCTGACTGGACAGGCAGTGGTTGCGAAGATCGCAAATGCCTTGATGAGCAGTCCGTCGTGGCACGACTCGGTCTTCTTCCTCAGCTACGATGAGGGTGGAGGTCCGTACGACCACGTCCCGCCGGTGCCCGGACACACGAACATAAACACGGATGCTGCGTTGGGGGTGACAACCGATATCTCGAGTATCGCGGTTAACGCCGATAGCTACTTCCCATGTGCGGCTCCGATTAGTTCAACGACCGGGCTTCCGACGGCAACGACGCATTGTGACTTGGTAAGCCATGGCAGCTACGCTGACCCGGGTTACAATCCGGGTGACGCTGCCGCGGTCGATGGGTTTGCAGCCCAACTCGGCTTCCGTTTGCCGAACATCATCATTTCGCCGTTCACGCGCAGGCACTATGTGTCACATACTCCGATGGACCACACAGCAGTGATCAAATTTGTGGAGAACCGGTTTATTGGCCCAAGCGCGCACCTCACGAACCGCGACGCCGCACAGCCCAGTTTGCTGGAATTTTTTGATTTCACTAACATTCCCTGGGCCACGCCCCCTGCACCAGTAACCCCTGTAACAGGGTTGCCGTGCACGCCTGCCACGATGCAGTAATGCAGGCGACATCAAGTGCGCTGATGAACACAAATCTGCGACAAACAGTCGCGCGGTAACTCTGTGGCTACATATTTCCTAGCGCCGCCCAAAGTGTGACCGGCTGGCCGCGACATCATCCGTGCGGAAAGCCGGACGCTCTGCTGCGGGACATAGACAGAGAATGCGGCCTACCTTCTCGAAGTCCGTATTGCTGAATGGCGCCGACCACCCGAAAACTCTTTAAAAAAACCCACCGAGACCCCCCTGTCCTGATAATAGGGGTTAGAATAATAATTGCCGGCTACAACAACACCCCAGCCACCGCCCACCCATTTCTGTAGCTTCAACGAGATACCATAACTCTCAAAATTAGAGATACTGATGTTGGGACCTATAACTTGGTACGCCTCCCGCCCGAATTCGCCGCGTAGCGTGACCAAATAATTCTTTTCACGGCCTTGCGAAACCCCAAAATACTGCTCCTCAGTACAGAGGCTTCCGGGCGTGCTCAGGTCGATATTGACCCCTGCCTCCACCGCCCACGGGCGCTCGAAATGGTAGGAGGCTCCCAGTCCCCAGACGTAATCGCGATGCACGTCTTGCCAACGCAAATAGCTTCCGTCAAACGTCATGACAAACTTTTCGGCGTCGGACCAGCGCCTGCTCGTGGAAAAATCGGCGGCGAATCGGGGCAGAAAGAAACTACTTGTGCCACCGATATTCAGACCGACATCCCAGGTGTCAGTAAGATCGCGATCGAGGCCACCTTCAAACAAGTAACCGGTTGCACCAAACTCCTGTACGCGAGCCGCCCCCGCACTCCATTCGTTAAAAGAATTGCGCGGTGCAAAGCTGCCGCGCACGGATGGCCCGCTCCAGTTTCTGAACCCATCGGAACTGTAACCCCCGCTGGCTTCGATCTCACCCGAGGCCGGCGTTTGCTCATTATTTGAGTTTGAGTCCGGGTCTGAAGCCTCTGTCGCCGGTTGGGCAGGCGAAGTCGTTGGTCGAGTATGCAAAATTGGTTCGGCCGGCTCGGCCGGCAACGCCGCCGGCTGTGCGGGTTCTGAAACCGCTGTTACAGTTTGGACGGGCAAAGAAGAGGCAGTGCTCTGCTGGGCGTGCGCGGTAAAGGAAAACAAAAGCGCCGTCAGAATGCCGATCAACCAACGAGTTAGCAAGGGCAGCTTGCGTGGGTCTACATCCACTAGTTGTTGTGGTGCGAGGCCGTACTTGGAGTGAAATGAGAGAATTGGAGGTCGCTCCATCATGATGCTTTGAGGCCGCACGACTTCAGCGTTGTTGCCCGGGGACTCAGATGAATGAGGTCATTTAGTCCACGAGGAGATCACCAGTACGCTCCGAAATCCGAGTACCTAGAGCGTGTTTCATAAATGGTGCTTTGAAGGGGCATGGCTTTAGCCATGCCGTCCAGGTCAGAAAAAAATGGGGCTTTAGCCCCCGAGGGATGCATGCTTTTTGCCTGAAATAGATTTAT
>JBEKQP010000057.1:0-34594 GCA_049519595.1 Candidatus Korobacteraceae bacterium | reverse complement strand
GCCGCTATGTGGATGCGATCGCCGGGACCAAGTGCCGCATTCTGGATACGCGCAAGACAGCGCCAGGCTTGCGGCTGATCGATAAGTACGCCGTGCGTTGCGGGGGCGGCCAGAACCATCGGCTCGATCTCTCAGACGGAATCCTCGTCAAGAACAACCATGTCGACCTGGCTGGCGGCATCCGCGAAGTTTTGGAAAGGGCGCATCGCAACCGCAAGGGTGAACAGCCGATCCAGGTGGAAGTCCGCTCCATGGCCGAGCTGGAAGACGCGCTCCGTTACGGCGCTGAGGCGATCCTGTTGGACAACATGACTCCCGAGCAGGTGTGCCTGGCGGTGCAGCGGGTGGCGCACCACACGCGCCGCGTGCCTTTGGAAGCCTCCGGCGGCATCACGCTGGAGAATGTGCGTGCCTACGCTGAGGCGGGTGTGGACTATATCTCGGTGGGAGCGCTGACCCACTCCCCGCGCGCGGTGGACCTGAGCATGAGAATTGTCCCAGTTTAGGCCGTGAGACTCCCTTAGGCTTCGTTTTGCTTTGCCCAGCGGACGGCAATCCCCCATAATCGTCACGCACCCGGTCGGCGAGGACCTGGCGGCATGGCTTTGCGGCTACAACCCGGAGATAGCACAGGAGCAAGCGAGCTTTCGGCAGGCGCCGATGCGCGCCTGGGCCTGTTGGTGCGCTTGCTGGAAGATCATCCGATGCTGGTGATGAGTGGCACGAAGCTGGCAAAAGAGCTCGGCACAAACCGCTCGGATGTATGGCGACTGGTGCAACAGCTCCGCGAATTGGGGGTCGAAATCTCTGGCCACCCATCGACCGGATATCGGCTGGAAAGAGTTCCCGACCTGCTGCTGCCGGAGATCCTGAATCCGCTGCTCGAAGCGACAATTTTCGCAGATAAAATCCATCACTTCTTCCGCGTTGGATCGACAAACACGTTGGCGATGCTTGCCGCCAGCCAGGGGGAGCCAGAGGGGGCAGTGTTCGTGGCCGAGGAGCAGACCGCCGGACGTGGCAGAGGGGCGCATCGCTGGGAGTCGAATCCCTCCGAGGGAATCTATTTCTCGGCGGTGCTGCGGCCGTCTTTGACCCCGATGGACGTGCTTCTGATATCGCTGGCGACGGGATTGGCCGTGTGGGAAGCGGTGCACGAAGTCACCGGGCTTGATGCCGACCTGCGCTGGCCGAATGATGTGCTGTGCGGCAATCGAAAGGTCTGCGGAATTCTGATCGAGATGCACGCCGAGGCTACGCGCGTACACCATATCGTGGCCGGCATGGGGCTCAACGTGAATCAGCATGAGTTTCCGCCCGAGCTGCGGCCTATCGCCAGCTCGCTTTGGCTCGAAAGCGGACGCGCTTGGTCTCGCGTGGACTTGGCTGCCGCCCTGCTAAGGTCTCTCGACCGCGAGTATCGGGCGTTCGTCGCGGATTTGGACGTAGGCCGGCGGGACATCCTACGGCGGTTCGAGCTGCATTCTTCGTACGTTCGGGGACGTGCCGTCCAAGTGGACGAAGAGGGGGGGTACCATGGGATAACCATGGGCCTGGACGCCCGCGGTTTCTTGCAAGTGCAGACCGACGGGGGCGTCAAGACCGTGCTCTCGGGCGGAGTGCGCCCCAAATAGGGCAGGAGTCTCCAGCTCAGTAGGCAGTGACCGATTCGCGATGTCGTATGCTGGAAGGTGCGCCGCCCGCGGAAGACTTCGGGCCCGCGGACGCTATGAGGGAATCGCGGCGAAGCGACACAGGAACTGAATTCATGCTTTTCGTGCTTGATGTGGGAAATACGAATGCCGTCTTGGGTGTTTACGAAGATCCAGGCGAAGGTCCAGCGCAGTTGCTGGCTCACTGGCGCGTTTCCAGTAACCGCAACCAGACGGTTGATGAATACGGAGTGCTATTCCGCAACCTGTTTTCGATGAGCCGGATCGATCCCAAGGAGATCAAGGGGATCGTGATTTCCTCGGTTGTGCCGCCTATCGATTCCACCTTGCGCGCCGTCTGTGAGAGATATTTTCAACTGAAGCCGCTGTTCATTGAGCCCGGCGTGAAGACCGGGATGCCGGTGCACTACGACAATCCCGCCGAGGTCGGCGCTGATCGCATTGTCAACGGCGTCGCCGCCTTCGAGAAATACGGCGGGCCTTGCGTGATCGTGGACTTCGGCACGGCAACCACCTTCGACGCCGTTTCCGCCAAAGGCGAGTACCTGGGCGGCGTGATCTGTCCGGGGATCGGCATCTCGGCGGAGGCGCTGTTCATGCGCACGGCCAGGCTGCCGCGCGTCGATATCCGAAAGACCACGCGAGTGATCGGCACCAATACCGTTGCCAGCCTGCAATCGGGGCTGTATTACGGCTACATCGGGTTGATCGATGGCGTCCTGGAGCGCTTATTCGCCGAGCTGGGGAAGGCGAAGGTGGTGGCGACCGGCGGATTGGCAACACTGTTCGGGGGCGGGTCGAAGTATATCTCGGTGGTAGACGATCTGCTGACGCTGGAGGGCATGCGCATCATCTGGGAGCGTAATTCCGCTTATCAGCGGAAGCGGCAGGACGCGCAGAAAATTGTAGAAGTCGATCCGGCACGGGGTGAGAAGTGATGTCAATGATGTGAGCTGAAAAGCCTTATTTGTACATGTGTGGGTAGGCTGCACGCATTTCCGTGGCCTGCTTGCGCGCAATCTCAATCTGCACCAATTCTCCTTTTCCCATCCCCGGGCACCACGCCGCAGTCTTGTACCATTCCTTCCTGCTTTCCACCAGTTCCGGCCAAAGGGGGAAAATGCGGCATTGCGCGGGCTTGACCGGGTGTATGGAGCAGCCGTCATTGCGAAGAAAAATACATTGACCGCTGCGGGGGGTGCGCAGACGACGAGTGTTTTTCGTGCGATAAATGAATCGGCTCTCAAACTTCTCCCTGGGTATGGAGAGAAACTCCGCCGCGCGCTCGATGTCGCCTTCGGTGAAATAAACGAAGCCCTTCTGCTCGCAGCATTTTGTACACCCCGACTGGCATTGGAAGCGCATCCCGTGATTGTATCGGGTCGATGCCGCTCATGGATTTCCAATGGCGGCAGCCCTGTGTCGATAGATCCGGAAACGCGTATCAGATCGGCGCGAGGGTTGGTGTATCCCAAGAACGATTATTCCAACGTGCACCCTGAGGAGTGTCCGTGAGGACGCGACGTGCGGGTCTATGTATGTGGCTGTTCCGGTCTTCGGGCAGCCGTTCGGTGAAATGCATAGATCGTCACGTCGGTTCGCGAAAGCAGCGAACCTCCTCACGATGACACTGGCAGCGAAGAATACAGCAACTCTGGTTTTCGCTACGAAACCTGCTCTGGCCGTAATCTGGTAGTAAGCTGATGAGGTGGAGAATTACCGCTTCGATTACTTCAGCGATATAGAGGAGCACTTTTGCCGCCGCCGCGGAACCATGCTGGTCGCCTCGGTCCTCGATTGGGTGTTGATGGAGTCGTGGAAGGATGCGGGCGTGCCGCTGGAGGCGGTGCTGCGCGGAATCGATGCGACCTTCGACAAGTACGAGCGTCGTCCGAACAAGACCCGCAAGATCAATTCGCTCGGTTATTGTTCGCAGGAAGTGCTGGCGGCGGCCGAACAAATGAAGGAGGCAGCCGTCGGAAGCGCGAGAGAACCGCGCGACAACGGTCTCGAACGGCAACGGGTCGCTACGTTCCTGAACAAGAATGCGAAAGCCTTTGAGTTGGCCATGGTTTCCGATGCGGCTCGGCAGCTCGTGGGCG
The DNA here is from genome assembly GCA_049519595.1 of Candidatus Korobacteraceae bacterium. Taxonomy (GTDB): domain Bacteria; phylum Acidobacteriota; class Terriglobia; order Terriglobales; family Acidobacteriaceae; genus CAWBRT01. Next base: position 30,819 of record JBEKQP010000057.1, on the reverse strand, counting down.
AAGACGCGCGGAGGCTGGCCGAACTGGCAGAGCAGATTCCCGCGCAGCCCGGCCTCAGCCTGGAAGACCTGGAACGGCGCCTCACCGTGATGGAGGAAAAATTGTTCGCGGCGCTATTGGCTTCATCGCCGGATAATCTTTTGGTGGAGTTCCGCGCTCAGGCCGAGCGTGAGCTGGCGCCTTACCGGAGCAAGATGACGGGCCCACAGATCGACCAGTTGCTGAAGCAATATACCAACAAGCGCTTGCTCGACCACTACAAGCTGCCGCGCCTTAGCCTTTTCTACATGTGAGAAGGCGGAGGCGTCTGGGAGGCTGCTGAAAAAAACTCGTTGCAGTGTCATCCTGAGGCCGGGCCGATTTTGCGATCGAAGGATCTGTTTTTTTCTCAGCACGTGCAAACAACAGATCCCTCGCTGCAGGATGACATCTCGGAGAACATTCAGCAGTCTGCTGGACGCTGCCAAACCGAGAGGGCGAGCGAATCGATTCACTGCTTATGCCTAAGGTCACCATAGAAAAGATGATTTACGGCGGCGACGGCCTCGGGCGCCTACGCGATGCTCCGCCCAGCCCAGGCGAATCCGGCAGCCGGAACGCACAGGCCGGCGAACGCGGCAAGGCCGTGTTTGTGCCTTTCGTGCTCGCCGACGAGGTAATTGACGTTGAGATCGTTGAGCAGCGTCCCGGGTTCGATCGAGGACGGGCAGTTTCCTTGCTTTCGACCTCGCCGCAACGTGTGGAGCCGGGCTGTCCGTATTTCTGCAGCTGCGGTGGCTGCCAGTATCAGCATGCCGGCTACGAGCATCAACTGGCGATGAAGCAGCACATTCTGCGCGACGCGTTGCGCCGTACCGCCAAGGTGGAATTGGCAGTCGAGTTAAAGGTTCATGCTTCGCCGCCGTGGAATTACCGCAACCGTACGCGGATGAAGGTGACAAACCTACCGGAATTTGCGATCGGATATTTCGAGCACGGATCGCACCGGCTGCTGTCGATCGAGCACTGCCCCATCAGCTCTCCCCTGATCAACCGCGCACTTCAGGCGCTGTGGCAGTCGAGCGAGTTCCGCTCCCTGGCTGGAGACATCGCCGAGGTTCAGTTCTTTGCCAATCACGACGACCGCGCGATACTGCTGGAGATTTTCGCGAGGAAGGCCACAAGCGCGGAGGCCTTTCGGCCCGCTTTCCAGGCGCTTAAATCCGTGCTGCCCGAACTCCGGGGTTTGGCGTTGTTTCAATACACAGGCGAGGACGAAAGAGACCGGACCACCGGCCCGCTCGGCTTCAAGCGCGGGACGCCGGAGTTTTTGGGTGAGCGTGGACTGACGTATGTCACCTCGGAAGGCTCGTTTCGCGTCGACGCTGGAGCTTTTTTTCAAACGAACCGGTTCCTGGTGGACGAACTGTTGAGCACGGTTCTCACCAGCCACGAGGGCCGGCGCGCGCTGGACCTCTACGCCGGCGTGGGCCTGTTTTCGGTGCCGTTGTCGCGAAGGTTTCAGCGCGTCACGGCCGTGGAGATCGCACCTCTGTCGGTGGATGCCTTGCGCGCCAACAGCGGCGGAAGAGTCGAAGTGGTGGCCGCGGCAACCGAGCAGTTCTTGCGTGGCTTTCATGCGCCCGCGGGGCTGGACCTGGTAGTGGTCGATCCTCCGCGAGCCGGGTTGGGAGAAAGAACCGCGCGTGCACTGGCCCGGCTAAAGACCTCGGAATTGATTTACGTCTCCTGCGATCCGGCCACCCTGTCAAGGGACTTGCGGGTGCTGGTAGAATCAGGCTTTCACATTGAAGAAGCGCACTTGGTGGACCTGTTCCCGCAGACTTTCCACATCGAGACGGTTTTCCGGCTCGCACGATAGGATTCGGGAATGCTAGGCCTGATCCTTTGCAATCGGCAGTGGCAATAAGTTGCAGCGTTAAACCCAGACGAGGGGGAAGAATATGTTTGCGTTGGCGATTGTCCGTTATCGGCGTCCACTGGAAGAGGTAACCAAAACTACCGAAGAACACAGAGCCTACCTGCGAGAGCTCAAGAAGCAGGGGATACTGATCGCGGCCGGACCGATGGACCCGTGGACAGGCGGCGCTTTGCTGTTGCGCGTTCCCGATAACGATGTGGCCGGCACGCTGGACCGCGTTCGTGATGGCGACCCCTTTACGCAGAAGGGGCTGGCACAATACGAACTCATACCCTGGAAGCCGATGATCGGAAAAGAAGAATTGGATCGCCTCTGACGCCGGACGGGCCCAATTCGCTGGCAGCTCTGGCGACGGGGGAAGCAGTCGGCCAGCCCGGATGCCTGAAGTCCGGCGAATGCAATTCTAATATATGTCGTGAGCCGATATTTCTAGCCGTCCTCGCATTCGGGGGCGGCATTATCGTTTCCACCAGAATCTGGCAACCGCCGTTGGCGTGGGTCTGCGGGATTATATTGCTGCTGAGCGCGGCAGCATTTCTGGTACGCCGGCGTCCGCGGATTTCACTGGCAACGGTTGCGGCAGCATTTGCATTTCTCGGGGCCTTCACCGGGCAAAGCCACGATGCCGCGACCGAGCCCCAGGCGGGAATCGTGCAATTTACCTCCGGGCAGGAGGTTGTGCTCACCGGTTACCTGCTGCGCGATGGTGTCGTCAGGCAGGGAAACTTCGGGAAACAGCAGCAATCGATTGATCTGGCGGTCGAGCAGGTTGAAACGGAAGACACGCCGGGGTCCCCGACACGCGCTGTAGCGCGTGATGGGGCAGAGGCGGTGCCCGTCAACGGAACCGTTCGGTTGACGCTCTACAGCACGCAACGCGTGCGGCGCGCATATGCCGACGCGGACGAGGAGCCGGCCGACGATGAGGATGGCAACGCGCTCGCGCCGCTACTCTACGGCCAGCGCGTGCGTCTGACGGCGAAGCTGCGGCCTGCCTTGAACTACAAGAACCCTGGGGCGTGGGATTACAGCGGGTATCTGGCCTCGATTGGCATCTCCGCTCTTGGCTCGGCGAAAGCAGAAAGCGCCGTCTTGCTTCCGGGGCGCGGAGGAACGCGGCTTTCGGAGTGGCGCTGGTCCGCCCGTCGCAGCGTGCTAGGCATGATTCATCGCGTGTGGGCGGCGCCTGAAGCGGGTCTGTTCGACGGCGTGCTGATCGGCGACCGGCAGTTCATTAGCCGTGAAGTGCAGCTCGAATTCCAGCGTAGCGGTACCTACCACCTGCTGGTGGTTTCCGGAATGAACATCGCGATTCTGGCCTTTGCGCTGTTCTGGGTGTTACGGCGCATAGGCGCTGGGCCGGAAATTGCAACTCCGCTGACAATCGTCATCTCCTGCGGGTACGCCGCGCTCACCGATTCCGGCGCGCCAGTGATGCGCGCGGTATTAATGTTTTCTGTTTATCAGATCACGCGCCTGCTTTATCGCGAGCGGGCGGCACTGAACGCTGTGGGAATGGCCGCACTGATGCTGTTGGTTTGGAACCCGCGCGAACTTTTCGATCCGAGCTTTCAGTTGACGTTTCTGGCCGTACTTCTAATCGGCGGCTTGGCGGTTCCCATTTTCCAGCGCACGTCGGCTCCCTATCGGCGAGCACTACGCGGGCTGCAACTGGTGGGCATGGACCCGGCTTTGCCGCCGAAGATGGCGCAGTTTCGTGTCGAACTGCGCTTGATTGCCACTCACTTGGCCACGCTGACTGGCAAGCGTGCTGCATTTTGGACGGTATCGGCGGTCATGGGATTTGCCATCGCGGTCTATGAAGTGGTGCTCGTCTCGACGTTGATGCAGATCGGCATGGCATTGCCGATGGCGGCTTATTTTCACCGCGTGACGATTACGGCTTTACCCGCAAACTGTCTGATCGCGCCGCTCACCGGCATCCTGATGCCGGCCGCCGTGCTGGCTGTGGCTGTGGGCTTTATTTCGCCGTTGCTGGCCCAGCCTGCTGCGTGGGTCGCCTGGGGGGCGCTCAAGTTCATCCTCGGCACGGTCAGTTTCCTGGGCAGCGGCAAAGTTGCCGACCACCGCATCCCCACTCCGGAGCTGGCAGTTGCTCTTGCCTGTTCCGCGGCGCTTGCCTTGGCGCTGCTGATGGTGCGGCGGCACAGGATTCTGGCGGCGACTGGTCTGCTCCTGCTGTGCGGGTCGGCGGTCTGGATCGGTGTACGCCCCGCCAAGCCACATCTGCACGCAGGGCGCCTGGAGCTGACGGCAATCGATGTCGGCCAAGGCGATTCACTGTTGATGATTACTCCCGAGGGCAAGACGCTACTCATCGACTCCGGGGGTCTGCTGGGCAACGGGCACTCAGAATTTGATGTTGGCGAAGACGTTGTTTCGCCTTATCTCTGGTGGCGCGGAATCGACCGCCTCGATGCCGTGGCCATCAGTCACGGTCACGCCGACCACATCGGGGGCATGAGCGCGGTGATCCGGAATTTCCATCCCGCGGAGTTGTGGATGGGGCCGCAGGTCGTCACCCCTGAGTTTCAGCACTTGATGAAGGTCGCTATCGATAACGGGGTAACGATAAGGCAGCACCATGCGGACGAGATTTTTGACTTCGGAAGCGTTCACTTTACAGTTCTTTCTCCACCGCAAGATTGGCAACTGAAGGAGAGGGTTCGCGACGACGACGCGATGGTGCTGCGGGCTGAGAACCGCGGGCAATCTTTGCTGCTGGTAGGCGATGTTGGAAGGAAAGTCGAGTACTCGCTGTTGAACGCAAGACTCCGCGCCGACCTCCTGAAAGTGGGACACCACGGCAGCAACACGTCCAGCACTGCGGAATTTCTCGCGGCTGTACGGCCACGCTACGGCGTGATCTCAGCCGGAGTCCGGAACCGCTTCCACCACCCTCGCCAGGAGACCCTGCAGCGGCTCAGCGATGCCCATGTACGGGTCTACCGCACGGACCTGATGGGCGCGACTACGTTTCTGCTGGAACCGGCGAGCATCTCCGTCTCCACCTGGAACTCAAGCCGATGAGCCTTCGGCAAATTCCGAGTCCTCGATCGGATGGGTGCGGTAGTCGGCAATGATGGCCCGTGCCTCCTCCGCCTGTTCCGGAGCGACCTGCACGACAACGCCACCGACACCCGGCAAAACATCTTGAGGTGAATCCAGCGAGGTCACTACCGCTTCAATGCCCGCGGAATCGAGTAATCCCTTAACGACCAGTGCTTCGCTTTCGCGTTCGGTATCAAAGACGGTGGTCAGTGTCGAATCATTCGCTTCGAGAGCCATTGTCCCTCCATTTCGCTTCGATGCCATCAGGCCAGTTCAGCGAAAGGTATTCCGTGAAGACACATAGCTCCGAGAAATACCTACTCTGAAATCGCGCCGGTCATCGGCAAAAGCCGCAAACACTGGCGCGCCTATAAAGATCGTATTACTCTCCGGATACGGATGGTAGAGGTTGCGGTCTAAAATTCCAGAGCTTTAGCTGAAACGGATCGGGCCAGCAACTCCGGTACCGCAAAGTCGCCGCGATGGGCGCAACGGTCGTATTGCTGCGGCCATCTAATTAACGGCCAAAACTTGCCTTTTTTCGCCGGGGGTGTTCTATGGGGTTACCGCGACATGGACATGAGGATCACGAAGGTGCCAAGCAAGCAGAGCTGGCGGAAGAAGCTCGCAAGCTTCGAAGGTTGCAGATCATGATGAGCATGGTAATGTCGGTGCTTAGCCAGGACTCCAACATGACCCTGGAAGAGGCTTCCGAGATGGCGGCCGACGCCCGGCGGGCTGCGCTGGCAATGTTCCCCGGCAAAGAACTCGCCTACGATCTGATCTATCGTCCCCGATTGCAGCGGATTATGAACGAACGCTTCCGTCTACAGTAGGCCGGCTTTGGCCGACGCTGCTGGAGTTGGGAAACTCATCGCCTCAGAAGGTTTGTTAGTGGCTGGGCTCGTGATCGATACGCGCAAGGCGGATATTTAGAGTGCCCCAAAAGAGCCGCGTTCTCACCTGCACCATGGTGTGGCTGGAATCATCGGAATACCAAATCCATACCTTGCCGCGGTTTTTCAACTCGCCAGCGTCAGCCGAAAGCAGTATACGGACCGTCTGGTAGGTTCCCGCATCGGTTTTAATCTCTTCGCGAGCCTCGGCTACGGCGCGCACGTTTACCGTCTGTCCGCCATCGTTCAGCGGGAACATGGAGGCGCGACCCGGTTCCAGTTGCAGCGAGGCCAGGTAGTACATACCCGAAAGCACATCGGTGACACAGCCGGGGGTATCCTGTTCGGTATGTTTGATTTGTCCGGTGCGCAAGTTGCGTTCGTCGAGAACGGCCTTTCGCCGCACCTGGTCGAAGTGGATGTTGGTTTGGCGTTGATGCAGCCCTTCTTCGGATTGCTTGTTAATGCTCAACGAACAGAAGCTGCGGCGATCAAAATAAGATTCGAACCGGTCCTGAACCCGGTAAAGCATGGCGATGACGCCAATTGAATCGGCGCTGGCGGTGACGCGCTCCTCCGTGCCGGCGGCATCAATCCGCAAGCTGGCCGTTCCCGCTTTCCACAACCTCCACTCGGCGTCGTAGTGCAGAACCGTGCCGTGAGGGAAATGGAAGGCCGCGGGAACCGGCCGGATCATGGATGCCGGGCCAATGGTGTCTACTGCACCGGGCTGCTGCGCATCCAGCGTGCGGGCAAGCAGCGCAGTCACCATCAGGAAAAACAAAATCAGGGCGTGCAGGCGTCTATATCGCATGACTCAGTTAACGAGGATACCAAATGAGCTTTGCGATCAGGACAACGACAACCAGCAACGCTCCTAGAATGGCATTGTACTCGCGGTGCCGAAGGTAAAGCTCCAGTGAAAAGCCTGAGCCAGGATTCGAAATACTGCTAAGGCGCGGAATAAGCCGCGGTACGCGGGAAGCGTAGGCGCCGTATCCCGGAAACTTCGATTGCAAAAACACTTCTTCGGCGCGAATCACCGGCACGTAGATGGCGGCGAACATCGCGAAAATCAGCACCACAACCCAGACGTTTTGGGCGGCGACCGCAAAACCAACCGCGATGATGATGGAGCCAAGATATAAAGGGTTGCGAGTGTAAGCATATGGTCCGGTGGTGGTCAATTCCTGGTCCTTCTTAACGTGGCCGGATGCCAAGGCGCGCAAGATTACACCGATGCTCGCCACGGCGGTTCCCAAAATGATCGAACCCCAGTTCGGCCGGGCCAGCCAAAGATACAAGGCGGCGAAGACGAATCCGAGAGGCACTCGGATTCGCCGTGCAATTCCGCTCCAGCCTTTCGAGCCGCTTCCGCTCAAGACGTTTCCTGTACTGCCGCACGATTCTGCTGCTGCAGCAGCGTGTGCGCGGCGGCCGCCACCTCGGCAGGCGATATCGATTGCAGGGCTGGGTCCGGGATGGCGGTATGGTGATAACTGGTCGCGCTCTGCCGGCTGCGCAATATGACGCTGCGCGTGCCCCGAGGGCCGTTGCGCTCTGGATTTGTAGGTCCGAACAGGCCCACCACCGGTACCCCAAGCGCTGCCGCAAGATGCATGGGGCCGGTGTCGCCGCCAATAAAAACTTCCGCCCGGCGCGTGAGTTCGATCAGTTGCGAAACGCTGCAGGAAATCGCTTCCGCGGCGCCGCCGCTGGCTTCCGCGACTTGTTGCGCCAGATGCTCCTCACCGGGGCCGAAATTCACCAGCGAGCGGAGGCCGACTTCAGCAAGCCGGTGAGCGACTTCCGCGAAAGAAGATGGCGGCCAGCACTTCGCTCCCCAACCGGCGCCCGGGTTAAGTATGCAGAAACGGAAGGGGTCCTCACTATGCGCCTTAGTCGTGCGAGTTGGGGCGGAACGATCGCTCAGCAACTGCTCGCACCACTTCGTCGAATTGGCATCTTGGGGAAGCAAGGGCGCACAATCGTCAAGCGGAATGCCGGCCACGGCGGACATGAGAGCAAGATTCTGTTGTGCAACGTGGCTGCCCGAAAACGGCACCGCATGCCGGTAAAAAATCGCGGCGGGAGCCTCTCGCGGTTTGCTTTCGCCCCAGCTTTCAGCAACGCCGCTGAGTCGCGCAATAAGGGCTGAACGGATCGCGCCTTGAACGTCGACCACGCGCTCGTAGCCGACGGATCTGAGTTCGGCGAAGCATGTACGCATTTCCTTCCAGGTCGCCGGCGAAACTGGATTCGAGCGTAAGGTGCGAATGTCGACGGTAAATAAATCGTCGACCAGCGGCCGCTCCCGGCTGCGCTCGCCACGGAGCGCAAACCCCAAAGAGCACAGCAGCTCCGACCAGCGCTTCTCGACCACCCAGCCTATTTTGCACTCGGGCAACGCGGCGCGCAGAGCGCTCGCGGCAGCAATCGCATGAATGAGGTCACCCATTGCGCCAAGACGCACAACGAGAATACTGCGAGGCGGATCCCGCCGGATCACCGGCGCATGCTGGGAGGGAGAAGAGTTCATCACTGCCTAACGTTTCTCCTCCACATTACCAAACTCGCCCGCGGGAACACTGCTCGAAGCTGCGGGAGCGGGAGTAATTTTGCTCAGCAACGCCGAGGTCGAGTGATCTTTAGGGTCGCCGACAATCTCGATGCGGCCACCGTAAGCGATGACCTCATCACGCTCGGGAACACTGTCGACAGTGTAGTCGGTACCTTTGGCCTGCACCTCGGGGCGCAGTTCGCGGATCAAAGCACGTACGTCCAATTCGGAGAATATGACGACGGCGTCGACGTCGGCCAGGGCGGCGATGATTTCCGCCCGCTCGCTCTCAGGCATGAGCGGCCGTCCCGGCCCTTTCACCGCGCGCACGCTTACGTCCGAGTTGATGGCAACCACCAGGCGTCCGCCAAGCTGCTTGGCAGCATGCAGGTAGCGTATGTGCCCAACATGCAGCACGTCGAAGCATCCATTGGCCAGTATCACCTGTTCGCCGGCGAGCTTCCAGACGCGCACTTTCTCGCCCAGCGCCTGGCGCGAAAAGATCTTGGAACTTGTGTGCCGACTACCGGACATGGACCGCCTTGCTGCTCTCTTCCAAGGCCTTGAGCAATTCGGCCTGAGTGACCGTGGCTGTGCCCCGCTTCATCACGACGATGCCACCCGCCAGGTTCGCCAGGCGGGCCGCCGATTCGGTATCGGCGCCGGCGGCAATGGCGGCGGTAAACGTCGCAATCACCGTATCTCCGGCCCCTCGAAGGCGACCATGCCATCACTGCCGCGAGTGATGACCAGAGACTCCAGCTTCATGCGCTTGATCAATTCACGTCCGGCGGAGCCAAGCCGCTGACGATCGCTGCCAATGTCGATCTTCAGCGCGGCCTCGACTTCCGGTTCGTTCGGAGTCGCGGCCGTTAGTCCGCTGTACTCAAGCAGGCGGTAGCGCGAGTCGAGGGTAACGGGCAAGTGGTTGAGGGCGCCCTTCGACCGGATGAACGTGAGCAGGCGAGGAGTTGCGGCGCCGTAACCGTAGTCGGAAATAAGCAGGGCGTCGGAGGCCTTGGCATATTCGCGCACGGAGGAGATCAGATTCAAAAGTGCTGGATGCGTCTCGCCGAGCGGCTCCGGCTCACGGTCGACACGTACCACCTGCTGCCGCGAAGAGTGGGACATTCCCGCCAGAATACGCGTCTTGGTCGGCGTCGTGTGGCCTTTGAGACGATTCACTCCGCTCAACGGTACCTTCTTTTCCCGCAAAGCCTGAAGCAACAATCGCCCCGGTTCATCATCGCCGACGACGCCAACTGGAAGCACATTTACTTTGAGATCGGCAAGGTTCATGATCGCGTTTCCGCCGCCGCCCGGCACAACGGTGCGCTCGCGGTGCTTCAGAATGAGCACTGGGGCCTCGCGCGAAACCCGCGAGATTTCACCATAGATAAACTCGTCTGCCACAAGATCGGCGAGTACCGTTACGGTAACGTTCGGGAATGACTGCACAATGGCGCGGAGCCGTTCGTGTTGACTTTCTTTTCGATTCATCAAAGGTCTCAAGTTCAAAATTGTCTCACACTTGTGCCGTAGTCGCCTGACTGCCAAATCCGGCGTTGGCCTTCGGTCCTCGTGCCACTCATGGCGGCTCCTTGCGCTTGCTCACCCAGTCTTCACCTTGTCGAGGATCGTCGTGAGAACCTGCTGTGCGTTTTCCAATTCCAGAGAGAGCCTGGTGACTGCCAAATTCGGCAATTGCGCTTGCAAGACATTGAGTTTCACCGCGTCTTTTTCCGTCGTCAGGAAACCATCGGCTCCGGAGCGGCTGGCCTCACGGCAAAGTCCCCGGATGTCGGCTTCGGTGTAGGCATGATGATCGCGAAACCAGTGATGACCGGCGGGGTGAACGCCAGCGCTTCCGAGGTCGCTCAAAAAGCGTTGTGGTCCGGCTATCGCGCAAAGAATGAAAGGTCTCGAAGGAGATTGCGGGGGAAGTTCAACCCGCCTATGCGCCCTCCAGACAGGTATTGACGCCGGTAGCGAAGGAATATCTCCCGGCTCGGACCAGACCAGGGCGTCGGCGCGAGCGAGCGATGACAGCGGTTCGCGCAGCCGCCCCGAAGGCAGCAGACGGTCCTGAAGATCGAACCGCGAAAGCAGCACGACGTCAAAATCACGCGTCAATTGCCGATGCTGAAAAGCATCGTCCAGCAGATGGATATCTGTTTCAAATCGCCGCTCGGCCTCCAGCCCTGCCTGGAATCGGCTTTCGCCGACAACGACGGGCACGCCCGGAAGCCGCCGCGCAATCAGTAGCGGCTCATCCCCAAATTGCAAGGGACTGCCACCGGCATCGACAACCAACACTCCTGAAGTTTTGCGCCCATACCCGCGCGACAGGACATCGACGCGCACTCCGCGCTGCCGCAGGAGTTCGGCCAGCATAACCACGAACGGAGTCTTGCCGGCGCCACCGACGGAGATGTTACCGACGCTGATAACCGGCCGGCGAAGCCGCTGCTGCTTCAACACACCGCGGTCGTAAAGCGTGTTGCGTGCAGCCACCACCACCGAGAACATGGCGGACACAGGAGCCCCCAACACACGCCTTAGTTCGCGTGTTGGGGTCAGCATCAGTTTGTCCTCCCGGCCAGCAGCAACTTTTCCAGTTCGGCTAGCGTGCGCTCGGTGGCTCCCTGGTTTGCCTTCAGAATCTCCAGCGCCCGTTCGCCGAGCTGCTTACGTTCCACAGGATCAGCCAGCAGGCGAAGCAGTGCCGATTGAAGTTCGTGCTGATCGCGCACCACCAGAACGCCGCCGCCGTCGGCGATTTTTTGCACGATGTCACGGAAATTTTCGGTGTGCGGTCCAACGATGATCGGAATGCCGAAGGCGGCCGGCTCCAGGATGTTGTGTCCGCCGCGCGAGGCCAAACTGCCACCGACAAAAGATACGTATGCCAACGAGTAAATCGACGCTAATTCTCCGATGGTATCGAGCAGGAGAATGCTTCCGGAAGTCACGTTCCGCGGCCACTCCGGATACGAGCGTCGGGTGAAAGGAATTCCGTAACTGCTCAGCAGTTCGGCAACGGCGTCGAATCGTTCTTTATGCCTGGGAGCAAGGATGACGAGAGCCCGCGAATGCCGCCCTAGGATGGCGCGAAGAGTGGCAACCAGCATCTGCTCTTCGGATTCCACTGTGCTGCCGAGCACGACGATGGGCCCGGCGCTGATTTCCTGCAGCCGGGCTAGTAGTCGCCCCACCTCGGGATTGGTCGCTGGGGCAGCGGCGTCGAACTTGAGATTGCCCGCCGTCATTACACGGTCTTGTGCGGCGCCGACGCCGACAAGTCGCCGTGCGTCTTCCTCGGTCTGCGCCAGGAAGCGGTCGACATTCCGCAATACCATGCGCAGCAGAGAGGAAAACCTGCGGTAGCGTGGATACGAACGGTCTGAGATGCGTGCGTTGACCACCGCAACAGCCGCGCCGGAGCGGCGCGCGGCCCGCAGAAAGTTGGGCCAGAACTCGGTTTCGGCAATTACCACCAGCTTTGGTCGAAGCAGGCGCATGTAACGGCGAACGGCAAAGCTGAGATCGAGCGGGAAGTAGAAAACATTTTCCGGGCCGAAGCGGTCGCCCGCCAGCTTGTGGCCCGTGCTGGTGGTGGTGGAGATGGCAATCGCGTAACCCGCGAAACGCTTGCGCATTTCCTCTATGAGTCCGGCCACGGCAAGAATCTCACCAACCGACACCGCATGCACCCAGATCACCGGCTTGCCGGCCGCAACCATGGAACGCAAGTGGGGCGGCAGCATTCCGAGCCGGTTGCCGACTCCTTCGCGGTACTTCCCCTGCCGCAGCAGGCGAACGAACCAGTAAGGAGCGCTGGCCAGCAACGCAACCGCCAGCAGCAGATTGTAGATAACGTACACTGCTCCCATTGTATTGCGAGCAGGCCAGCCATGAACGTTGTTTGTCTGGACGAGACCGGTTCCAGTAAAAATTCTTCCACGGCTACGTCCTGGTTCCAAATAGACATCGGAGGCTTCTGTCTGCGCGGTGACCGTGATACAACCATAGGCATTCAGCTGGAAGCAGTGCGGTCACCGCACTCGGATGGGTGGTAGATCGCCGGGAGACTCAATGTTCTGTCCAAAGTGCAACACACTTCTGCCTGAGAATTCCAATACGTGCGGCAAGTGCGGTTTCTCCACGCCAGCAACGGGGAAAGCGACCGTTGCCGGGGCAGGCGCGCCAGCCAGCGGGACGGCGACAGCCATGGCGCCAACACTTAGTGCAACGCAGCCTCGCGACCGATGGCGGATGCTCCCGTGGTTGTGCGTGCCACTGCTTGGTGTTCTGATTTGGTGGGCCAGAGCCGCCGCTCAGGCGAATCCCAAAGTTGCCAGCCCGCAGATGTTCTGGGCGCAATTCTGCCTGGTCATGATTGCCATCCTGCTCGGAATCCGGCGCGGAGGCGTATCACTGGGCATGATCGGAGGCCTGGGAACGGCGGTGCTGGTGCTCGGCTTCAGAACGGCGCCTTCGGAACCACCGATCCAGGTCATGCTCATCATTCTTGCGGTCGTCACCGCATCGGCAACGTTGCAGGTGGCCGGCGGTCTCGACTACATGGTGCAGTTAACCGAAAGATTGCTTCGGGCGCATCCGAAGCACGTCACGCTGCTGGCTCCGTTCTGCTGCTTCTTCCTGACCGTCTGTCTTGGGACCGGGCACGGCGTTTACGCGCTGTTGCCGGTCATTGCTGACGTCGCGCTGCGAACCGGCATCCGCCCCGAGCGTCCGATGGCAGTTTCGGCCATCGCTTCGCAGATGGGAAACACGGCGAGTCCGGTGGCGGGAGTTGTGACCACGTTTCTGGCGTTTTCAGCCAGAACCAACCATCCGGTCAGCCTGATCGATATCCTGAAGATTACGGTGCCTGCCGGAATCATAGGCCTGCTGGCCGCCGCGCTCTGGAGCCTGAACCGCGGCAAGGATCTGGACCAGGATGCCGAGTTTCAGAAGCGCCTGGCCGATCCCGACTTCCGCAAGACACTCGATGTCTCCGTCACCACGCTAGGCAAAAAGATATCGCGGCAGGCGAAAACTTCCGTGCTTCTGTTCTTCACCGGGGTGGCAGCGACCGTGCTACTGGCACTGGATCAGGATTTGCTGCACCTTGGATTGCTTCCCAAGGTCGGCGGCAGCTCCGTCCCCCTGACCGTTGTGGTGCAGATGGTGATGCTGGCCTTCGGCGCCTTCATCTTGCTGACGACCGACGTAAAGGCGGCGGACATTGCGCGTTCCAGCGTGTTTATCGCCGGAATGATCGCGGTGGTGTCCATTTTCGGCATTGCCTGGATGAGCGACACGTTCGTTACCGGCAACAAGGCCTATCTGGTATCGCAGATGAGATCGATGGTTCAGACTTGGCCGTGGACGTTTGCCATTTCCCTGTTCTGTGTTTCCGCCTTCGTCAAAAGCCAGACGGCAACAATGTCGGTGATGTTTCCGTTTGGCGTTGCTCTGGGTCTGCCGACAACCGTGATGCTCGGCCTGATGCCCGCCACCTACGCATATTTCTTTTTCTGCTTTTACCCAAGCGATCTGGCGGCAATCAACATGGACCCGACCGGCACGACGCACATCGGGAAGTACTTTTTCAACCACAGCTTCATGATTCCGGGGTTGATCGGAGTGACCGTGGCAACGGCGGCAGCGTACCTGCTTTCGCGCGTGCTGCTGTGATCGGGCGCATAGACGGCGGCTTCGGGCGCTCTCCGGTCGCATGTTGCCACCCACAGATGTTAAGCACTTAGAGCAGAATCGGAGTCAGTGTATCCGGTGCTATCAGCGCCGGGCTGAAAGCCCGGCTACCTTAGCGGACACACCTTCCGCGAATCCGGTCTAGCGATTAGCGTGGAAACGCCAGCGCCTATACGGGCGGCAGCCCTTCGCCAATGACCGTCATCCATTTCCGCACGCGCCACGACTTGATGAGGCCATTGATGACATACGGGTCCGCCTTGGCGAACGCTTCGGCGACTTGCGGCGTAGGACCGCGGAACACGAGCACCGCGCCGTCTGCCGGGTCCGCCAATGCGCCGGCCAGAACCAGCTCTCCACGTTCGAACGCCTGCATGGCGTGTTTCATGTGTGGCTCGCGGAATGGCGCCCGCTTCTCGACGTAACCATCCACAACTTCGTAAAAGAGGAGGTAATGCATCGTTGGCATCTCCAGCAGTTTCTTGCTCGATAAGGCCTTGCACACTCAGGCGGTCACAAAACTCTCGGTCAGCACAGGTATGCATTCGCCCGTGTACGGAATACACAGGATCTTCGGCTGTTTATAGTTGCTCAACGCAACCGACGCCGCCTCGGCAAGCGAAGTAAAGCCCGTCATGAACATCTCCGCCAGTTCCTTGGGCTCGATTCCAGAGGTCACAACCAGCACGCGGCACTTCTTGCAAACCCGCGCAAACATGTAGGCTTTTGAGGTATGCCCTTCAGCGGTAAATCCCTGTTCGTAGAAATTGCGAATGACCGTTTCGACTGAATCGGCTGCCTTCAGCGTGGCGCCAAACTTGCCGATTCCTTTTCTGCATTCCGCAACCAAAACGATGGTGCCGCCGGGATTGACCACCTGTTCGGCTACTGAAACGGCTTTTTGCGACTGATGCAGGTCAATGTCCTTCGGGTATCCACCGGGACTGACAAAGATAACGTCGTAGCCAGCATCAAACTTGCGGACCCATGTCTTCTCGCAAATTTCAACCCCCCGCGCATGAGCCTGCTCAAGGCCGCCGGCAACGGCCTCCACCACTTCGCCGCGATAGTTCTTGATGACGTTGACGATGAAATCCGCACCGGCGAGACGGGCTGCCGCAACCGCTTCCTGATGAAAAACATTCCCCTGAATGATCCCCATCACGGGGCCCTCGGGGCGAATCGGAAACGAATGGTGAGTCGCTATGGTCTTGATTCCTGCGATGCCCGGTACGACGGATTTTCTTCCGCCGCTGAAGCCGGCGGATTGATGGGGAGTGATCAACCCGGTCAGAATCTTCAAAGATGCCTTGGCGTACTGGGTGTTCACGTAAACCGGCACGTGTCTCGGAGTCTCTCCGGCATAGGTCAGCGAGCTGTCGTCGTAACAGTTATGGGAAACGATCTTAAGCCTTGAGCACCACTGGCCGGTTATCGCTTGCAATTCCTCCGGCGTCGGCAATTCGTGGTTCCCCACGGCCACAATCACGGTGACGTTTGCCGCATCGATGCCGGCTTCGGTCAATTCCTCCATGATCACGGTCAACATGGCCTCGCTGGGCGCGGGCCGGGTAATGTCGTTGACGACTATGGCAACCGAGTTCTTACCCTTGGCTAGCTTGGCCAGCCGTTCGCACCCGATCGGTTGCACCATGGCTTGCCGAATGACCGCGAGCTTATCCGGCGCGGCAGGAACCAGCTCGGGCATGAGCACTTCGGCTTCCCGGTCCAATTCAAGTTCGAGAAACTTATCGCCAAAAGGAAATTTAACAACTTGCACGGGTTCCCCTTTATTCCGATCAGTGAGCGGCGCACTACTCTGGCAGTCGAAGCCATAGTACACCCCGGTAAGTCCGGCCTGCCATTATCCGCCCGGCCGCTGGACTAAGAAAGAGCGGTAAATCGAGATACGGTGTCTCAACATGCACTGTAGTTGCGCATGTTGGGCGAATCCGGTCTAGCCGTGAGCGGCCGGGCTTTTCCCTGATTTCAGCATCTCCATCAAAGTTGTGACCGAGCCAGCTTTTTCCAGGTTCCAGATCGTGTCCAGGACGAGTCTCTGCTGCGGCTTGGTAAGAGCATCTTCGGCCAGCGCCGCGAACTTCTCCTCGACCTCGCGGTCGCTGAGCGGGTTGCGGGCATCGCCCTTGGGATAATCGAGTTGCTTGCTGAACCGCTTGCCGTCGGTGGTGATAATCGTGACGTTCACGCGCTGCAAGGCCGGAAATACCTTCTCGATTTCCGGATCGCCAGTGACTTCGACTTTGCGAAGCTGCGCGCGGATCAGCGGGTCATTGATCTTTGCCATGGTGAACTGTGCCGGCGTGACTTGGCGATCGACGATGGCGGCCGCGACGCCGTAGGGCAACGAATGATCGGCCGTCTCCTTGGAATGCGGATCGTATTTGCTGGCATCGGCGAGAATATCGGCTGCCCGAGCCACCGTGCGGATTTGAACTTTCTCGATCCGATCTGGCTTGAGGTCATTTTCCTTTACCAGATCGAGAACGGCCGAGATGGGGGAATGCGTCAGCGCTTCGGTCGGGAAGAACTTCATGCCGCACTGGGTGATGCGCCACGATTTGCCTAAGCCGTCCGTCAGCACGTTGAGCTTCCACTCGCAAGGGATCACCTGAGCCAGTCCTTCTTTGCCATCGATTACATGCTCAGGCCCGGTATAGCCCTTGGCCGCCAGCAACGCGGCGAGCACGCCGCTTTCGGTCGCCATCGGTTCGGCCGTGTTTTTCATCATGGTCAACTTGCCGGCCGTTACCGCGCCGAGAGTGCCGCGAGCCGAACCCGAAATGCCGATGGCCTGCTGAATCTGCTGCCAGGGAAGGTGCAACATGCGGCCGGCAACGATGGGCGAAACGAAGGCGGTAAGGGTGGCATGATGCCAGCCGCGCTCGCGAATGCCCGGAAAAGCGCATTCGGCAAAACGCATCTCGAATTCGTGCCCGAGCACCAGGCCAACGATCAATTCACGGCCGTCGCTCTTGGCACGCTCGCCGCAGGCGATGGCCGCAGGGAAGATGTCGGAGGGATGCACCGGGTCCTGTTTCCAGTAGATGTCGTTGTAATCCATGCAGCGGATCATGAGCGCGTTCGCGAATGCCGCGTGCACGCAATCTATCTTCTTTCCGGAGCCGATGACGGTCGCGGGACCGGGAGCGGCAATTTCATCAAGCACCTGGAGCGCGATCACCGTGTCATGCTGGTGGTATCCGCCCAGCGCGCAACCCATGGCATCCAGCAGGAACCGCTTTGCCTGATGGACGGCGTCGCCCGAAAGATCGTTAAACTTCACTCCCGCAGCCCAGCGGGACATGTCGGCGGTGATATTTTCTTTTTTAAGGTCCATGGAATCTCCGAACGCCCGGGGGACCCAGTCCCCACGGGGAAATCCACCCGCTGCGGTGATGGCGCCAATCGCGCCGGCAGCTTTAAGAAAACTCCTACGAGTCCCATTCATGCTTGTGCTCCTGTTCAGCCGGCAATCAGCTACCATCCAAGGCGGTTACGAGGCCAGAAATTCAAAATAATGCAAGCTCCCTCGTTCGTGCATTCGGGCCATCGCCGCCCGGCTGAATGCCTGGCTACTTCGTTAGGTATACCTTTTGCGAAGTGGACTGAGCGCAATTTTTATCAGATTGGCGGCACCAAAACAACAACAACGAGAATGCCGGCAGTCGCGTACCGCGCGATTTCAACCTCCGCTGGGGAAGGGGTGCTTTGAATTGCTCGGGCAACGTCCACAGCCCGGCGGCGATTGCACGGGGACGTCAGCCTCAGGGCTACCCAGCAGGGCCCGCGTGATATTGTTAAGGCTTCAAAAGCTGCACTCTTACTGGAGGGGGATTCGATGCCTGAGCCTACCTATGAAGAACTGAAAGCGAAACTGGCAGAACTTGAAACCAAACAGCAAAAAACCGGCAGTCTGCAATTCAAGGTCAGCGAAAAGGGCGGAGTGAGCGTTTACGGCCTTGGCCGCTTTCCAGTGACGCTGTACTACGAACAATGGACTCGGCTGCTCGAGGCCAGCCCGCAACTGCGGGAGTTTCTGGAAGAGAACAAGTCGAAGCTTAAGCTAAAAACAACATAGAGCTGACTCTACACGGCGCGGCTACGGATCGTCGGTTTCGAACGTACGGCTTCTGCTCCACTACAGCAGAAACGGCGCGTAGTGGAGGCCTCGGCTTGGCGCTCGTCAGGGAATTGTCCGTTCACGGGCGGTTAACCGATCCTAACGACTTGCGTGCGAAGTGTCTCGAAGGCGGGCGTTCCCAAGCCGCGTTCGGCGGCCAGCCTCAGGTAGGGCAATGAATTCAGGTCGAGGTTCCAGT
Organism: Candidatus Korobacteraceae bacterium; assembly: GCA_049519595.1. GTDB lineage: Bacteria > Acidobacteriota > Terriglobia > Terriglobales > Acidobacteriaceae > CAWBRT01. Next base: position 12,306 of record JBEKQP010000057.1, on the reverse strand, counting down.
AAGCCTTGGCTGCATAGGCGTCAAGCGCGACCGGGTCGGTTCCGGCCAGCACCGTTTGCTTGAGCACTACATCCTCCACGTCGCCGCCGGTTGGCCCATTGCGCATGAGCACCCGGTAGGCGTCGATGATCGTCAACGTCGGACGGATGAAATCTGCAAGGTCAGCCAGGCTTTCGTGGATGCGCTGGTGGAGTTGATGCCTGGGCCCACCGAGAATTCCGTACCAGTTCTTCATTCCCAGAGTTGTGCCGGTGAGGCTGTGATGCTTGGCAATGGGAATGTTGATGATCTTGTCTGCGGCCAGAAACGGCTCAAATACAGGCCAGTTTTGCAGCACGTCTCCTTGCAGGTTGACGTCTTTGAATCGTTCGGGCTCCGGCAGGATAACCTGCGCGCCTGCGCGCCGCGCCGCTTCGGCGATGCCCGACCGCTGGAAACACCGCCTGGCATCATTGCAGCTCACGTCGGCGACAATTACCTTCTTTGCCCCGGCGTCCCAGCACTGGCGAACCACCTCAGCCACCAGGGACGGATTGGTGTTGGCGGCCTGCTCTGGTGTCCGGTCCCAGCCGATGTTGGGTTTGACCACCACAATATCCGCGCGTGAGATGAAGCGGCGAATGCCGCCTAGTTCTTCGAGCGCCCGGCGCACCAGCAGCGCGGGGTCGTCTCCCCCTTGTGCAACGATCATTTCCGGCAGCTTCGCGTTCGGGGCGATGCTGTGGCTGCGCTTTGCATTCATCACCAGCGCTTGCTCCGGGCGCATGCTCCGCTGGTCGAGCCAGAACCCCAGGGCAGCGCTTCCGGCACCGGCACCGGCGAGGCGTAATAGCTTGAGCAGCGCTTCGCGTCGATTCATGGCGGACTAAACCTCCACCAAAGAAATTCTACGTGGATCGTTGGTGCCCAGTTGATGCCGCGCGTCAGCCGCCAAGCCGATGAACCCTGGCGGCCTGCCCGCCTCCGTCAACGTCTTGAGCCGTTGCTCGGCGCGTTTATGCTCGATGATCTGCCATGCGGTGTAATCGAGCGCGACCGGGTCCCGCGCAATGATGACTCCATTATGTTTCCAGGTGGACTCCGGCTCGAAGGAAGGCCCGCCGTCGAACGATGCGGTGGTCGCGTCGCAGATGGTGAGCCGCATCTTCGTCCGGATCGCAGGCAGCATGTTCAGATCCGCAACGCCGGGAGCGCAGCCATGGCCGTGCAAACGGTACGGGTTGTCGATGACCCCGTACATGTTTTTCAGTGCCGCCGTGATTCCGGCATCGCAATGGTCTTTCAGCACCGGCACATTGATGAGCACGTCGCAGTTGCGGGTGAGAATCTTTGACAACTTGCTCCTGACAGTGCCGAAGGATTCCGGCTGTTCCTCGTAGCCGAAGGCATCGGTCCCCACGCAACGCACGCGGTTGACATCGGAAGCCACGCGAAACCCGGCGCGCTCCAGTTCACCGTTCGTGCGGTCCCAGACAATGATGTCTCGCGATGGGATGCCGGCTTGTTGCAGCCTTTCGCAAATGGCCTCGACGACTTGCACATTGGTCGACAGCCCCCGCCCGGCGATGGTGTTCACCTTAAGCCCGATTCTTTCACCAGGGCGCGCCAGCTTCTTCCACGCTTGCAGCGGATTGTCGACCCCGTAAAAAGCCTGCATTCCGCGGTCGAGCAGTCCGAAAATGCGCCCAGAATCGACCTTCGCTCCGGCCGCGCGCAGCATGGCATCGCGGGCCACCACGACCCTCGATTTAGCTGCCGCAGGCTGCTGCGCCGGCAGGAATTTAAACTCGCCGGCGACGCTCAACGCGAAGGTTCCAGCCACACACTTCCGGAGGAAATCCCTACGGCTTGTTCCTGCTCTATGCTCGTCCATCGCGACCCTCACTTTTCGAGACGCTCCGCCAGTCCGTGTCCCAGATCCAGAATTCCCTGCCGCACCTCCGGTGCTTCGTCATAAGCCACGACCCGCACCAGGTAACGTCCTTTGTGGAAGATCAGGCTCTGACCATAAAGACGTGCGCCATCGCCAAGCGAAACCTGCTTGGCATTGCGCGGCGGCTCCGACTCGAAGATCTTCGTGGCGCCATCGCCGTTTGTCATGGTGTAGACATCGACAACGGCTTCGAACTTGTCCTGATACTTGTAATCAGCGGTGGATGCGCTCTGCACGCCGGCTTTCAGATACTTTTCCGCATCGCCGTCGATGTAACGCCAGAGGTTGGCCGCGTCAAAAGTTCGAGTCTCGCCGGTCTTGGCCCATCCGGAAACTTCGTTCGAGGCCGGAAACGGCCCGGACTTCGCCGCCGTCTTCCGGTTGCATCCCGCGCCCGCGGCGATGGCGAGAACGCAGGCAAGAAGGAGTGGAGTTCGAAGAACCCTGCACAAGTGCATCAATTCGGCCTCCTCTTGCTCCGGTTCAGCAGGATCTGGTTGGTACGTGAGCGGCTCTCACCGATGCTGGTGACGTAAACCGCCGGGCGATCCTGCACGGGACACGCGTATTCACAAGCGCCGCAGCCCACGCAGAGACTGGGATCGAGGTATGGTTGTTTGACCTGCTTGACGCTTCCCTTGGCGTCCGCGACCTCAGCCGGTCGAAGATAAATGGCCTTGGGAGAGGTTGGGCACCATTCTTCGCAGACGATGCACTCAGTAGCCATTGCCCAGGGCAGGCAACGCCCGCGATCGTAAAAAGCAAGGCCCAGCTTGACTGGTTTGGTATCCGCGCCAAGTTCCACGGTCCAGCCCTTTTCCCGGGGCGTGATCTCCCAGATGGCTCCGGTCGGGCACACCTGCGAGCACAGCACGCAACTGGCTTCGCAGTATCCGCTCCGGGGCACGAGCACCGGGGTCCAGAGGCCTTCCAGACCCGCCTCCGTCAGCGTCGGATGCAGTGCATTGTTCGGGCAAACCTTCATGCACTCGCCGCATCGAATGCAGCGCTCAAGGAAGTGCTCCTCATCGAGCGCCCCGGGAGGCCGCAACAGACGCTCATGGCGTTCAACGGCAAATCCATTCGTGCTGCGCGCCAGCGGCACGATGGCCGCGCCGGCAACCACTCCGGTGAGGAGTTTGCGCCGCCGCAGGTCCGGGCCATCCACGGAACCATCTTCAGGAAAGAATTGGAAAGTCAGCGCGTGGTCCGGACACTCGTCGACGCAGTTGAGACAGAGATGGCACTCGGCTTTGCGCCAGGGGACGCCGCCCACGGGATCGTCACCACCTTGGCAGTGCATGAGGCAGCGGTTGCAGTCATTGCAGTGTTCAGCCTTCTTCGAGAGTCCGAGAACCGACCAGCGCGATGCGGCGCCCAGCAGCGCGCCTAGCGGACACAGCGCGCGGCACCAGAAGCGCGACACGCGAAGATTGAGCGCCATCAGGAAAACGAAAATTAGTCCGAGCGAAATCCCCTGCCGGAAATACGGCTGCTTGAAGCTGAGCACCAGCGCTCCGAAGATGAAGTGCAGGATGCTGCCTGCCATCTGCACCGCTTCGAACCGGCTGTGCTCAAGCGTGTGCAGTCCCGCCGTGAGGGCATAATTCGCCCCCGGCAGAATCGACAACCCCAGCGAACGCACCAACAGGGAAAGAGGATCAACCCATCCGACGATCCCCGTACCGCAAACGGCTGCAACCAGCACGACCACCAGGATGTAATACTTTGCGGTTTGCCAGCGTTTGTAACGGTTCGACTCAACCAACTGCTTGCCGCGCTTGCGCTCCGATTTCAGGTTGCTAAAGAAGTGGCTGAGGGAGCCCATGGGGCAGATCCAGCCGCAGAAGAAGCGTCCCAGGAACAGAGTCGGTATCAGGACAAACAGGCTCCAGAGAAGTCCGTGATAGAGCGAATGCGTGGCCAGCGCATTCGAAAGCGCGACCAGCGGATCAATCTGAAAGAACAGACGAACCGGATAAGCGAGTGCCATGTCGCTCCCGGTCGCGTGCAGAGATCCTCGCAGCTCCGTCCGCAGCAGGAGAAACAGAAAAAGCAGAAAGAACACGACCTGCGAAATCCGTCTTAGCCTTGCAGGCTTCACCAAGCGCACTCCTCATCCGTGCTAACTTAGGATGTTCCGCTAATTTGCCCTTGGCATGCTGTGAGCAAGATCACGTTTTCGGCCTAGACGAGCGGAATAACAGGGTCGCTCCAGCGCGGCTTCGCAATAGGTGTATCCAGTTGGGTGTGCCGGTGCCATCCTGAGGTCGCGGAGCTTTTGCGCGGCCGAAGGATCTGCTTTGCTCTTAGCGCGTGCAAACAGCAGATCCTTCGCTTCGCTCTGGATGACACTTCCGAGGACAATTATTGAGCAGCTATCAAACCTTCGAGCCGGTTTAGCGAGCTAACGGTGGCTTGTATCGCTCGTCGATCTCGACCTGATAGCCGGCGACGAGCCGGTTGGTTTCGTTCGCCATGCCGATGATCGCCTGCAGCTCCTGGAACATGGCGTCCGTCATTCCTTTGCCGCGCGCTGACACCGTGTGCGATGCGATGCAATAACCACAGCCATTGGTGACGCTCACGGCCACATAGATCAATTCCTTGGTGAGCGGATCGAGCGCACCCGGCGCCATGATCTGCTTAATGCTTTCCCAAGTACGCTTCAGCGTAGCCGGATCGTGCGCAATGGCCTTCCAGAAATTATTAATCCAGTCGGTCTTGCGCACGGCCATGATGTCGTCGTAAACGGCGCGAACCTCGGGGCTCGCGTCTGCGTATTCAATCAGTCCGAGTGTTGCCATCTTTTTCTCCAGTGCTTGCCGCTTTTCCAAAAGAAAGCAGATCCTTCGGCCGCGGACAAGCTCCGCGACCTCAGGATGACACTTTGAATCATTCCGGCGCAACCGGGCTAAGACCCGGCTGTTCATGAACACGCTCTACGAAGCGATGGCCCGCGATGCCTTGTTCTGGATGGATCGCTCCACCAAGCTGACTCCTACGGTCAGAATCAGAGACAGGGTCAAGCCGGGTATGATGCCCCCGCCAAATATTTTGAACAAGCGCGGAACATACTGAATGACTGACGCGGTTGTGCCGCCAATCAGCAGGGAAGCAATGGCGGCATTCTTCGTGACGCAGGTTTTGCCGCGCTTGTCCTTCCACAGCAGTCCGATCACCAGCGGCAGGAACAGACCGCCCCCACTGAACGTATAGCCCCATAGTCCGGCGGACAAAGCAGTTGGGAAATGGAGAGCTACCCAGACCGATCCCAGACCGAAGATGAAGGTCAGCCAGCGGGCCCATTGAATGAGTTTCTTGTCGGGATAATCGCCGCGGATCAACGGCTTTACGACGTCCATCAGAACCAGCGTTACGCCCGAATTCATGAAAGCTGCGCTCACGGTCATGTCGGCCCCGATGATAGTGACCACCAGCAGAGACCCAAACACCGGCGGAAGCCAGTTGACCAGCAACCAGCCAAAAGCCATGTCAGGACGCGCCAGGTGCGGGTTCATTACATGAGCCGCCATCCCCATCAGAATGCTGGCTGAACACATGAACATGGCAAAGAAAGCCGTATAGAGGAATCCCCGATAGGCAGTCTTGGAATCCTTGGCCGAAAAGCAACGCTGCCACCACACCTGCAAAGTAAACACGCCGCACATGGGAGTGATCAACAGGGCCAGATTCTGCGCGAAACCCGTGTTGCCGAATGACCAGAGGTTGGGCTGAACGGCCAGGATGCCACTTCTGATGCCTTCGATTCCACCGGATTTGAAAAAGATGATGCCGAAAAACAGGAACCCGACCACTATCCTTATGCCGCCTTGCAGCACGTCCGTCCACACCAGCGCCCACATGCCACCAATTGCCGTGTAGATGACCGCCGTCAGGGTCGCAATCCAGATGCCGGTAACCGGGTCGATCCCCATCACTACGGCCAGCAAGGTGCCCAAGCCCATAGCCTGCACCCCAATCCAGGCGACCATCGGGATCGACATGGCAAAGCCACCGAGGACGCGCAACCACTTATCGTGAAACAGCTCCTGTTCCAGGAACTCGTTGAACGTGGTGTACGCGTAGCGTCCGGCGATTCCAGCCACGGTAACGGCAAAGATCACCTTGGTACCCTGTTCGCCGAACATCATCCAGAACTGGCTCAGGCCAATTTCATAGCCTTTTCCCGCATAGCCAATGAAGTTGCCTACGCCGAGCACGCTGGCAAAATCCAGGAAGAACATCAGGAACAGCGGCAGTTCCTTGCCGCTGATGAAGTAGTGCTTGGCGCTCTGGCTTCCCTTGTGGGCCATGAGATAGCCGATGAAGATCTGCGACGGCACAAAAAGGGCCAACATCCACAGTGCGTATTTGCCGATAAGAGTGATATGCATTTATGGTCACCATTCTAGGTTTCGCAGCCAGAGCGCCGGCATGGACGTCAACCTGTCGGCTATGGAATTGCCCTAGCTGTGGAATTTCTTTACAGCGGCGGCACGAAACTCGGCCCTCGCCTGATCCATTTGCCGCAACAGTTCCTCAACCGGCAGACCGAACGATCCCCGGGCCGCGGGAATCACCGTGTTGCATTCGTTGCTGTCCATGAAGACCGCGGCGTCCAGCAGGCGAGCCTCATCCTCCGGCGGAATCGCGATAAATCCGTGCTTGTCTGCGTGGATCAGCTGGCCGGGCAAAATTTTGCGTCCGAAGACTTCGACCTCGCAATTCCATCGCACCGGAATCACGTGAGCGTGGCCGACGCACAATCGTCGTGCCAGACTCTTCAGCCCCGCATTGGTCATCTCATCGAGATCGCGGATCGCCCCATCGGTAATTGTGCCCACGCATCCCAGCGCCCGGTGGGTGTTGGACTGCACCTCGCCCCAGAAAGAGCCGAAGACGTTCGGCTTGTCAAGATCCTGGACAACCGCAATCTTGGGGCCTGGAACGGATGCCACGTACTTCAGGTACTCGCCGCGGGCGCTGGCGTTTTCCTTGTGTTTGGGATTTCCCGGCTCAACCACCAGGGTGACGGCGTATCCAACCATTGGTCCCATTTGCGGCATGAAATCGCGCACTTCTTCCAGGTTAACGCCTTCATGGGCGGGGTCGTGCTTGGTTATCTGTTCCCAGCCGTTGTAAATCGTCGGGGTATTCCAGCGCTTCAATTGCAGCAATTCGGCGTGCGTCAGCATTTCGTACTCCAATGAAAATATTCTCGGATGCTAGCCCCTACTATGAACCGGGTCAAGCGTAATGCCAGCTCTGCAACAAGCTCTAGTTAGATTGTTACCGGAAATCGCAACCAGCTATGATGGTTTTGAGATCGTGTCTTCCCCGGCGGTTCTCAGAACGGATGCAATGGCCTTTCGCTGACCATGTTTTTTCAACGCCAAAAATTCGTACTGATAGCCCTGCTCGTGGCCGGCGCTTTCTTCATGGAAAACCTGGACGGGACGGTGATCGCGACGGCGCTGCCGCAGATGGCGCCGGCGTTGCGTACGACTCCGATCGCTCTCAGCGCCGGCATGAGCGCATACATGTTAACGTTGGCCGTCTTCATTCCGATCAGCGGATGGGTTGCCGACCGGTTTGGCTCGCGAACGGTATTCGCCGCGGCAATCGCCATCTTTACGCTCTCTTCCATTCTCTGCGGGCTGAGCAATCAGCTTTGGCAATTCACCGCAGCGCGGGTTCTGCAGGGCATGGGCGGAGCCATGATGGTGCCGGTCGGCCGCCTGGTCGTGCTCCGCAATACCGAGAAGAAAGACCTCATGCGGTCGATCTCCTACATCGTCTGGCCCGGGTTGGTGGCGCCGATCCTCGGTCCTCCCGTCGGCGGCTTCATTACCACGTATGCTTCCTGGCGATGGATCTTTTTTCTGAATGTTCCGCTGGGCGTTCTCGGCATCCTGCTTACCTTTGTGCTCGTTCCAAACCACCGGACAGACGAAAGGAATCCACTGGACTGGTTGGGGTTCCTCTTGAGCGGATTCGCCTGCTTTTCCTTGATGTACGGTTTGGACTTCATGGAGCAGCAGCCGATTGCCTGGGTGAAGGTCGGCGCTCTTTGGACGCTTAGCATTGCCTGTGCGGCGCTTGTCGCCCTGCACGCTCGCCGCCACCCGTTTCCGCTGATCGACCTATCGACGCTTCGCGTACCGACGTTTGCGACCGTCATCTTCGGGGGCTCTCTATTTCGTGTCGCCATTGGCACGGCGCCGTTTCTGCTGCCCATGATGTTTCAGGTGGGCTTTGGCATGAACGCATTTACATCTGGGCTGCTCATGGTGGCTTTGTTTGCCGGCAATCTCGGCATGAAGACGCTTACGAGTCCCATCCTGCGGCGCTTCGGCTTCCGCAGGGTGCTGATTACCAATGGCACATTGGCTGCGCTGTCGATTGCCGCGTGCGGCGTTCTGACGGCCAGCATGCCCAGGATGCTGATTGCCGTTATCTTGTTTCTGGGCGGTTTGTGCCGCTCCATGCAGTTTACCAGTCTGACCACGCTTGCGTTCGCCGACATACCCACCGAGAAGATGACCCGGGCCAACACTTTCCTCAGCGCGGTGCAGCAGATGTCAATGGGCATGGGAGTCGGGGTGGGCGCAGTGGTTCTTCACGGTGCCGCACTCCTGCACGGCAGGGCCACAACGCTGATGGTTGCCGATTTTCATCTCGCATTCTTCCTGGTCGGGGCGATTGCCCTGGTGGGGATTGCCGATTGCTTCAAACTCGAGCCCGAAGCTGGAGCCATCGTGAGTGGCCACCACGTCTACGCGCAGCAGCAACCCAGTTCTAATTGAAAGCCCGCTAAACTGGCCTAGCAGGCTGCTGAAAAACTATTTTCTGAGGGTGTCATCCCGAGCGAAGCCAAGGATTTGCTGTCTGCACGTGCTGAAAGCAAGGCAGATCCCAAGCGCAAAATCGGCGCGACCTCAGGATGACACTGACGTGATTTTTTCCGCAGCCTGCCAGGGTCTTCTCCTGTCACCACCAAATACCGCTTGACTGGGCTAGTGCGGACAGGTAACTTCCCTGTCCAAGAGACAGAACCACGAATCGCCATTGCTTGGCGCGAATTCCTCGAAACCAACAGAGAGGGTAGTTCCGTGACTGAAAAGCCGACAAGGGTTCGACGGTTGGTGTTGTTTGCTGTGTGTCTGGTTTATCTGATCACCTATCTTGACCGCGTCAACATCTCGGTAGCGGCTCCGCTGATGATGAAGCACTTCGGTCTGAACAAGCTGCAGTGGGGGCTTGTGTTGTCGGTATTCTCCTGGACGTATTCGTCATGTCAGATACCGATTGGAATGCTGAGCGATAGGTTCGGGCCGCGCCGGGTTCTGGCCGCGATTGTGTTTTTTTGGTCGGTGATGACCGCCGCAACCGCGTTGGCCTGGAGTCTGACGTCCCTGGTGGTGATACGGCTTTTGTTTGGGGTCGGAGAGGCTGGAGCATTTCCAACCGCCACCCGCGCCTTCTCCCACTGGATGCCGTCCGAAGAGCGTGGTTTTGCGCAAGGAGTGACGCACGGAGCATCACGATTTGGCGGTGCGGTCACACCGGTCATCGTAGCCATGATCATGGCTCGTTGGGGTTGGCGGTCCGTATTCTTCATCTTTGCGATTACTGGCTTGGCATGGTCGGCTGTCTGGTACTTCTGGTACCGCGACAAACCTACGGAATACAAGCAAAAATGGGGCGGCATCAACCAGGCTGAGATCGATCTTATCGACGGAGGAAGATCTGCCAGGAAAGCTCCCGCCAAATTACAGTTCAGAACTCTGCTCAAGAGTAAGAACATGTGGTTTCTAAGCTTGAGCTATCCGACCTACTGCTACGTCATCTGGATCTATCTGACGTGGCTCCCGGCATACCTTGTCGAAGCCAGAGGTTTCAGCATCATCAAGATGGGCATCTTCGCCAGTCTCCCGCTGTTGGCCGGCACGGTCGGCGATACGATGGGCGGTTGGCTCTCCGACAAGATCTGGCGCAAGACAGGACGCGGTACATTTTCCCGCCGGGTTGTGGCTATGACCGGCATGCTGGTGGCTGCGGCCTTCATGATACCCGGGGCGCTGGCACACTCAGCTTACATGGCGGTTTTCCTGCTCGCATGTTCACTGTTTGGATTGGAAATGGCAGTTGGGGTTTATTGGGCTGTCTGTCTGGATGTGGGACATGAATATGCCGGGACCGTGTCCGGCATGATGAATTCGATTGGGAACATCGGTTCGGCGCTTTCGCCCTTGGTCTTCGGCGCCATCTTGCAATTCACCGGTTCCTGGGTCTATCCCTTTGTCGTCGCCAGCGCCATTCTCGTCGTCGGGGTGCTTTTGTGGCTTGGCGTCAATCCGGAACTTTCGGTGGCGGACGAGTTGGGATTGCGTCTGCCCGAAACCACGGATAAGAAAGCTTTGTCTCAGGCGTAGGGCAAGTCCCTTGCTCTATGTTCCCAAGTGATCCACCAGCACCCGCAAGGGAACCGGTTTGACCGGAGGACGCGCGGTATCAGGTGGGATCGATTCCAGCGGCATGCCAGTTTTTTTTGCAATCAGCCGGGAAATCAGATGGCCGCACATGCGGCCCTGGCACGATCCCATTCCGGCGCGGGTTTGAACTTTTATGCCGCGCAAAGTGCAGTCGCCTTCGCCTATCGCCTGCATGATCTGGGCGGCCGGCACACTCTCGCAGCGGCAGAGAATCGTGTCATCGGTAATCAAATCCAGCAGCGCGGGCTTGAGCTGCATCATTCCCGAAGCCAGTTCGGCAAACTCCCGGGCGCGCGTCAGCCGCTTACGGATCTCTGCTTCCTGTTTCTGGCTTGCACCGGTCGCGGACTTCCCCAGGGCGCGGGCGGCGGCGAGCCCCGCGATTCGGCCTTCCTCGATGGCCACCTCGGAACCGCCAATGCCTCCAACTTCGCCAGCCACATAAACTCCTTCGACGCTGGTGCGCTGATCGGGGTCGTGCCACGTCACCCATCCGCCGGCGCGCTCATGGAAGTCGAGCCGGCAGCCGATGAGCCGGGTCAGTTGCGTCGCCGGCAAGAACCCGTAGGAAAGACACAGCGTATCGGCCTCCAGCGTTCGTTCGGTTCCTGGCACCACGTGCCATTCCTCATCCACTCGGGCGACCACAACCGCCTCCAGTTGCTCTGTTCCCAGAGCGCGCACCGGAACATGGCTGTGATGATAAGGAACGCGCGCCTTCTTCAGATTCATCCAGTAGGTCATTCCCTCGCGCATTTTTCCCCAGTGTCCCAGGGAACGCAGCGCGTTTTCCATCGACACCGGCGGTTTGCTGGATGCTTCCAGGATGTCTACCACGGCCGCGCCCGCGTCGATCAGTTGACTGGCGACCTTCAACTGCAGCGGCCCGACACCGGCGAGCACCACGCGGCGGCCCGGCAATACCCTCTGCGTAACCAGCAGCGATTGCGCGGCTCCGCCCATCATGACTCCCGGCAGCGTCCATCCCGGAAAGGCCACTGGAACCTCTTGTGCACCAGGCGCCAGAATCAACTTCCTGGCCCGCAGCTCCTCGCTCCGTTCGTCGCGGCAGAGACCGAGGGTTCCGTCCGGGAAAATCGACCAAACCAGCGTATTCGGGAGAAACTCGACGGAGGAATTCTTCACCTGTTCGACCAGTTCAACCCCTTCCACGAACTGGCCGCTCTCCGCCTTCAGGTTCCTCACGGCAAAAGCATCGGGAACCTGCTTGTAGTACTGGCCGCCCAGGGTGGGATATTCGTCGAGCAGCACCACTTGGGCTCCGGTCTTTGCTGCCTCCAGCGCCGCACCCAGACCCGCCGGTCCGCCGCCAACGATAGCAATCTCAACTTCGCGCATGGTAATCGTCTCCTATTCGCCGAGCGTGCTCACACGCATGCCGTCCCGCACCGTCGCGATGCAGGCCCTGACGTGGCCCACCTCGGCCACGCTCACCATGCACTCATTGCAGATTCCCATGCCGCAAAAAACGCCGCGCGGCCCGCCACCGGGCTCCGCGTGCCGGAAGACGCGCCTGCCCGATGCCAGCATCGCCGCCGCCACAGATTCGCCCTCATAGGCCGGAATCGCCTCTCCATCCACGGTGATCCGCACCGCGCGGCCGCGCTCCACATTGGAGTCGATCCGCAACGATCTCTCGTTCCCACTTTCCATCCCTGTACCCTCGACAGCTAAGTCAGCGCGATGAATCGCCACGCACTCCCAGGCCGAGTCCTCGCCTCTGGAATCTTTGGTTGAAACTTAGCTTGCTTACATTGTTCACGACCGGGCCGTTGATGTCCATGCGAATGCGACCGGCGGCTAGAAGAGGCGTAGGTGGCCCACATTTGCCGCAGTTGGCTAATGTGGGGGCTA